>JBHGBF010000106.1:0-20801 GCA_041946865.1 Acidobacteriota bacterium | reverse complement strand
TGGCGCTTTGCGCTTGACTCTGTGGCGCCTTCGGAGCCTGGCCGTACGAAAACTGAGGGATTACAGCCCTGATTTGGAGGTGAAAGGCCAAACGGCGCAGCGAGATCCACACAGAGCCGCAAGCGCAGCGCCTTTTGCGGCGCGCGTCGGATACGTGCCGCAAGCGAGATCGATTCGTACAGAACACGCGTTTCCGGCGCACTCCCGGAAGAACCTCTGGGATCTGGCTGCGCCGTTTCGCCCGTGTCGCTCAAAATTCCCTATTCATCGGCCTTTCCCGCTCACCCGGAATTGCTCCTTTTGCTCTCCGATCTCCTTATCGCCTTCTTATCGCCGGATGAGGCGGCGGACGACATCAGGACCGGCGATAGCGGGTCAGCAGATCGAGCATGAACGCCTCAAACCGGGAGGGGTCAGCAAGCAATTGCTCGGTCTCCGGCCAGGACAGGCTGAAGTCGAAAGGGACCACCCTCGAGTGCGCCATCGACACTTTCAGACTCTCCGGCCCTTCCGTTATGTCGATTCTGGCATCCGAGCCGAGATGGAAGAAGGAAAACAGGACCAGGCGTTCACGAAAAGCGGTCGTAAGCTGTTGAGATGTTTCCATTGCTTAAAACCAGGACGAAAAGATTTTCATGGACGTCAACTTTTTAAAAACTTTTTGAAAACTTTTTCTAAGCGCTCGCATCATAACTAGTGACTCAGCAATGAGCGCCAAAGGGCCCTGGATTGGATACCCTCCCCCCCACCAGGGCCCTTTTTTTGCCCCGCTTCGAGGCGCCGATCATTTTAGCCTGTTTTCCCGGTCGGTTGCGGGTGCTTGCGACTCAAACCTTCGGACGCGTATCTTTAGGGGATGTACGGTGTCCGGTGGCTGGTCCCCACTCTGCTGCTTCTCGGGACGCTGGCTCATGCCCAGGACCGGGTCACCGTCGAAATGCCTTACCATGCAGGAATAGTGAAGATCACTGCCGATACGGTCAGCCGGGAGGCCGGCGACCGGTGGATCGCCGAAGGCAACGTGATCATCACGTTCGAGGACAGCGTGCTTAACGCGCAAAAGGTCACCTACGAGGCGGGTACCGAACGAGCAACCGCCGAGGGGCCTATCGAGCTGCGGCGCGGGGTTCAGTGGCTGAAAGGAAGCCGGGCCGAGCTTGATCTCAAGACGGACACCGGGACTATCTACGACGCTGACGGATACACTGACCAGGAGCTTTACCTCAAGGCCAGGATACTGATCAAGACGGGTCCGAATACCTATCACGCCAAGAACGGCTTTTTGACCGCCTGCGGCGAAGCGGTTCCCAAATGGAGCTTTTCCATCAAGGATGCGAAGATCCCGCTCGGCGGCAATGCGCGCTTTACGCACACCCTCTTCCGCATCAAGAACGTCCCGGTTTTTTATCTGCCCTTGATGCTCTTCCCTACCGGGAAAAAGGAGCGCTCGAGCGGCCTGCTGATGCCGACCACCGGGAATTCGAGCAACAAAGGGCGAAGAGTCACTCAGTCGGTCTACCTGGTGCTCGGCAGGAGCGCGGACCTGATTCTGAGCGAGACCTATTTCTCGCAAAGGGGCTTCGGGCACGGCTTCACCTTCAGAACCCGGCCGAATGCCGCTTCCAGCCTCGACCTGGACGGCTTCATGATCAACGACCGCAAGGATCAGGGTGGCGCCAGCTTTAACGGGTTGGGGGAAACTCAATTCGGCAACGGTTACCGGGCGGTGGCGGATTTCAACCTGGTGTCCAACTTCGTGTTTCGCCAGGTCTTTTCCGAAGACTTCTATGTGGCGACCCGTCCCACCGAGAATTCCCGGATCTTTCTGACGAAGAACTTCCAGATCGGCTCGGCAAACTTCCTGCTGTCGAGGGATGAAACCGCCTTCCCGGTGCGCAATATCGTCATTCGCACAACCCCGGCCCTGATCTTCCGTTCGACCGGGAGGCGCCTTTTCGGCACTCCGGTCTATCTCGATCTGGACGCATCAGCCCGCGGCCTGAGCCGCACGGATCCGCTGATCGAAGACACCGGGACCACACAAAGGCTTGATTTTTTCCCGCGCGCCTACCTCTCGGTTCCTCTCTTCATGGGCTTGCAGGCGACGCCAGAGCTGGGCCTCAGGGAGACCTTCTACAGCGACAGCCTGAGGACCAGCGAGTCGGGCGCCGTCACCATGAGCCGCGACAACCTTCACCGTAACTACATCGACGTGGGACTGAGCCTTCAGGGCTGGGGACTCTCGAAAGTCTACGGGCGCGAGTCCGGCTCATTATGGAAGCACACGATCGAGCCGACCATGCGCTACCACTACCTGCACGGTGTGGACGAGTTCGATCAGGTTATCCGCTTTGACGAAAACGACGCGATCGTCAACACCAACGAAATTGAATACAACCTCTACAACCGGTTCTTTGTCAGGCGCAAAGTTGACGGGGTGATGGTCAACCAGGAGTGGCTTTCGATCCGGATCGGCCAGAAGCACTTTTTCGACCCCGATTTCTCCGGAAGTTTCGAGGCCGAGAGGAGGAGCGACGGGTTCGCTCCCATCAACCAGTTCGCACCTTTCACTTCATTAACCGGATTCCACTTCGGCGGTATACGCCGAAGTTTCTCGCCGGTCGTGACCCAGGTCAGATTCACCCCGGATCCGGGGACCAGCTTTGACATCCGTGGGGACTACGATCCGCTCTTTGGGCAGTATCGCAATTTCTCGCTGACCGGATACTTCATCCGGCCTCGGTTTACCGTGGGGACGAGTTACTTCGTCACCCAGAAACTGGAGCCGGGAACCTTCGAGAGCAACCAGCTCAATGCCATGGTCTCCTTAGGCCAGCTGGAACGGGGGCTGTCGGTGACCAGTTCCTTCAGCTACGATGCCGCCACCTCACGATTCCTCGGTTCGCTGTCACGGGCCAACTACTTTTGGGACTGCTGCGGCGTATCGGTCGAGATGCAGTCGTTCAACCTGGGTGTCCGGCAGGAAAAGCAGGTACGCTTCTCTTTCTTTCTGAAGGGGATAGGTTCTTTCGGGACAATCAGGAGACCTCCCTATGTGTTCTAGTCCGGACGGCGCCGCTCTTTCAGCCGTATTCGTGGCGCTCGGCTCGAACCTGGGAGACCGAGAGCAGCGGCTCCGGTCTGCACTGCGTCTCCTGCCGGGGGAGGGGGTCGGCATTGCCGTCTGTTCGTCGGTTTACCGCACCGAGCCGCTTTATGTCCGGAACCAGCCTGATTTCCTGAACATGGTCTGTGAAGTGCGGACCAGCCTTTCCGCCCATGAACTGCTGGCCACCTGTCTTCGCGTGGAGCGGCGCCTGGGCCGAACGCGTCTGATGGCCAAAGGGCCTCGGGAAATCGACCTCGATATCCTGTTCTTCGGCCAGGCGATCATCGAGGACCGGGCGCTGGTTATCCCCCATCCGCTTCTTTATGAACGGAACTTCGTGCTGGCGCCGCTGGCAGAAATCGCTCCTGATTTTCGCGACCCGCGCACGGGGTTAACCGTTCTCCAGCTTAAGGACCGATGCCCGGATTCCTCCAGTGTAGAGAGAATAGGACCGTTAAATCCCTGTTGAAACGGAGGTCGTATGCTTATAACTATCAAGAGTTGCGGCGTCTCAGCCTTTCCTTGGACCTGCTTTTCGATGGTTTTGTTTCTGATGGCGGCCTTCACTCTGGCGCAGCAGGTCGAGGTCGTGCCGATCACGCACGCCTCCCTGATCCTCAAGTGGAACGGCAAAGCCGTTTACGTGGATCCATGGAGCCAGGGTAACTACGAGGGACAGCCGAAAGCTGACCTGATCCTCATCACCGACATTCACCCGGATCACCTCGACCTGCGACAAGTCGCCGCCGTGCGCAAACCGGACACTTCAATCGTGGCGCCGCCGGCTGCTCAGAGTTCGATCGCCGAAGCCCGGTTCCTGAAAAACGGGGAGAAGGCTGAAGTTCTCGGGATCGGGATCACGGCGGTGCCGGCCTACAACCTTCTGCGCGGACCGTCCGCCGGCCAGCACTTCCATCCCAAGGGCCGAGGGAATGGCTATCTGCTCGAGATGTCCGGTAAGAGGATCTACGTTTCAGGCGATACGGAATGTATCCCGGAAATGAAGCAGTTGAAGAATATCGACATGGCCTTCATCTGTATGAACCTCCCTTACACCATGCCGCCCGAAGAAGCCGCCCAGTGTGTCAATGAATTCCGCCCGAAAGTTGTCTACCCGTATCATTACCGGGGCTCCGACCTTCAGGTCTTCAAGAAAGCGGTAACCGCACCGGGAGTGGAGGTCAAACTGGCGAACTGGTATCCGGGCGAGACCCAATAGACGGGTGCCCTCCTGGGGGATGCTGCGATGATCAAAGCCCGGATGGCCTTCTCTGCCTGCCTGATGGCCCTTTGCTTCCCCGCCGCCGCCGCCAGGCTGCCGGATCGCGCCGAGGCGGTGGTGAACTATCGGATTCAGGTCCGCCTCGATCCGAAGGCCAGGCAATTGAGCGGCCAGGAGCGGATCACGTGGCGCAATCTTTCCGGCGACGAGGTCAGCGAGCTTTGGTTTCACCTTTACCTGAACGCCTTCAAGAACTCGCGCACCACCTTTTACGGCAACCGGAGTCTCGGGCCGGGAACCGACGGCTCATTCTGGGGATGGGTGGATGTCGTTTCGCTCAGACTCGACACCGGCGCCGACCTCACGAAGCGGATGACTTTTGAGCACCCGGACGACGGCAACATCCATGACCAGACGGTCCTGAGAGTGAAGCTGCCTCAGCCGGTTCCACCCCGCGCCCAGATTTCCGTGAACCTTTCCTTTCGGGCCCAGCTTCCCGAGCTTCGGTTCCGGACAGGTCACAAAGACGGCACTTTCATGGTAGCCCAGTGGTTCCCGAAGCTGGGCGTTTACGAGCCCGCCGGCATGCGCGGACAAACCACGGGCGGGTGGAACTGTCACCAGTTTCACGCCCACTCGGAGTTCTATGCGGACTATGGCCACTACTCAACCGAAATCACTGTCCCCTCCAATTTTCGCCTGGGCGCGACGGGCCAGCTTAAGTGGAAGAAAGATAATGGCCAAGGGGAGTCCACTTATCTGTTCGAAGAAGACAACATCCACGATTTTGCCTGGACGGCCGGCCCGGATTATGTCGTCATCAAGAGAAAATTCTCCGGCCGCGCAGATGTCTCACCGGCCGAGTACCGGCAAGCGGCGGCCTTGCTGGACCGATCGCTCGACGAAGTCCGGCTCTCGGACGTGGATTTGATCTTCCTCATGCAGCCCGGACATCTGGACCAACTGGACCGGTACGAAAACGCCACACGTCTGGCCTTGAAATGGTATGGCCTATGGTACGGCCGCTATCCCTACCGGACGCTCACGATCGTTGATCCGGTCGCAGTCGGCGGCGGCGGTATGGAATATCCCACGCTTTTCACTGCCGGCACCAACCGATGGTTTTCGTACCCGCCATTTGACGGGATCCGCTTGCCGGAGATCGTCACGGTCCACGAGGCCGGTCATCAATGGTGGTACGGGATGGTGGGGAACAACGAGTTCGAGGAAGCATGGCTGGACGAGGGGATCAACAGCTATTCCTGCGGGCGAGTGCTGGAGCAGGGTGACGGGGGCCGGGGAATGCTGGTCGAGTTCCTCGGCCTGGAAGTGACAGAGCTCGATTTTATTCGCTTGCAAAACAGCCCGTTCCGGATCTATGACACCAGCCTGCAGCCCGCCTGGTCCTACCGGTCCGGTTACTCCTTTTACTCCTACACAAAGCCGGAGTTGATGCTCCGCACGTTGGAGAATCACCTCGGCAAGCGCGCCATGGCCCGGATCATGCGCACTTATCACGAACGATGGCGCTTTCGTCACCCCGGTTCTCAAGACTTCATTGCAGTTGCGAACGAGGTGGCCGGACGGGACCTCAGCTGGTTCTTTGACCGGTTTCTGAAAGGGAACGCCCCCTTGGATTATCAGATCCTGGCAGTTTCGACTTTCCCTATCCCGGATCCGGTCGGCGTCTTCGATAGACCCCAAGGCAAGGTCACCTTACGCCCGGAATCGAAACAGCCGGGCACAAAGCCGTCCCAGCGCAAATTCCGGTCGGAGGTGCAGCTCGCGCGCAACACCGCCGCCTGGTTTCCGATCGATGTTCTCCTGACGTTTGAGGACGGCCACAAAGTCTTGAAGCACTGGGACGGGAAGGCCCGGTGGATCACGTTGTCGGAGGACTATACGAGCCGGCTGGCAATGGCTGAGGCCGATCCTGGACACAAGATCGAGCTGGACGCGAACTGGGCGAATAACGGCCGGATGGTGAAGCCCGATGCGAGACCGCAGGTCAAGTGGTTCTCCCAGGTTCTTTTTTCGCTTCAAGCCCTGCTGAGCCTGATCAGTCTCCTGGTGTGATGACCATGTGCACTTTACAAGCGCTCAAAAAGGGACTGAACGACATTGCCGTCCACAAAGGAGTGGTGTTCATCCTGTGGCTTACGGACCTCCTCCTGGCCTTGGCTGTTGCCCTGCCGGTTTTCGGCTGGCTGGGCAGGATGAACCGCACGGTTGCGGCGCAATCCATGCTGAACGGGTTTTCACTCCCGCTTCTCTTCGACCTCGGCCGGTACGACTTTGCCGGCGTCGTAAGAATCTTTGGGGCGCTCGCCTGCTGGCTGGTCTTTTGCGCCTTGGTGGCCGGCACCATGGTATCCGGAGGGGTGCTGGCGGTTCTCGCGGCCCCCGGTCGACAGCCGCTCTTTGAACACTTCCTCAGGGGCGCGGGCCGTTATTTCGGACGATTCTTTCGGCTGCTGATCGGGGCATGTCTGGCGGCGGGCCTGGTTCTGGTTGCGATTAACCTCGCCCTGGCGGTGGTGATCGAGCGCGTGTTCGGGGGTGGATCCGAACTGAGCCCGGCTGTGGTGCTGGGGCAGGTGGCAGTCAACCTCGTGATCGGAACTGCCTTCTTGCTCGCCCTGCACTATGCCCGGATCGAGACGGTCGTGGAGGGCCGGAGCCGAATGGCCAGAGCGTATGTGCGCTCACTGGTGTTTGTGTACCGCAACATCCTGAAGGTTTTCGCAGTAATTGTCGTTTTTGCGGCACTGACCGGCGCGGTTTACCTGGTCTACGCGGTCGTCCGCAGTGCGATGCCCACTACGACGTGGCTGTTCATCCTGAGCCTTACCGCGATTCAGCAGACGGTCATGCTGGCCCGTTCGGCTTTTCGAGTGGGGCTTTACGGCGCCGAACTGGAGTTGTTCTTGCTCAGGAGGCCGAAACCGCCTGAGCCGCTGTCGACACTGCCTCCGGCGCCGTAACCTCTCTCTAATCGGACAGGCCCTGGAGCCTGGCATCCAGCGGCTCGGGATTCTTCATCAGCTCAGCCCAGGTGACGGGGCGTCCCTCGTAGGCCGCGGTTCGGCCCAGGATCGTGATCAGATTGCTCTGCACGCTCGGATCAGCCGTCAGGTTCTGGTAATTCGCCGTCAGGATCTGGTCGTGGAAGGTCGCAATATTGGTGATTGCTCCCTCGTCGTAGATGCGATTAGTATCACCGCCGCGGTAGAAGCTCTCGCCGCGAATCAGGACCTGGCCGCCGTACTCCGTCTCGAGCACGCCTTTCGATCCAAAGACCCGGTTGCGGATGCCCTCGGGCCTCGTCCCGTGACCTTTGAATTGCCTGGAGCTGAAAGTAATGCCCACGTTTCCCGGATAGACGAACAGCAAGGTGAAGTGATCCCAGCAGGTACCCAGTTTCCGGCGTGCCGTCAGTCCCCCCGCACCCACGGCGGAGAGCGGCGGTTCCTTCATGATCCAGTTCTGTACATCCAGGGTGTGGATATTCTGCTCTGTGATGATGTCCCCGGACAGGGCACGATCCAAGCCCCAAGCGCGCAACCGGTTCTCCGCGTTCGTCGGGTCAGCCTCGAGGTACTTGTATTTCTCCTCGAAAGGATTATCGGCATGGTAAGTCGATTCTCCGAACGCTATGTCGCCCAATGCGCCTTCGTGTACGCGCTTGACCGCTTCCTGGAAGAAGGTGTTGGCCCGCGTCTGGAAATCGACCAGGAAGCAGAGCTTTTTCTCGCTGGCCTGGCGGGCGCTTTTCTGGATGCTTTGGCAGCCCGGAACATCGACCGCGACAGGCTTGGCGAGATAAACATGCTTTCCGGCAGCGACGGCGGCTGCGGCCTGTTCGGGGTGGAAGTAAGGCGGGCTTTCGATGGCCACGGCATCCACCTCGCTCTCCAGCAGACGTTTGTAGCCGGACAGCCCGGTGTATCTTCGTCCTGCCGGCACTCCGAGTTGGGCGCCAAAGTCGTCGACCCGATCCTGGAAGTAATCGGCTGCGGCCACGACCTCATAGCCGCCGTGGCGGGCGAAGAACCTGGCAATCCAGGTGCCGCGCCCGCCGCAACCGATAACACCCAGCCTGACCTTCTGGTTGGCAGCGTAGGTTCGCACCAGCTGCGAATCAAGCACCGACACCGAGAGAATGCCGGCTCCGGCACGCCGGGCAAACTGCCTCCGGTTCAAGCCTTCTGACGTTTGTGTCTTCTTGACGGACAATGGCTCTTTCATCTTCTTCATCCTGCCTCCGCTCTATACAAATTCTTAATCTTCCGCCCCCAGCCGTCAATTGGTTGAATGCTATAATCGTTTCTTTCACAAAATGGGGCAGCGAATGGCCGAATTGACCAAAGTCAAGGTGAACAAGCAGAAAGACCAGAAGGACAAGAAAGAGGGCCCCCGGCACAGTACTCTCCGTGAGTATTACGTGACCACCGTGGTCATGACAATTTTCGCCCTGTTCGTCACTACTTATGTCGTACATCCGATGACGGTGCCGACGCCTTCCATGGAACCGACCATCTTGGTCGGAGACCGGCTGTTGATCGACAAGTTCACCCTGCGCAATGGCTTCATGGCGCCCCTTCCGGGCACGCCTCATCATGAAATTCACCGGGGTGACATCATCGTCTTCAAATTCCCTAACCAGCCCGAAGTCCTCTACGTCAAACGGGCGATCGGCCTGCCCGGGGAGACACTCGAAATCCGCAACAAGACTGTTTTCATCAATGGCCGCCCGCTGGACGAGCCGTATAAAGTCCACACGGACCCCAACATCTACCCGAGCGATCCGGCACACTATTTCGGCGGAGAAAGCCGACGGGACAACTTCGGCCCGGTCAAGATCCCGCCCGACCACTTCTTCATGATGGGTGATAATCGCGACGACAGCGCAGACAGCCGGTACTTCGGCTTTCTTCCCAGAAACCACGTCGTGGGGCGCCCGTTGATCGTTTTCTGGTCGTATCAAGACGACCGCGATGCGTATCTGAAAACGTCGCCGTCGGAGGTCTTGAAGCTCTACGCCGAGCGCGTAGTGTACTTCTTCACCCGGACTCGCTGGAGCCGCATGTTCCGCGTAGTCAGGTGAGCTTGAGAACCGCCAGGCCCGGGCATGGGCGCCACCTGAATGCAGTGCGAGCGGGTCTCGTCAAGCATCCTCCCGAATAGCGCGGATACTCTCATCAAACGTGAACCGATTTGTCGCCGGATTTCTGGATTCCGGTAGTTTCCCCTTGACCGGGCAACCATCCCGGGGTAGGTTCTGCCCGGACACACGAGGCCCACCATGAGACGACCCGTTTCCGCTTCCGTTATGGTCTGTTTACTGGCCTTCTTTCTCCTGGCTGAGCCAGTCCTCCCGCAGGCGCCGGGAATACCAGCCGAGATCCAGAGAATCTTGAAGAAGGCGGCCGCCGGTCAAGAATTGACCGAGGCGGAGCAGAAGGCATTGGAGGCCTGGGGCGAGTCCATGCAGAAGCGGGGACAGGGGTTCCTCAGCCGCAGTCCCAGCCTGGCGAGCCCCCCGGAGAACCCGTGTCCCGAGCCCCAGAAGAAGACCCTCCCCACCAAAGCTCCGGTGAAAGAAGAGTATTTGGCACTGCTCGGACAGCTGCTCGCGACCTACGGCGCCAAGGCAGGCAAGGCGAAAACCGACTTGGACAGTACCTTGCGGACCGCCGTCCGGCCTGCAGCGGCAGCCGATCTCGGGGCCGTGCTGGTGGCTGCAGAGGCAGGGTCTGCGGCCGCGTACACGACGGCCTGGGCGCTTTCCAAGCAACCCGACGACTCTGTCAGTCTGAACAATCTGGGAGTGATCCTGACGGGAATGGGTGATCATGCCGCGGCCCTCTCCGTTCTGTTCTATGCGGATGCCCTTAAGCCGCGTGTCGCTCTGACGGCGCTGAACATCGGCTGGGTCTATTACGACCTCGGGGATGCGACCAGGGCGAAGAGCTACTTCGAGAAGGCGGCCAAACTGTCGCCGGGACTGTCGGGAGCACACCTCGGCCTGGGTCTCCTGGCCGAGTGTCGAGGAGATCACCTCGAGGCGATGATCCACTTGCGGGACGCCATGGGAAACGGCTTTTCGGCTGTGGGCGCGGCGGCCTACCGGGGAGCACGCGACGCAGTTTCGGAGTCGGGCAAAAGCAGCTCGAAGGGGGAGCCGATCTCAAAAGAAAAGGAGAGCGGTGCGGACTTGAAAATCCCGGAATCGCCGATATGCGAGAGCACCGCCAAGACCAAGACCGCCAGACGACAGCTGGACGACATCACGAATCGGCTGGACGGCCGCCTCAGGACGGTGATGCAGGAGCTGATTTCGGTCTCCGCGACGGTCCGAAAGCAAATGGAACGGGGGCGGAGCACCCCCGGCTCGCTCGTCCTTCCGGTCACGTTCGAAAAAGAGCTGTTCCTGCTCGAGGATATCGGGATCCTGACACTGGGTGAACCGAGCGCACTGGGTCAGGCCCTTGAACAGACCGTCGGGCACCTCCAGGATATGGCCCAGGCTACCGAGCGTGAAGCCCCCGAGATGATGCAGCACTCGGAGAAACTCCAGCGGTTCTTGAAGCGGATGGAGGGGCTTCTCGAGGAGTTCGCAGCGTGCGGGGATAACGACCCGTGTCAGAAAGCCGTCGAAGCGAAGATTAACACGCTCCAGTATGAGATGGACCAGGAGAATTACAGGTTCTGCAAACGGCAAAAGGGCCTCCTCGACTACCAGTACTCGCAGATGTACAAGGGCTGGAAGACCAACTGGGACGCGGTCCGAGAAGCGGTCCGCGACTACTACGCTTTTTCCGCCCCGATCATTGCCCGCGTCTATGCCCCAAGCTTCAACGAGTATCTGAATCTGATGTGTGAAGCTCACATTCTCCTGCGCGAACAGAATGCGCTTCGGATGGGGGGCGGCTTGCCCGAACTGCTCGAACAAATCGACAGCCTGGACTGCGTTGAACCCGAGCCTCCCCACGAGCAGACGGTCGACGAAGAACAGAACGTCCCCAAGAACGACCCCTTGCCCTGTCCGTTCAAGAAACCTCTCGGGCTCAAACTGCTGGTTGTCAGTGTCTCTTTGGACTGCGAGAAATTCAAGATTGAAGGCGGAGAGCTGCTTGTCGGGTCTCTCGAGCGCGATTTCAAACGCCATGAAACGACCATCGCCATCGGTGTGGGGGCACAGTTGGACTCGGAAGTCGGCGTGCTCGGCGCCAAAATTATGGTCGACATCAAGGTTGGCGCCGGCGATGTGGTACAGGATGTGGGCTTCAGCAGCACGGTCGCGGCGAAAGTGGGCGGCGAAGCCATCGGCTTCGGACTGGAAACCGAGCTCGGCGGTCGCATCAGCCTGGAAGGCGGCCCCTCCGTGAGCCTCGAGACCAAGCTCGGTTTCGAGCGAGCCAACCTGGGGTTGAACCTGAGCTCAGGACCTGAAACCGTCACGCCGTGAGGCCGGAAGGAGCGGATGAATGCGCCATGCCGGCGCTTGCCCGTCTATCCAGTCCAACCTGCGCACGGCTGCATTTCAGAAGAAGTTGACGCTGCGAGGGCATCGCGGGATGAAGGATGATTCCCCCGGCTCATTGGTGGCACAGCGATATACGGGGCTTGCCGCCTCCTTTGCCTGGGCACCCCGCTCCTCGCCGACCGCAACCAGATTGCGGGCCTGAGACTCGGCGCGCTTCAGCCGTGGCGCCCACTGCTCATCCTGCGCCAGACGCTTCTCAAACCGCTGTCGCGCCACGGTGAGGGCAGTTGGTCCCCTTCCCAACAACTCCGCGGTCTCATTGGTCTTCAAGCGCGTCAAGCGCGTCAGCAGGTAACCATGCCGGCAACTCCGCGCCACATGACGTGACACATGGCCCCTGGGAATACGACTCGAAGCGGTCTTGGCATGATCGTTCCTCCAACCGGCCGTTCGGGAGTTCCGTGAGCTCCCCCCAACTGTTACGCTCCAGCTGGAAAAACTACGAAGAAAGACTTGCGGTGTGCAATGCAGCAGTATCCCGCCGGCCGGACGCACGCCTCGCCGGCGATCCTCAACCTGACAAAGCCAATTGTGAGTTGTGAGCCTCTGACCCTCGGCTTCCCGGCTGCCCTGACCAGCGTCCCCTATTTCCCTCCGCCCAAGCCCCCGCCGATCATTTACCACTCAAACCAGCAGGCCGACCCCAGCGGAGTGACATCCGGGCCCCCAAAAAACAGCCCAGAGTGAACAGGTCAGCGCTGCTCAACTGCTTGATGCTAAGCGACTTGACGTTCCGATCGTATAATTGTCGTATAACCAGCGTCCCCTATTCTCCCCCTATTCTCCCTCGACCGGGGCCAACCGTAATGCGCTGTTGCTCGAGACGATCGGTTGCTTAGCCCTTTGCACGGATGACGATACGGTCTGCAGTTTGGTGCGTTCACCGGATTACCGGGAAGGTGTGATACTGACTTCGGGAGTGGATCCTCGCGATTGCCTGCATTTCCCGGATCGCCCATCCGCGCTTGCGGCGGCGGGTACCCTTCGCCAGGGAGTATGCGAAACCCACGAGGAACTGTTGGGCAAATCAGTCGGGGCCGTTCTCTCAGACGGCAAGGTTGAGTTTGGAGAGGTTGATGCAGCTTTCCTTCACCATCTCTCAGCGAAGGGAACCATCCGGGTGACGCAACTGGGGTGCGAGGCGATTCGGGGACGGAAACGCCGGCGGCCGTCCTTTTGAGTGAAGGGGATCGATACCGACGGATCACGGAGTCCAGGGCATCCTTGCAGAACGCCCTGACCAGTCGGGAAGTGCTGCGTGTTGCACCCATCAAGACGATTTTCGACGGAACGGCGCACGGGACGACCAGCGTCGCCTTTGATCACCGCGGCCTGCTCCCGCCTTTCCTTCCGGCACAACGCGGGCAAGACACCGCGTTTGCCGGCATGATGCAGAAGTGCTTTCCGGACGCTTATTTTGGCCTCCTTCCCTGGGCTGTTCTTCATTGTCCCGAGGAGCCGCGAAGCTTTACAGCTACCGACCTGATGCGTGCCGCTAAGGGTGTCAGGACATGCACCGTGGTTATGGAGTGCGCGCGCTCCTTAGGCTTCATTCCTGGGCTGAGAGACCCAGAACAAAGACTGACCCGCGTCGGCCAACACCTGGAAGAACTCGGGCACCTGCCCCCTGAGGAGTTCGAGGAGTTCCTGCGATTGCGGCTCTGGCAACGCGCGAGTTCGATGATCTCGTACATTGAGTCGCGACTCGTCTCGGTAAATCACACCGCCCCGGAGTTTTGGAGGAAGAAAGTAAAAAGCTACGCCAGCGCCCTGCGCCGCAACTTGGTGAGGCGGGACTATGTAGTACCGTACGACCTCGGCGGCGGGCCCGCTCAAGCACGCCGACTCTGCCAGAGACTGGGTCGCCCGGAACCGGGGCCGTGTCTAAAGTATTTAATTTTAGCCGGTAATCGTTCGAGCCTGTTTTCGTGACCGGGGTCAGAGGCTCACATCTCACAATCGGAGAGAAGAAGGGCCAGTCAGTCACCGGGGTCAGAGCCTCAAAACTCACACTCGCAAGACCGGGCTTCCGTCTGGACCAGTTGCGAGTTCGGCCTTCCGGTTTTTTTGAATTCTGAAGCGCTGACTTTTTTTTCTTCGAGTTTGGGGGGAAAATCGATCCGGGGCTTGCGTAGCAGTTCGGGATACACCGGCGCATGGTACGGGAGGCACTGGCAAGCTCGCTTCCCGGGGAGCGCAAGGTGGCCATCACCGGGGTCACTCTCTGGTATTGTGTCTTTCTGGGTGTCGCTTCCCAGAATTGACGTGCGCTTAGGCGCAACAACCGCTTCCCCCGAAATGACAACTGGCATCGTCTCGCCAACCGCACTGGCCAGCCATCCTTCTCCCCGATTGTGAGATGTGGGCCTCTGACCCCGGTCACAAGGAAACGGGTGTCTGGCAGTCACCGCCGGCTGGGTGGCCCTGGAATTGAAGGGGCGGCAGTCGCTCGTGCCTGCTGGGGCTTCGTGTGCTTCCCGCCGAGGCTTGGGGCCCGGCACACCTTACTTCGTCGATTCGACGACCGAATTTCAGGAGGCTGACCATGAAACGAATACCCGCGATGGTGTTGCTCCTGCTGATCCGTCCTGAGGCCGGTTCCCTTATGGCAGGCGAGCGCGGGCTTTACCTCGAGGTGACGGTCAAGGACGAAGCGGGGGCGCCGATACCAGGCGCAGAGATGGCGGCAGAAGGATTCGCGGCTTGGGCGGGACAGCCGGTCTACACCCAGGCCGAAGGATGGGCGGTTTTGACTAATCTGGAGAAGGGACACTATCGGCTGAGGGCGTCCGCTCCTCGCTACATCTCGGTTGTCTATGATGACCATTTGATCGCGTCCGATCATGTCCAATTGGTCTTGAGAGGGGTGCCGGAGGCCGCGCCGCAATCGACTGTGCCCGCCGTAGGTCGAGTCGATCTGGCGGCGGCTCCAAACGCCCAGTCTGATTACAGGAAAGGTATCGCCCAGCTCCAAGAGAGACATTATGAGAAGGTGAGGAAGTTCTTCGTGGCCGCCGTGCGTGCCTATCCCTCGCATTCCGCGGCCTGCGCGGGGCTGGGAACCTCGTTCCTGCAAGAGGGTAGGCGTGCAGAAGCGCTCGAAGCGTTCCAAGAGTCCGTTAGACTGAACAAGAGCTGCTACGAAGCCCTGCTCGGCAGCGCCCTGGTTTTGAATGATCTCAAACGCTACCCGAAAGCTCATCAACGCCTGGCGGCGGCGGCCGGGCTGCAAGTGAACCATCCCTGGTCTCTTTACTACGAACTGGGACGCACCCACTACGGACTCGATCAGTTATATGACGCGGAGAGGAACTTTCGGAAAGCGCGTGAAGCGCATCCTCGGTAGGGAAACCTCTATCTGTTGCTCGCCCACACCTTTGCCCTGCAGCACAAGTACGAGCAGGCAATCCCAGAACTGGAGGAATTCCTGCGGATCGCCCCTGAAAGCCATGCCGCAGGCAGCTGTTCCGGCTGCTCATACGGCAGCGGGCCCAGCAGGACCGAGTTAACCAGGCTGAAGACAGAGGTGCTGGCCCCCGACACCGAGCGCCAGCGTCAGCACGGCCACCACGCTAAAACCAGGCGATTTGCGAGAGAGCGACAGCGCGTGTCGCAAAGCGTGCAACATAATCCACTTTTGCCTTACGGCCCCGATCCGATTTGCAGGCAGGGGATCAGCGGTTCGAATTCGCTTGCCTGCACCTTTCTTTCAATAGCTTCCCGGCGCGCGTTTTCTGTTATTCTTTGGCTATGTCAAGAAAGGACGCTCACGCTTTTGTGGCCCAGTGGAGAGAGCGGAGTGCCTTCTTGGCAAAGTTGCGGCGGGAGGAGATTCGAGCGGCCGATACCGCGCAATTCATCCACTCAATGTCCGGCGTCTTGGAAGCAGTCCTTTCCGAGCTGCCCGTTCGAACAAGCTCCGGACTCGTTGAACAACAGGCCATTTTCTCCCGACTGCGCCCGTGAACGGTCTTCTTGAAGCAGGTCTCGAGGTCCAATCTTTCCTGGTTTCGCGTCGCTGGGAATTCTGTTTCATCGGGGGCATCGCAGTGCTGCGCTGGGGAGAACCGCGGTTGACCAGGGATCTCGATTTGACCCTCTTGACAGGCTTCGGAGATGAAGTCCGCTACGTGGACCCTCTACTGGAGGCGTTCAGGGCACGCCTCCCTGACATGCGCTCGTTCGCCCTCGCTCGAAGAGTGTTGCTCCTCAACTCCAGCACCGGTTACCCGATTGATATTGCGCTGGGCGGGTTGGACTTCGAAAAACTGATGATCTCGCGGTCCACCATGCATCCTTTTTACGCCGGGCTGGAGTTGCGCACCTGCAGCGCTGAAGACCTGGTCGTCATGAAAGCTTTTGCGGACCGGGAACGGGATTGGGCGGATGTGGAGGGGATCATCGTACGCCAGGGCGGAAAGCTGGACTGGGTTTACGTTGAGGAGCAATTGGCGCCTCTGTCCGAGGCTAAGGAAAGCCCGGAGATCCTGGACCGGCTCAACTTGTTGCGCCGGAGCAGCGGGCACTGACCCTTGGGCTATCATCGGTGACTGAAAGAGGTCGTCAACTATCAAAATCCCACAATCGCGGGGAAAATAAGGGACGCTGATTATGGTCAACGGGGTCAGAGGCTCACAACTCACACTGATCCTTCACCTTGCGGCGCTGAATCACGCAGCTGCCGCCTGGACGCAATCATGAAGAAATTCAGGTGCGAAGTCGGCCCCGTTAGGCCGGACGACGGTATGAAGCTCGGGGTGAAGGTTGAACGAACGAAAGGTGTCTAGATCTCGCAAGGGTTCAAACACTTCCCCCTCTCTAGCTCCCTTTCGAGGTCCAGCTCGCCCTCGACGCCGTCGTTGAACCGAAGCCAGATCCTATACTCCGAGATGTCGCGACACTGGATTACACGAATCATACGACCCTACTCCAACGGTGCAACCGGCCGAAGCGGCTTCCGGGCCTCGGCCAGCTCCCAGTTCTGACTGAGTTCCGCCATTACCGCACAGACGGAGCCTCTCGGCGACCAGGGTCTGCCGAAAACACGCCCCGACTGGCCTGGGACTGGGTCACGATGAGTGTTCTGGAACCGTTTGTTACCGTAGCCGCCAAATGGCCTCGCCATCTCGGTGATCAGACATGATCGGCAGCTGCTGTGGGGTTAGGGGTGGTCAACAGTGCGCTATCTCTGGCAAGAGCTGAAACTGAAATCCTGGATTCAATCCGCTGCACAGCTCCCGGATTTAAGCGTCGCGTAACACGTGTCGCACTTCGATGGCTTCGCTATCGGTAGACATCGCGGCGGTGGCCGACTCTGACGACAACGATGATCACTCTTCATCGTTAATGGTGTAAAGAATTCGGTACCGTCCTTGCCTCACCCTGTAACGGTCCTGGCCGGAAAGCTTCTCGCAGCCTTCGCGCCTCGGATCCTCTGCCAGCTTCATGATCCGGTTGATCACCCGCTGTCTGTCTCGCTGAAAATGTCGATGATTTGACTCGAGCTTTTCCCGCAGCATCGTTCTCTGTCTCCCCTGCATTCAAGGGTCCTGTAGGGCGTGACTCTCAAGGGTGACAGAGTGAGGCTCTCAATGTTTAACCGGTTCGGACACCATCACAAGCCGGCATTTCCTCCCAAGTTCGCCCTTCCAGCAGTCTGCCCGCTTTCTTCTTGTTGGTGCCGCCCCATTGTTTGAAGAAGAACGGGACGCCGGCGGCCACGCACTGATCGCGGATCTCGGTTACCCAGGTTGGGTCCATTCGCCTTGCTCTTGGGCCGGACTCGCCTCCGACGATTACCCAGTCAATCCAGTCCAGATTAAGGTCCCGGACAGGACCAAGGAGGGGTTCCAGCGACAGGAATTTGACGGCGGCACCCGTCTTTCGAAGATCGTCGATCCGATAAGTGAAGTCCTCGTTCTCGACGCTGACACCCATCCAGATGTTCGACCCCCACTCGAGCTGGTCACTCAGGTCTCGAAGCCGACAGGAGCGCTTGGTAAGCACCTGGAACCGATGCCACCAGGCTGATTTCATCACCGAGAACACCTCACGGATGAACGGCACGGGAACATCGGCGTGAAACAGGTCGCTCATCGAGTTTACGAAAATACGTTGTGGGGTTTTCCACTTCAGGGGAAGCCGCAGGGAACGCGGATGCAAAGTGAGCCGGAACCCGTTCGCGTAGTTAGGCTGTCCCATGGCTCTCAGCCGGATCGCGAGCCGCTCCGCATAGCAGTTCTTGCATCCCAGGCTGACCTTGGTACAGCCGGTGAGCGGGTTCCAGGTTGATTCGGTCCACTCGATTTTCGTTGACGCCATACATCCTCAACTTCTCAGGATATGCTGCGCTATCTTAACGGCGATCGGCCTGCCTTTCGGGTTGGCGGCGGCAAAGCAGAGAAGGTAGAGCGGAGTTCGACGTGAGTTGAAAAGCGGCAACGGATTCGGCGCCACCCCGGCGAAAACCGTTTCGAGCCGCTTCACATAATATTGCCCGATCTCCTCAACCCTTACGATCCTCTCGGTCTTTTCCTCCGCCCCAAACAGACTTCGAACCGATCTGGTTTCGTAGAAATCCTTATACCAATCATCGGTCCCAAAGACCTGATTCAAGCTCTCCTTCACGCCCTCGCTGATCTTGCTGTCTCTTCGGAGCAAGCGGTTCACAGCGATTCCCAGTGGGAAAAGAAGCCATAGGTCAATCGCCTTCGTTCCGGCGATGGCCTGAATGGTATCCCAGGGGACCTGCATCCCGAACGGATCCAGAAAAAGCACCGCGCGTCGCTTGTCCCAGCCGGATTGTGAGCACATCTTTTTGAGAAAGGGGTTCGCATCCTGATTCACCAGCCGAATGTCATCTCGGAGAGAGTCGTGCTCATCCCTCAGTCTCTCCAACTCGGAAAATCGGCTAGGGTCCTTCTCCACGAAGATGTACTTGTCAAACCGCGGCCGTACCTCAAGTGCAATCCGGGCAGAGCCGCGAACGAAGGCCTGGGTGTCATCGGCCGCGAGCTCGGGCAAAAGGAGCTCGTTCGGATTGTCTTCGTCCCTGGCCTCTCGATAACCCGTTCCGGCGAATGCGTCGATGTAGGCGAATCGAAACCTCTGCTTCGCCATGATGGTCGTATAGGCTGCCAGGTATTTGCCGAGCGCCCGGAGTTTCTCCTCGGTCCAGTCTCCGCCGAATTGCTGCCTCGTCTTGTCCATTGGTCTCCCCGGCGCCGAGTCCCTGATACTTGAGGGCCGCGGCCCTCAATTCATCTGATAGTGTACAGCGGGACAATGACTCAAGAATGAACGAACGCCTGCTGACGTTCTGAAGCAGGGTGCAGTGGAGATCCGCACGGGGCACAGGTTGCCTCCGCGCTCCAGAAAGCACGCTCATGAAGCATGCACTTTGGTATTTACAAATTCTCTGGCACTCCGTTGAGCAGGGAGCGAGAATCGGCGCTGGCAAGAAACATCAACCCTCTCTACCTAAGGGGGCACCATGATCACTCCTGCCAAATTTCTCGCTGTACTGATGGCGGCTGCGCTGTACTGATGGCGGCTGGGACCGGTGTCGCGGTAGCTCAGCTTGCGCCAGGTCCTGCAGGTCAGGGAAGTTGCGGTCGCGCCATTCCTGGCTGGTTTGCCACGGCGGTGACCAGGCGACTGGTCCTTCCCGGTGTTGTCCACACCGCCATAGGCCCTTTGGGGCAGGTCAGTCCTGCCCCAAAGGAGGAATGCACGTACATTCCGAACCCTCCCTCTGGAAGTTATGCGTCGGTCTCTGTCACTGATTCACTGGTGACGCCCGCCCCGAATGGAAGGATGCAAGCAATTTCCTATGGCGTCACCGCTTCCATCAATGTCGACACTACCCACCGACAGTCCTCGGAGGCTGTCGTTACGCAGGACGGAATCGACAAACTGAGGCAGCAGTATCTGGACATGCAGAAAAACAGCGTCCCGGATTGCGGCAATTTTGCACCGGACCGGCCACCCACGCCTCACTTCGAGTTTTCTGAGGGAGCGTGCGATTGCCGGCAGCATCAATGGCAGCTCTGGCTGATCATGGATAATCTGGAGGCGGTGAGAGGGAGCTTCGGAGACGCGATGGTTGTCAACTCAGGGTACCGATGCCCAATACACAACAGCCACCAACCCGGAGCGGCTGTGAACAGTCGCCACATTTACGGAATGGCTGCGGACATTGACGTGAGGGACTTCAATGGTGATGGGCAAGTAAACAGAGCTGATTGGGACATCCTGGCGAATGCAGCCACTGCCCACGGGGCTGTTCTAGAGGACTACGATCAGACCAGAACGTGGGTTCACTGCAGTGGTGACGAGGTGAAAGCGTATGCTTACAATTCTGCTGATGTTGATTCTGAGTGAGGGGCCTTGCCAATCGGCATCCGAGTTGGTGGCCATGTTGAAGAGCGAGGACTGGCAAAAGCGAGTCGAGGCCATAACCCGCATCCGAAAGGAGGACTGCGCGAGTGACGATGAAATTCGGAATGCGGTGCTTTCGGTTTTCTCTGAAAACCTCCAGAAAATGCGCGGAAGCGAAGCTGCTATCTTGGCCGGCGCACCTTTAGCTGTCCCTCAAGAAGACTATGCGCAATACTCCCTAAATTTGACCTCTTTAATTGTGGATCTGGAAATCGAAGGGGCCGGACCCTTACTGCTCGATGCAGTACAGAGAGGCGGCAGAGTACCCGAGGCGCTGGCATCGATCCTGGCGAAAGACACGGAGAAGTCCAGGGAGGTTTGGGAGCTCTTGAATCATAGATTCTACTCAAATGCTTCCTTTAATCGGTCCCGGCGCACCGGCTACGTCTTGGTACTAGCCAAGTACGCCGGCAGGCAAGAGCAGATGAGATATAGTCGAAAGTTGTGTACGGCATGAGAGCGAGCGTATCCTCTGGTTTTTT
>JBHGBF010000105.1:0-17269 GCA_041946865.1 Acidobacteriota bacterium | reverse complement strand
AAAGCACCGGCCTCTCTCCTCGTGCTGCCACACTCCGAACAAAAAACTGAGGGGTTACATCGCAGAATCGCGCCCGAATCGCTCCGCAACCCTCAGTGGTTTTTCGTGTTCTGTGGGTCCGCCTCCGGGCGGGCAGGTGGAAACGGAAGAGTTCCGGGAGTGCTGTCTGCTTCGGAGAAGCCGTGTAAAAAGTCCGGCTGAACAAACTACGAGCACAGCTGCTTTACACCGCGCGAACGCGCTGAACGATGGGCGGGTGACTTACGCAGTTGGTCATTCTTGTTTCGGTGACTTTCCGAAGGTAGACTCTGCGGGCGAGAATCAATGCTTCGATTGAGGATTGGAAGAAGGGAATACGCTTCTTCACCGAGCGTCGGGTGGTGGTTTGCTCGGGGGGCCATCCTTGTCATTTCACTTTTGTGGTTGTGCGTTTACCTGCAGGATTACGATGGACGGCCGGTCCTGCTCGTGCCGCTGGGGTTCACTGTCGTGCTTGCCGGCTTGGTTCGCTTCTCTTGGGCTCTCGCGCTCTTTGCAGGGGCGTTTTTCTGGTTTCACCCGGACACATCTTCCTCGCAGATACTACTGCTGTGCCTGGCCGTACTTTTCGTGATTGACCAGATCCGACGGAAACCGGTCTGTGGTCTGACCCAGTTGGACTTGACGGTGATGGGATTCGCGGGTGTCGTGCTGCTTGCTTCTGCGCACAAGCTTGTTGAACTGCACTCTTTGCCCCTTGGCGTCCTGAAGACGTTCATCTTGTGCAGCATCGCCGACACTCATGGCTATGATCGTCTGGATCCCTTCATCTGGCTCGCGGCAGCCAGGGACTTTCTATCGGCGTGCCTGCTCTATTGGATAGTATCTCGGTCTGTTGTTGATTCACGCCAGAGGACATTGCTGTTAGGTGGCCTCGGAATCAGTTTCATACTGATGCTTGTCTATTGTCTGGTCGGAGTCTGGATGAAGGATTCCCGAATCATTGTCCTGGACCAATGGCATGGGCTGAACGGAATTCTGACGGACCGCAACAGCATGGCAGCGCTGCTTACGTATATGCTAGGGTTCTTTCTCGGTCTGGCCCTGAGTGTTTCGGGGGTGTGGATGCGGTTGGCGAGTACGGTGCTATGTAGCATTTGCATCATACTCGTTGCCTTGACCGTCTCTCTGACAGGCATGATCAGCTGTGCTCTGGTGTTGGGGCTTGGACTGATCCTCCTGATGTCACGATTCGGGTCCGAATGGCGCACCTGGACCCTGTCCGGCCGCCATTTAAAAGGCCTGGCGATAGGCCTTCTCCTGACGCTGCTAGTTTGCGGCGTAATTGCCGGGGTGTCTCTTGATGCGGATTGGTACCAGATCTTTCGGCAACGCATGGCTTCGATTCAGCCGGCGAGCTTCGTAGCCCGCTTCTACGAGGCGCGAGGAGTAGCGTGGAAGGTGGCGGCGGAAGCCACGCGCCAACACCCGTGGACCGGCCTGGGTCCCGGGATGCTTTTCAGAACGTTTCCTGAGATCAGGGATGAATTGCGCATTCCTGTGGAGGCGTTCTGGTTTGAGAGGGAGAATGCCCACAACTACTTCCTCCAGCTTTCGGCGGAGATTGGCCTGCCGGGCGCCTTTCTTTTCATTGCTTGCTGCGCTGTTGCGGCCTCGGCGCTTTTCCGGCGACAGCGACGGGAGTCGGGATCCGGAGTAGACAAGGTGGTTGCCCGAATCGTGATCCTCGGCTGGGGGGGGCTGGTTCTGACATGTCTGAGCAGCCACCCTTTGTTGGTTTTCGAACTGAGCTTCCTTTTCTGGGTGAGCCTGGCCTTGACTCGATCTTTGGACAAAGACCCGGTTTCGCACCATTGTTCTCGTGTCTGGCTCCCGGTCTTGACCTTAATCGGGGTGGGCTGGCTGGCAGTGCTGATTTCAGTCCTGGCCTCGCCTACTCCCCGATTCTCCTACGGTCTCCACTCGCTTGAGCAAACGGCGGACGGAAAGTTCAGGTGGACGAAGCAGACGGCTGTGGATCGGGTGCGGCGCGCGGGAAACATCATCAGTTTCTCGGTCCGGTCCGACCATCCGGCTGTCGACGAGGGGGGATTTTGTTCACGGATCACAATGGGGGACTTGCACGTGCCTCTTCGGATGGTCAGTCATCGCTGGTACCCCGTTGCTTTGCCTGTCTTCGAGGACTATGTGAATCTTGTGTTTCAGTCGGAATCGCACTGGAACCCGAGTCCCAACAGCCGGACGCAAGACGACCGCGAATTGGCCGTGGCAGTGAGCGAATACGTCTGGAGAAAGGACGATCTATTTGCGCTGCCCGGCGCCTCTTTTCTAGAGCCTGAGGACTGGCAGTCACAGGGCTTTTGGCGGTGGATGCACCAGGGTGGCCAGATTATTCTGTGCAACTTTGCCGGACAGGAGAGGCTCGGCAGACTGACGTTGACGGTCAAACCCCTTCGTTTACCCTTGCGACTCCAGGTTAACACGGCCGAAAACCGCCTGATACACGAGCGAACGATCTGCACAGTCACAGAAAGGATCGATGTTGACCTTCGAATTAAGCCGGGACGGAGTGCGTGCATCCTCCAGTCCGGAAATCCCCCCGAGCCGATCGGCGTTTTCCTTCACAACCAGGATACCCGTTGGGTCACGCTGGCTGTTCAGGATGTTCGGCTTTTGTCCCTTGAGCCCAAGATGCAGTCGGCGGCTGTTATTCCTGTTCTTCCGTGACAACTTGCACAGTCCAATTCGTGAGGCTACACTTTGCCGGTGAATCTGGAGAATTTGACCGTTGAGGAGGTAATGGCGCGAATCCGCTCCTACCTGGCGTCTCATCCGCAACGGTCTGGTTGCGATGTCGATTCCGTGCTTAGCCGGGATCAGGAATTGCGGCAGAGCCAGGCCTTCCTTAACTTGAATTACGACACTTCCCGTGTGCCTCGTAGCGTCACTAAAGCTCGCCGCCTCGTTAAGATGTTTCTCAGCCGGCTTATTTTTTTCCACACCTCTCAGCAAGTCGAGTTCAATCGAGCGGTGGGCATCGCCGTCAGCAGGCTGATAGAGAGCCTCCAGGAGGACATCCGCCGGCAGCAGGAGACCATCCGGCAGTTGCGCGAGCAGACCGAAAAGCTCCAGATGTCGGCGGGACGAGTCGTGGAGCTGCTGGAGCAGTTTGAGCGGATCGTCAGCCAGGCCGAGGCAGCGCATCTCTTGCCGGCTGCGAGCTGGCTGTCCGACGCAGAGTATGGAGTTCTGCAAGAGCGATTCAGGGGCGGTGCCAGGACGGAGCCCTATGCACAGTACCTGCAGTCGATTCCGAAGGATCGCGGCCCGATTCTGGAAATAGGCGCCGGGTCGGGCGCATTCCTCGAGGCTTGCGTACAGGCCGGGTATGAGGCGTTTGGGCTGGAGACGAACGCCTCCATGGTGAGCGCCTGCCGGCAACGAAACTTGAACGTTTTTCACGAGGACGCCTTGGCATTCTTGACGGCCACGACGCAGACCTTTGGCGCGATCGTCGCCTTGCAGGTACTTGAGCACTGGGATAGTAGATACCTGGGAGTCTTCCTGGAGCTAGCTCACAAGAGGTTAAATCCGGGTGGAGTGTTTGTGATGGAAACGATTAACCCCACCAGCGTTCTGGCCTCGTGCAACAACTTCTACAGGGACCCGACCCATAAGACTAAGCTGCACCCCGAGACCCTTGCTTTCTTGTTCGAGCGATTCGGGTACGCGACGCGGCTCATTTGGCTCTCTCCAGTCCCTGAAAAGGACCTGCTTGGTGGGAGAGACACGGCAGTTTTAAAGCAGGCGGACCTCAGGAAGCTGAACCAACTTCTCTACGGCTTCCAGGACTATGCTCTGATCGCGCGCAAGCCTCCGACTGAATAATGTCTAATCAAGGCAAACGAATCCTGCTGTGTGATATTCAAGTTCCGTTCACTAAAGGAGGGGCGGAGGCGCTTTGGGACGGGCTTGAAGCAGCACTGGTTTCGGCGGGCTTTCGGGTCGAACGCGTGGAAGTCCCGTTTAGCTGGTCGTCGAAGACGGGATTGCTTGAAAGTGCCCTTACCTGGCGATCTTTACCGCTTGCCGGTTACGCCGACCTGGCTATTACCACTCGCTTTCCGACCTACTGTATCTCCTTCAACAACAAGGTCGTATGGCTGCAACATCAACACCGGGCGGTGTACGAGTTGTTTGGTGATCCGGCGTACAGCGACTTCGCCCCTGGTCTGCCTCTGGATGAAGACATCCGAGCCAGTATTCATCGGATTGATAATCGATGCCTAGCCGAATGCAAAGCGATCTTCGCCACCTCAAGAAACGTCGCGGAACGGCTCTTACGCAACAACGGCCTGAAGGCGGAGGTTCTCCGCCCCCCAGCGCCAATGCAAGGCCTGCGATTTCGTGAGCAGGAAGATTTTGTCTTTCTGCCGTCACGGCTCGAGGCCAACAAAAGGCCGGACGTATTGATTGACGCCATGAGCTTGGTGCAGTCACCGTTGAGGTGTGTGTTGACGGGCACTGGGGGGATGGAACCGCTTTTGCGCGAAAGGATCAAGCGTCTTGGTGTTGACGGCCGTGTGGAGTTGAGAGGATATGTCAGAGAAGAGGAGGTACGAGATCTTTACGAGCGTTGTCTCGCGGTTGTTTATCCGCCCAAGGACGAAGATCTCGGCTTCGTGACCATGGAAGCGTTTCAGGCTGAAAAACCGGTGATCACGTTGCAGGATTCGGGAGGGCCGCTGGAGTTCGTCGAAGACGGTCGCACGGGATTCGTGGTTCGTGACGCCTCACAGGTTGCCTCGGCTCTGGACCGTCTCTATAATCGCCGACAAGAGGCGCGGGAAATGGGGCGCGCCGCCCGGTCGAAGGTCGAACAGCTGGCTTTGCCGTGGGAGACGATCGTCGAAAGACTGACACGATATGTATAGCGATGATTGGGGTGCTTGGGAAATCGTGATTCGGCAACAGGCGAAACTGATTGGGCAACTTGAGCTCGGAGATGTGGCTCGCGAGAAGGTTATCCATGCTTTGGCCGTCCGGCTGCTTTCACTGATGAGATGAAGATCGCTGTCGTTGGACCAAGTCCCGTCCCTTTCACTTTTGGCGGCGCTGAAAGCGTCCTTTTGGGGATTTCCAGTGCCATACTTCGCTGGACCCCTCACGAAGTCGAGATCATCAAAGTCCCGTCCCGTGAACTGTCCTTCTGGGACCTGATTGAGACGTACCGTAGTTTCTACCGGCTGAACCTTGATCATTTCGACCGCATCATCTCCACCAAGTATCCCGCCTGGATGGTCCAGCACCGTGACCATTCGGCGTATATTCCACATCGTCTTCGAGGCCTGTACGATACGTATTCGGGGCTTTTGGAATTTGACCGGAGTACGCGCGAGGCAAGAGCGGTGGTCGAACTGCTCTCGAGACCAAAAGGTGCGGATTTCCCGAACTTGCTTTTCGCGGCGCTGGAGGAGATGAGGCAGGCGGGGGGCACGGACCTGGCCGATGTTTGCAGCTTTCCAGGGCCTTTTATCCGGACGATCATCCACAGCCTCGATGATTGGGCACTTGCCCCGGAAAGGATTCGCAGGTTTTTTGCTATTTCAAAGACTGTGGCTCGCCGTCCGGGGTATTTCCCTCCCGGCGTTCCTGTTGAAGTTGTCTACCATCCTCCGTATCCGGAAGGTTTCTCGACCGGTGAGCCGCAGTACTTTTTCACCGCGAGTCGGCTGGATCGCCCGAAGCGTCTCCACCTCGTAATCGAAGCCTTCAAGCAGAGCTCATCGCCGTATCGGCTGTTGATTGCGGGAGAAGGCCCCGAAAAACAGCACCTCATGGCGCTAGCGGGAGACGACGCGAGGATTGAATTCCTGGGATTCGTCAGTAACGATGCCCTGAGGGCACTTTACTCGGGAGCGATTGCTGTCATCTTCATTCCTGAGGCCGAGGATTTCGGGCTGATTGTACTCGAGGCGATGATGAGCGGGAAGCCCGTGATTACCTGCGAGGACAGCGGGGGGCCAACCGAGTTTGTTCAGGACGGAATCAACGGATTCACGGTTCCGGCCGAAGCAGGAGCAATCGCGGAAAAAATCGACTGGCTTTCACAGGATCTGAACCGGAGTGCCGAATTGGGTAGGGGCGCGCTCCAAAGCGTGAGCGAGGTAAACTGGCGAAGCGCGATCGGTCAATTGCTCCACGATCGGATTCCCCGAAACACTCGCGTGCAACGTAAGCCTCGGATGGTGGTGTTTTCCACGTACCCGATCTGCCCGCCGCGAAATGGCGGGCAAAACCGCGTGTTCTTTCTCTACCGGGAACTGGCCTCTCACTTTGATGTAGAAGTTGTCTCACTGACAGACAACTACTTTGCGACTCAGAACATACAGGTTACTCCGAGCTTCCGTTTGCGCTCCTTCGTAATGGATGATCGATCCGTTCGAGAAGTGCGCGCGCTCGAGTCGCGATGCGGTAGAACCCTTTACGACATTTTCGCTGCAAACCACTACCGGCGGTCTCGGGCCTTCTATGAATACGCCCTGAAATCCGCGGGCCAGGCTGACATCCTGGTTTCGGAACACCCGTACCTGTTCCCTATTCTGGCCGAATTCACGGGGAAGACGCTGATCTATGATGCCCACAACCTCGAGTTGCTGCTCAAGTCCGCCTATCTGGGGCCGGAGAACCGGCAGTGGATCGACACGGTGCGGGAAGTCGAGGAAGCTGCCTGCAGGCTGAGCAACCTGGTGTGGTTTTCTTCCGAGGAAGACCGGAACGCGGCCCATGAGCTTTACGAGTTGGCGACCGTAAAGACCGTGATCGTGCCCAACGGCGTGGACGCGGAGTCTATTCGGTTTCGGGCGGCTGAACAAGTTAGGGAGCTTAAGCGTCGTTTCGGGATTCCGGCTCCCGTCTTACTATTTGTGGGCAGCCACCACCCACCTAACAACTCGGCTGTTGAATGGGTTGTCCAGGAGCTCAACGAGCGGCCTTGGGTCACGTTCGTGCTGGGAAGTGTCGCGCACCATTTTCCAGGAGTGAAGCGGACGGGCAACGTTTTCCTCACAGGCGAAGTCTCGGAGTCAGAGAAGAAGCTATTTTGCCAGCTTGCCGATGTTGCCCTCAATCCTGTGACCCAGGGAAGCGGGACTAACTTGAAGACAATCGAGTACGTGCGATTTGGAATTCCCACTTTGTCGACCCCGGTTGGTTTGCGAGGCTTGGATCCGTTACGAAGGTTCGCCAAAATGGCTGATCTCAGCGACTTCCCTGCCGTTCTGGAGAGGATGATCGCCACACGCCCCTGCATTGCTTCTCTGAAGGAGGGCAGCGAATGGGTCGGGACTCACTACGGGTGGGGGCCAATCGCCCGAAGACTCTTGGCTGAACTTGCCTGGCGCCGGATGATTGAGCTGTGAAGAAACGAATCGCGATCTGCACCCCTCAGACTCCTTTCACACGTGGCGGGGCGGAGTACCTGGTTGACAAGCTGATCGAAGAACTTCGAAAGCGGGGACATGAAGTCGACCTTCTCCAGGTCCCTGTGGCCCACACTCCTAAAGTCGAGATGGTGATCAATGCCCTGACCTGGCGGATGTTGAAAATTCAAGACATCCTGGGCCGGGACGTGGACGTCGTCATTACAACCAAGTTCCCCGCTTACCTGGTCAAGCACCCGCGGAAGATTTTGTGGCTGTTTCACCAGTTCCGTGGCGCCTATGAGCTGTTCGATACGGATTGCACGCACTTTCGCGACGACCCCGAGAGCCACTATTACCGGAATCTGATTCAGCGGATGGACACCGCCTTAATCCCGGAACACAAGAAGATTTTCTCACTTTCGAAAAACGTGGCGAACCGTCTTCTCACGAACAATAAAATACAAAGCGAAGTTTTGTACGGGCCGCCGGTTCTCGATGGTTTCTACCACCGACAATATGGCGACTATCTGCTCTATGTGGGCCGCTTTTCTGCCAATAAACGAGTTCGCCTGGTGTTGGAAACAGCCAGGCAGGCTCCTGAGGTGCGGTTTGTCCTTGCCGGCGGCGGCGAAGAGTATGAACCGCTCAAGGCACTGGCGGGACGTTGGTGCTTGAATAACGTCGAGTTCCTGGGCTATGTACCCACTGAAAAGATCCTGCGTCTCTACGCAGACGCAAGGGCAGTCATTTACACTCCCTTGGACGAGGACTACGGACTGGTTCCGCTCGAAGCGTTCATGGCCCGCAAGCCCGTCCTCACTACTTCCGATTCCGGCGGAATTCTGGAGCTTGTCAAAGATAAAGAGACTGGTATCATATGCCCTCCTTCGCCGACCGAACTCGGTCAGCGCGCCAGGCAACTGGCCCGGGATGAGGCGAGCGTCGAGTCGATGGGCAGAAGGGCAGAGAAGTGGGCCAGAGAGATCGGCTGGGACCGATGTATCGAGCGTTTGGAGGCGCACTTCGAGTAGAAGCGATGCGAGAAGAGCAGTACGAGGCATTGGTGGGACGTCTTGGCTCGGCTCTTTCCGATCTCCAGATTACCGAAGCGGACGAAAGGGTGATCCATGTTGTCGCAGGCGCAGTCTGTGCCTTAGTCCAGGACTGTGCGGTTGCGACACCGGCGGAGCGAAATCAGGACCAAGGTGCTGGAGCTAATGAGCAGTCAGTTGACCGGTAAATCGTCAGCGAAAGTTGACAGTCCGGCTCGTCCCTATACGAGTGCCTTTACTCGCTTGCCTTCATGGCTCGATGGCTTGAGGTTTATAGTCATTCTTTTTGTCACCACCCGGACGCTTCTGACCGTGATCGGAGTCTACTCGCGCCAGTTCCTTGAACCCTTTCATGGACAGCATTATTACTGGGTTTATTCCCGCCATCTTTGGCTGGACATTTGGGGTGTCTGGGACACTGGGTGGTTTCTTGAGATTGCCCAGTCGGGATATTCGACCGCCCTTTCGGCTGACCCGATTAAGCTCAACCAGGCCAACTACTGCTTCTTCCCGTTGTATCCGTTGTTGATGCGCCTTTTCGCTCCACATTACTATGTGGGCGGTCTGCTGATCGCTAATTTCTGCCTGATGGCAGGTTCCTTGCTGCTGTACCGCCTGGTCTTGCTTGAAAGCAACCGCGAAACGGCCCTTCGATCGGTCAAGTACTTTTATCTCATGCCGGCAGGTTTCGTGTTGTCTGCTGGTTTTTCCGAATCCCTGTTTGTCGCACTCGCATTAGCCTGCTTCTACTTTGCGAGGCGGCCGGAGCCCAAGTGGTGGCTTGTCGGCCTGAGCGGATTTTTCCTTTGCCTGACTCGTCCGAACGGAATCATCGCCCTCTTCCCGCTTGGCTTCGAGTACCTGAGGCATTGCCATTTCCAGTTCCGGAGAATCAGGTCCAACGTGCTCTGGCTGATGCTCTTGCCCGCCGGAATCGGGGCTTATTCCGCGTACTGCCATCGTCTGACCGGAGACTGGCTGGCTTATGTGCACGTACGTGCCACCGGCTGGAAACATGCCTACCAGAATCCCTTCAACCTTATCATCGACAATCTCTTTTCCAGGGGCCCCGAAGACCAGGTGAACGCGGTATTTACAGTCATTCTGATTGGCGTGATCGTATGGGCGTGGCGGCGCTTTCCTTTTGCCTACTGGTCTTGGGCGGCCCTCAATCTGGCTGTGCTGCTCGTCAATGGCCAGGCCGTGATGAATAGCATGTTCCGCTACGCGATTGTGATTTTCCCGTTAGCGATACTTCTCGGTGGTCTTTGCGAGAATCGACGTCGTGACGAGCTGATGAGTGTTGGCTTGGCCCTTATTCAAGCGTTTTTGATGGTCTTTTGGGCAAACGGCTTTCACGTGATCGTCTAGTCGCAGAATGGCGGGGGTACCGGTCGCGAAGCAGTGAGTCCAATCACACTCCCAATGCCCCCGCCGGGGTAGCTTAGTGGCAGGTAAAAGAGATGCGCTTCCCGGTTGCTAATCGATTGTCAATCTTAGCGTTAGTCGCCCTCTCGTTGTCGCCCTCTCCGTGTGGTCAGACATGGACCTCGCGCCAGGCGGTGACCCAGCTGCTGGGTCTATCGCTCCGCCCTCAGGCGTTTGGCGTCGGGAACAACCTTTACCTCACATTTTCGCACGTCGAGGGTTCAGGCAAATTTCAAGTCTTTTTTATGCGGAGCACCGATGCAGGCGTGAATTGGAGCGCTCCACAGGCTTTGACAACCGAAGCATGGGACCACAACTTCCCGACTGTTGCAGCGACTTCCGAAGGCTATGTCTTCATCGCGTGGCAGGACCAGCGAGATGGCGCTGACCCTGCGGGGAAAGGGGACATCTATGTTGTCCGAAGCAGCGACGGCGGAGTCACGTTTGGGTCTCCTGTCCGGATGACGGTCGCAGACAACTATCCGTCTCGAGTTCCCTCCATATATGCCCAAGGCGCAAACGTCTACTTGATCTGGTTTGATATCGACCCTGTCACTCACGCCAGCGGCCTTTTCTTCCGAAAGAGTACCGATTCAGGCGCGACGTGGTCCTCAACAAAGATAGTGACGACCAATGACGGCGTGGTCGACAATGAGCATCCGAAGATAGTCAAAGACCAGGCCGGACGACTGCATGTTATTTTCCGCTCCACCCGGCTCGGAGATCCGCAGGGCGGATTTCCTCCATACGACGTTTTCCATTACCTGAGCCTTGACGAGGGGGCAACCTGGCTTCCCCCCGCGGCGGCCGTTTCTCCAGTTCTGCCCTTGGATACGGCGAACTGCTTTGGTGCTGACATGACGGTGAGCACCAGCGGCGCTCTGCACGTGAGTTGGTGGGAAGCTAAGAATGGGATGAACGTCTTTTACCGGCGAAGTCCTGACGGGGGACTCACCTGGGGACCAGTCGTTCAGCTGAGTGACTATGGCTTCGAGCACAAAGAACCGAATCCTCAGCTGTCGGGTGCGCTGCAGGGCGACACGGCCGTCATTGCTGATACCCAGGGGCGAATCTACGTTCTGTGGCACGGCTTTCAAGCCGTCTCCTCTGCAAACATCACGTACGGCGAGTTGCTGGCTCGCTGCAGCCTGGACGACGGGAGAACATTCGAACCGCTCGGGCAACCGGACGGTGGCTTGTATGTTTCAAATATTGACGTGGCGAGCACGTCCAGCAAGATTCACGTCTTCTACGAGGGACACAACAGGTCAGGCCAGGCCGATGAGATCGAGTATCGTTACTCCTCTACGGTTAACAACCAGGCGCCCGACGCCGTCATTGTCAGTCCAGGCGATTCAGATCTGAAGATCAAGCCGAATGTGGCATTCACGTTCGAGGGCACAGCGTCCGACCCGGATGGCTCCGTTCAGTCGTACCTCTGGGACTGGGGAGGAGCGCGCGCAAATACAAGCACTGGCGCAGGCTCGAGCTCCAGGGTGACGGTGTCTTTTCCCAACTACGGGGTTTACACAGTCCGTCTTATCCCGACAGACGACCTGCTCGAACCAGATCCAACACCGCCCAGTTTTCGTCTGATTGTGGCCGACATCTCCGACAACGCCTTCTTCGTGAGGCAGCTGTATTACGACTTTCTGAACCGGGCGCCGGAACCAGGGGGGTTGAATTTCTGGCTGGACGAACTGAACAGTGGGCGAAGAACACGTGCGCAGGTGACTTGGGAGTTCTTCAAGAGCGCCGAATTTCAGGGCAACGGGGCTTTCGTTGCGCGCTTATACGCCGGCGTGCTGTTTAGAAGAGCCGAGTACGAAGGATTCATGTTCTGGCTCAACTCGTTGAACAACGGTTCGTGGAACAGGATGCAGGTCGTAAACTACTTCATTTCGTCGCCTGAGTTTCAGTACCGATTTGGCGGGAACTTGACGCACAGCGAGTTCGTACGTCGCCTCTACCTGAATATCCTGCTGCGGGAACCGGACACGGGCGGTCTGAACTTCTGGGTGGGCAAGCTGGCCAGGGGTGAAATGACTCGATCGGAGGTCACGGTCAATTTCGTGGATTCTCCGGAGTATGTGGCGCAAACGGAGAACAGCATTTTCGTTCAGTTGGAGTACATCGGGTTGCTCAGGCGGACCGCAGAGGATGCGGGGTACGATTTCTGGATCAACGAGTTCAGTCACGGTCGGTCAAAACTCGATCTGATACAGCTTTTCCTCGATTCTCCCGAGTACCGGTGGCGGTTCGAGGTTTTCTAGTCAACGGGTGACAGCCTATGCCATTTAACCGGCTCTCGCTATTGGTAGTATTGCTGGCCCAGCCGCTGCTTGCGGCAAATACTGGCCCAGAAGCCGCCGTTGTGCACGACCTGGTTAGGGATAACTCAGGTACCGTGCTCTATGCGGCCACCAGTTCAGCTGGTGTCTGGAGGAGAAACCTGTCCCCGCTTGGGGACTGGACAGCGGTCAACAACGGCCTAACCGACCTCCATGTTCGTGACCTGGCGATTGATCCTAACGGCGTGCTCTACGCTGCCACGTTAGGTGGGATGTTCAAGAGCACAAATGGCGGACAGTCCTGGGTCCAGAAAACCACCCAAGCGGTTGAAGTCGTAGAGATTTCACCGTCCTCATTGACCACTGTCTTCCTCGGCACCTCGGGTGGCGGCGTGATGAAATCCACGGATGGCGGCGACAGCTTCACCGCCCACATTCAAGGGCTGACCGACCTCCATGTTCAGGCTCTGGCGGTTCATTCGACGAACGGCCTGATTGTGATGGCGGGAACGGAGACCAAAGGGATATTCAAGAGCACCGATGGAGGACAGACCTGGCAGGCGAAAAACTCGGGGATCCCTGATCCGACGGTCGGAACTTCCACTAACGAAAACTACTCAGTGAAGGCAATCGCCTTCCAGCCGAACACGAACAACGTCTGGATGGGCAGCTGCCACCCGTCGATTCGAGGAACCCTTTTCAGGTCGAGTGATGGCGTCGAGACCTGGGGTGAAGTCCCGAGCAGCATAGTTTTTGAGGGCGTTAATCAGATTAAGTTCTTCTCTCAGGACAGCTTCGCCTTTGCAACCCGCAATGGAGTCCATTACAGCACGGACGGAGGCGCCACCTTGCAGACGGGCGCGTGGGTCAGTGATACGTGGGCGGAGATCCACTCGATCGAGTTCGGGACGGTGGACAACGTCCTGTATGAAGGTCTTCTCGGGTTGGGAGTCTACCGCACGACCAATTTTCATTCCACTTCGGAGGTCTGTTCGCCTTTCAATACGGGGTTGAAGGCTTCAGCGGTCTACTCGATTCGAGATGGCGGCGGCTATTACCACGCGGCTCTTCAGGAAGGAGGCGTTTTTACCAGCACGGATGCCTCCTCCTGGGCTGGCCCAGCCCCAAGCCTCGAATTCGAGCCGAACCGGAACACTTTCACGGTATTGTCATTGGCGGCGGCGCCCTCGGACCCCTCTTATGTGTACGCGGGGGCAAAACGTTTTGGACTCTGGAAATCCACCAATGCCGGCGCGAGCTGGACCCGGGTCCCTTACCAAACGATTTCACAGGTCGTGGACATTAATTCCGTTGTGGTCGATCCGATTAATCGCGACCTCGTTTACGCTGCTTCGTTTCAGCATGGAGTCCTGAAGGCCACGGATGGCATCAATTTCTCCCAGACATCACTCAACACCCCGATCAGAAGTCTCGCAATAAACCCTACGAATTCAAATGAAATCCTGGCCGGAAGCTTTGATTTTGGCTTGTATCGTAGCACCAACGGTGGGGCCACATGGCAACAGGCTTCCGTCACCCATCAGGGGTTTTCCCGTATCACCGCTTTCTCGATCAGCTTCGATCCTTCTTCGGGCGGTAATCGTGTCCTGGCTGGAACAAACAAAGGCCTCTTCGTCAGCACTGATCGAGGCGCGACTTGGAGACTACTCACCGAAGGGATCCCCAACAACTACATTACAGCAGTTGTTCATGCTGGCGCGCAGGGTCGTATCTACGCCGGGACTTATGGGGACGGGGTTTTTGCGAGCGAGGATCTGGGCCTGTCTTGGACTCCAGTGCCCGGGATGCAGGGAACCGTCGTTTACGATCTTTTCGTTGATGCCGCCGGGACTCTGTTGGCTGCGACCGAGCGAGGCGTGCTCCGGTAAGGGTCCGAAACTCTGAAACTCTTGCGTGCCGACCGGCGCCTGGGAATAATGCGTCAGCTTCGACCCCAATTCCATGTTCTGACTCAACTCGGGTCGCGGAAGCCTGTTGAACCGCATTCCTCGATCGTGTCCCGCAAAACGGCTGCGACCCGGTCGCGGCTGTAGCCGGCCACCACATATTCATGGCCGCGGCGGCCCATCTCGGCGCCCGCCCCGGGCTGATCCAGCATCCGATCAACCGCCCGGGCAAAATCCGGGTAATCACTGCACGTGAAGCCGCCGCCGCTCAGGCGGACGTGGTCCGCCAAGACCGGCGCTCTCGAGCTCACCAGGACGGGCGTCTTCTGAACCATCGCCTCCAGCGTCGAAATGCTCAGGCTTTCGTTCGGAGACAACAGGACAAACAGCCGAGCGCCGGCCATCAATTCGAATTTCTCTTCCTCTGAAATAAAGCCTCGAAAGTCAATGTCGGCGTGACTCGGCAGGCCTAGCTCGTCCTTACCCGTGAGGACCAGGCGAAGCGGCGATGGCCGTTCCTGCTTGTACCGAAGAAAGTAGTTCACGAGCGTATCGCAGCCTTTGTGCGCATCGATCCGACCGGAGTAGAGCAGGTACGGAAAGCCGAGCTCGGCGGGTTTGCGTTCCCTGAGGTCAATGCCCATTCCTGCAACTCGGCCGGGCAACTGTCCCCAGATCGATTCGCCAAAGGACTGTTCCGCCGGGGTGTTCCACAAGACCGCGCGCGCGCGACGCGCCATCTCACCGTAGACCGACAGGCGCGCGGGCGCCTCGTCGTGAAGCAGCGGGGCCAGGACAAACCGCGAAGGCGGAATCAGCCGCGCCGGGAAGTACGTGGTTGCGTAAAGGTAGGGCAGGAAGATCAGGGCGCGGTAATCCTGCCATTTCCCGGCCAGAAAATCGCACAGCTCCGAAGAATACGGACCCTGCCGGCGGATGAACTCCTCCTGCAGGGCCTGGCTCCAAGGGACGAAGCGCTGAGGCCGGCCTCCGCCGGTCGCCGGCGGGGCGACGGCGCTGAGCAAACGGACATGCAGTTCGTGCCAGTAAGCCGTCCGGCCTTGGCTGACCCTGAAACGACGCACGATGACCCCATGCTCCTCGGTTGTCTGGGCAGGGAGGTCATTGGCCCAGGTATTGAGGTCCAAGGCACATGTCGTAAGCAGATCCGTCGGGTAAGTCTCCTTGAGGAGGGTGGCCCACTGCCAACCGAGTACCTCGGCGCCGCCGACGACACTGGGATGCCACCTTGGCAAAACGATTCCCACCCGCTTCACAGAATACCTCGCAGAGACTCTAGAAATCGGTCTTTGACCCGACTATTCGAGAATCGGATGGCGTACCTGCTCCACCCCGCGTCGGTCATTCGGTATGCCAGAGATTGGTCGGAAACCACGCGCTGAATAGAGGCGGCAATCAGTACAGGGTCCGCCTCGTCCCAAAGCAGGCCTGCATCACCCATGGTCTCACGGACTCCTGCACAGCTGTAGCCGACTACAGGCACTCGCAGCCGCATCGCCTCGACAAGCGGCACGCAGAACCCCTCATGTCGGCTCCCTACGAGGAGCACTCTGGCGGCGAGGTAATGGGACTTCAACACCGCCAGGGAAACTTTGCCGGTGAAAACCACGCTCGACCCGACCCCGCGCTTGCGAGTCTGCTCGTGAAGTTGATCGGAGTAAGCCAGCAGATTGGGATCCAGGCCTCCCACGATGATCAGCCGACTGCGCGAATCGTATAGTTGCCGATAGGCGGCAAACGCGTCGATGATCAGTGCGTGCCCCTTGTTCGGCGCCAACCGGCCGACCGTCAACAGGTTGACCGAACCGTCGTTCCAGTGGTCGAGTTCGTTCAAGTCCGCCTCGACATCCTCGAGCAGGCCGGCCTGATGGAAAGGCGGAACGACCCGGCATTTCTCCGCCGGGACCCCGTACGCGACCAGTTCCTGCGAGCAGAAATGGGAGTCGGGAAGAAACAGGTCGATATCGAGCGACGGCAAAAGAGCGGCCTGTGCCTTTCCGGCTCGGCAGCCGTCCAGGTAGCCGGAACTCACGCCTTCGAAGAATTCAGGCGGGGTCACGCTGTGGTAGCGAAGCACCTTCCGGCACGAGCAAGAACGAAGCAACTCGATACCGGCCTCAGAATTAAGGGCGAAGTGAAGAATCAGGATGGAGCCCGAAGCGCGCAGAAAAGCTTTCGCTTCCCCGATTGGACGAACCGGCGCCGGAGTCTCCGCCTCTATGACCGTCTCGGCGAACAGAGCGCATCGGTGCCCGATTCCGGTCAGCGCCTGGAACATCGACAAGAGGTCATTGCTGACCGCGTCTCCGGGCTCGATAACCGAGTTGCAGAGGGCGATTCGGGCCAATCAAGCCTCCGGTCGGCAAGGGGCGCCGTTCGCAGTGGGACGGCCGGGTTGCTCCGAGCTGCGGTTCAAAGCGGCCTCGAGAAAAGCAATACGCTCCGCCTGCCGATTGGACAACTGCTCCAAAGCCTGTACTCGCGCCGCCAGGCCGGAGGTGCTGTTCTCGAGGCCGTCGGCCAGCGTCTTCAGGTTTCGGACGGTCAGCTGGTTGAAGGCCCGTTGCCTGTCGGTGATGAAGCGGGAAAGGGTCAGAACCAGTCGTGCGATCAGACGCACAAGTCGGCGGACCAGCCCTTTGAAACGGTGCACGGGAGGCAGGTTTGCGCCTATATCGGTAAACGAGGCCGCCAGATCAATCATCGGCCGCACCGAACCGGCATCGAAGGCGCCTTGGCGAGCGCCGGCGGGAGAGTCGGCATTCAGAGTTCCATCGGGGAAGAGCTGTCGGCCGGAGGAACGTAGCGAAGCGACCTCCTGGCGAATCGCCGCCTTCAAGGGCTCTAAGTCAAGCTCGGAAACTTCTGGAGACGGCGCAGCCGTCACTCGTTTGCCTCCCTCGTAGACCATTGCCTCAACTTCCTTCAGCAGCACCGGGCGGAGAAGTGAGGCCTATCTTAACACAGAAACGACGCGGCCGACGCTCACGCGCTTGCGATTCGCGGTTCCGCCGATTGTCTCGTCACAGGCAACAGCGATCCGTATGCGCCCCCAATGACCCAGGGTAGCTGAAAAGCGCTACCCTGGGCTGTATCACGCTGAAAGCGTGAAGCATGACAGCCCAGGGTAGCGCTTTTCAGCTACC
>JBHGBF010000104.1:0-34630 GCA_041946865.1 Acidobacteriota bacterium | reverse complement strand
GGTTATCGGTTGCCGGTTACCAGTTACCGGTTGCCGGTTGCCGGTTGCCGGTTGCCGGTAGTCTGGCTGGGTGGTCGCACAGCCGTAAGGCATTGTATACCGGCCGGTCAGAACATTTCCGTACCCCACAAGTCGTGGAGATGGATCACGCCGACCATGCTCCCGTCCTGGCCGGTCACCATCAACGACGTGATCTTGCGCCGTTCCATGACATTCAGTGCTCGGGTAGCCAGTTCGGCTTCGCCTATGGTTACCGGATCCCGGGTCATGCACTCGCCCGCCTTCATCGACAGCACCTTTTCCTTTTGCCGCTGGAGGAGGCGGCGCAGGTCCCCATCTGAAATGACGCCGACCAGCCGGCCCTGCGAATCAGTCACGCTTGTGATGCCGAGTCCTTTACTGGACATCTCATAAATGACTTCTTCAAAAGCGGCGTCCACGGTCACGCGCGGGACCTGTTTGCCCGTATGCATCAAATCTTTGACCATGGTCAGTTTCTTGCCCAGCCCGCCTCCGGGGTGCAGGCGGGCAAAGTCTTCCAGCCGGAATCCCTTCTTTTCGGAAACGGTGACGGCGAGGGCGTCGCCAAGAGCCAGGGCGGCGGTGGTAGAGGCGGTCGGGGCCAGCCCGAACGTGCACGCCTCCTGGTCCACGCTGACGTCCAGGACGACGTCGGAGTTCTGGGCCAGGGTTGAGCTGGTGTTCCCGACCAGGGAAATCAATGGAATGCCGAGGCGCTTGATGGTTTCGAGGAGACTGATGAGCTCGACCGTTTCCCCGCTGTTCGAAAGCGCCAGCACGAGGTCTCCGCGCATCAGCATTCCCAGGTCACCGTGAATCGCCTCGGCGGGATGCAGGAACAGGGCGGGCGTCCCGGTACTGGCCAGGGTCGCCGCAATCTTTTTACAGACGATTCCCGATTTTCCCATGCCGGTAGCGACAACGCGGCCCCGGCACCGGACGAGCATTTCGACCGCCTGGTCAAAATTGCCGCCAAGCCGCGGGATCAGGTTCAAAATCGCCTGTGCTTCAATCTCCAGAACTTTTCGGCCGGTGTGATGGGGCATACTGGTCAGACTGCGGATCCGCTTGGTTTTTCACCAACTTGTCGATCTCCTGCAACATTCGCAGCAAGGGTTCCAGCTGTTCGAGAGCCAGCGAGTTAGGACCGTCGGACAAGGCTTGCTCCGGCCGGTCATGAACCTCCAGAAACAGGCCATCGATTCCAACGGCGACGGCAGCGCGGGCCAGGTAAGGTATCAATGCCGACTGGCCTCCGCTGACGGTCCCGCCGCCTCCCGGAAGCTGGACACTATGAGTCGCGTCAAACACCACGGGGCAGCCAAGCTCCCTCATGAGCGGCAGCCCTTTGAAATCAACAACCAGGTTATTGTAGCCGAAGCTTGAGCCGCGCTCCGTGACAAGAAGGCGAGAGCCTTCGATTTTACGGGTCTTCTCCACGATGTTGCGCACATCCCAGGGCGCGAGGAACTGGCCCTTCTTCACGTTCACGACCCGGCGGCTCGCCGCGGCGGCGAGGATCAGATCGGTCTGGCGACAAAGAAAAGCGGGTATCTGGATGACATCGAGGACATCCGCCGCTGGAGCGACCTGCCAGACCTCGTGGACGTCAGACAGCACTGGGACGTCACAGGTACGCCGCACTTTGTCGAGGACCTGCAGACCTTTCTCCAAGCCCGGTCCACGGTAGGACTGGATCGAGCTGCGATTGGCTTTGTCGAACGAGGCTTTGAAGACAAAGAAGAGATCGAGGCGCGCGGTCAGATCCTTGAGAAAGCCAGCCAGATCCAGGCAATGCTGCTCGCTTTCTATTACGCAAGGGCCGGCAATCAGGAAGAGGGGAGAGGGACCACCGACGAGGCGGTCGCCGATGTGGATTTGGTTCATGTTCGTCTAGCACTGGGGGAGCTCAAGCAGGACACCTCCTGCGGCCCCGAACGCAGGCAGGATGCGGCCTTCACGCTGTCAATAGTTCCGTTCCAGCACGACCTCGCTGGTGGCCCTCCTGTTCTTCAGCTCTCCGACTGCGCGCCGCTGGCGCTTGCGCTCGTAGGCAGCGCCGATGAAGCTCACAAACAGCGGGTGCGGCTTCAGCGGCTTCGACTTGAATTCCGGGTGGAACTGACAGGCCAGAAACCATGGGTGATCGGGGATCTCAATAATCTCGGCGAAATTCCGGTCGGGCGAGTTCCCAGAGATCTTCAACCCGTAACTGGTCAGCAGTTCCTCGTACTCGCGGTTGAACTCATAGCGATGTCGATGCCGCTCAGAAATCTCCCGCTGCCGATAAATTCGGTAAGCCAGCGAATCCTCCTCAAGGATGCAGGGGTAAGCGCCCAGGCGCATAGTTCCGCCCATTTCTTCGACGCCGAGAAGCTCCCGCAACTTGTAAATGACGCGGTGCGGGCACGCAGGATCGAATTCCGAGCTGTTCGCATTCAGCGAACAGACGTTGCGTGCGTACTCGATGACCGCGCACTGCATCCCCAGGCAGATGCCGAAGTAGGGCACCTTGTTAACGCGGGCCCACTGGATACCCCGAATCATGCCCTCGATTCCGCGAGGGCCAAAGCCGCCGGGCACGAGGATACAATCCATGTTCCGCAGCTTTGCATCGCAGTCCTCGACCAGCCCCTCGGATTCGATCCACTTAAGATGGACCCGCACCCGGTGTGGTAGCCCGCCGTGGAAAAGGGCTTCGTTCAGGCTCTTGTACGAATCCTGATACTCGACATACTTCCCCACGATACCGACCGTGATCTCATCCACGGGATCTCGGACCACTTCCATCAACTGCTCCCACTCGTTCATGTCGCAAGGGGTGTCGGGGAGCTGCAGAAGTTTCACGACAATCGAGTCGAGCCCTTCCTTCCGCAGGACCAGGGGCACCTCGTAAATGTTGTCCACGTCTTTGGCGGTGATGACCGCCTCGGGGGGGACGTTGCAGAAGAGAGAGATCTTGTCCTTGACGTCTTTGGGAAGGAAGCGATCCGTGCGGCAGAGCAAGATATCAGGCTGCACTCCGATTTCAAGCAGTTCCTTGACAGAATGCTGCGTCGGCTTGGTTTTCAGCTCTTTGGCCGGACCGATAAACGGGACGAGCGTCAGGTGCACAAACAGGGAGTTTTCCTTCCCCACTTCGTTTCGCATTTGCCTGATCGCTTCTACGAACGGGAGGCTCTCGATATCTCCGATCGTCCCACCGATCTCGACGATCGTCACATCGTAGCCGTTCGTCAGTTTCTTGATGGTCGCCTTGATCTCGTTGGTGATGTGGGGAATGACCTGGACGGTCTTCCCCAGGTAATCCCCATGGCGTTCCTTCTCAATCACCGCCTGGTAGATCTTGCCGGTCGTAGAGTTGTTATCCCGGGCCAGCTTGACGTTGGTGAACCGCTCGTAATGGCCCAGGTCCAAGTCGGTTTCCGCGCCGTCGTCAGTGACAAATACCTCTCCGTGTTGAAATGGGCTCATCGTCCCAGGGTCGACATTGATATACGGGTCGAGCTTCAGCAGGGACACCTTGAAACCGCGGGCCTCGAGCAGGCAGCCAATCGAAGCCGAGGCCAGGCCTTTCCCTAAAGAGCTCACTACTCCTCCGGTCACGAAAATGAACTTGGTCCGCATTACTTCTCCTCCCCCCTTTGGGACGGTCGGTGGTTGTGGTTTGAGCTGTTGTCGGTCGGCCTATTCTGCAAAAGAGGCCTGACACGCTCCAAGTCCTCGGGCGTATCGATTCCCAGGCTGTCCTCGGTGACTTCCACGACCTCTATCACATGCCCGTTCTCGAGAAAGCGCAGCTGCTCCAAACACTCCGTCGTTTCCAAAGGGGAGGATTGCATCTCCCCGAGAGCCAGCAGAAACTGTCTTCGGTAGGCGTATATCCCGATGTGCTTATACCAGGTTGCGGGCTCACGCCGCGGAAAAGGGATCAATGACCGTGAAAAGTAGAGGGCATGCCCCGCCGCGTCCGTGACGACCTTGACGACTTGCGGCTTTCCGGCCTCCTCCGGGTCCTTGATTCGAATCCGGGCAGTTGCGACCTCAAGCGCCGGGTTCAAGGTGAACGGCCGGCAGACGGCCTCGATCGTGCTCGCGGCGATCAGAGGCTCGTCGCCCTGTACGTTCACAAAGACATCGGCATCAATGCAGGACGCCAGCTCAGCCACGCGATCTGTGCCGGATTGGTGATCGCGGCGAGTCATCATCGCCTGGCCACCGAAGCCGAGCACGCTGCGCCAAATGCGTTCGTCGTCGGTCGCGACAATAACCCTTTCCAGACAACCGGCTCGGGAAGCCGCTTCGTAGACCCATTGGATCAGAGGTTTTCCAGCGATTTGGAGGAGGGGCTTTCCCGGCAACCTGGTGGATGCAAAACGCGCCGGTACGACCCCTACAAAGCGCATGAGGTAGGTTATACCAGCGGGTCCGGTTTTGGCAAGCCGGCTCCGAGCGGCTGAAGCCCTCGCCGAGCACTCTTGCCTTACGCCGTCAGCGTAAGCCGCGTAAGAACACCACAACGTCGCCAGAACAGAGCACCCACTCTCGCTTTAAGCCCGAAGACCCCCTCAGGCCTCTATCGTGCTCAAGCCGGCAACCGGTAACCTAACTGGTACCCGGCGACCGGTAACCGGCAAACCGGCAACCGGTAACCGGTAACCGGCAACCGGCAACCGGCAACCGGCAACCGGTAACCGGCAACTGGCAACCGGTAACGGGCAACGGGCAACCGGTAACTGGTAACTGGTAACTGGTAACTGGTAACTGGTAACTGGTAATCGGGGTTACCCGTACCGGCCTTCGATGTACTCCGCGGTCTTGGGGTTTTCGGGAGACAGGAACAGATCTTCGGTGCGACGGTGTTCGACGAGCTGGCCGAGCAGCATGAAAATGCACTCGTCGCTGGCCCGCCTGGCCTGGGCCATGTTGTGAGTGACGATCAGGATGGTGTATCGTTCGCGCATCTCGAACATTTGCTCTTCGACCGCTCTGGTCGCCTCGATGTCGAGCGCGGAACACGGCTCGTCCATCAGGATCACCTCGGGTTTCAGCGGCAGCAAGCGGGCGATGCACAGTTTCTGCTGCTGTTCGAGCTGGAGATCAGTGGCCCTCATGCTCAGTCGATCCTTAAGATCTTTCCAGAGCCCGACTTCTTCCAGCGCGCTCTCGACTGCCTCATCCAGTTCCGTCTTCTTCAGGTTGCGCCGGGGAGTATGAAGGCGCAGGCCGAAGACCACATTTTCGTAAACGGAGATGGGCAGAGGGTTGGGCCGTTGAAAGACCATGCCGACTGCCTTCCGCAGCTCGACCAGTGAGACATCGGGATCGTAGATGTTCTTTCCGAGGATCTCGATCTCACCTTTCGTGCTCACGGAGGCGTAACGCTCGTTGATCCGGTTGAAGCAGCGCAGAAGCGTCGTTTTCCCGCAACCTGAGGGCCCGATCAGAGCCGTGATCAGGCCGTGCCTGATCCGGGTCGTGATATTGATCAGCGCCTGGAAGTCGGCATACCAGAGATTCAGCCCCCGGGTTTCAATGGCGTATTCTGTGGGCCGGCTGATCTGCTCTTTACCCGTAGATTCCATTCACGTACTCGTAAGTCTTCTGGTTGGCCGGGGTGTTCGAAAAGATGACCTCATTCCGGTCCAATTCGACGATGTAGCCGCCGAGGAGAAACATCGTCCGGTCGGCGAGGCGACGCGCCTGCTGCGTCAGGTTCGTAACCAGGATGATGGTGATTTCCCGGCGCAGTTCCTTCAGCACATCTTCGATACGCATTGTGGTCACCGGGTCAATGGCAATCGAGAACTCGTCCAGACAAAGCACTTCCGGCTGGTGTGACAAGGCGCGCGCGATGGTGAGACGTTGTTGCTGGCCACCCGACAATCTGGTGCCGAGACTGTGGAGCCGGTCCTTCACTTCGTCCCACAGCGCAGCCTGGCGTAAGCAGCGCTCCACAATTTCATCGAGGTCGCTCTTGCTCTTCAGCCCCGCCGCCCGCGGGGCAAAGGCGACATTATCATAGATCGAAAGAGGGAGCCCCACCGGCAGCGGAGAGACCATTCCGATCGCTCTGCGGAGTTCGTACACGTTGACACCCGGTCGCCGGATATCGCTCCCATCGAGCAGGATGGTCCCTGACACTCTCGCGCCGGGGACGAGTTCTATGGTCCGGTTCAAGCAGCGCAGAAGACCGCTTTTTCCGGATTGAGCCGGACCGATGACTCCCAGAATCTCGTTCTCAACAACGCTGAAGGAAATCCCGTGAAGGACTTCCTTCGGACCATAGGAGAGGCGCAAATCTTGGACTTTGATTTTCTCTTTGGTTACAGGGGACATCCCGCCTCACCATTTCTTCCGGCTGCGCAGCCAGACTCGGAAAGCGATTGCGCTGGCGTTAACCAAAAGCACGGAGCCCAGCAGCACCACGGCCGTGGCATAGGGAACGGAATCCTTCACGTTCGGGACCTGGGTGGCCATGGTGTACAGGTGCATTGAAAGGGCCATGCACTGCTCGTTGAGGCTGTACGCAAAGATGTCTCCGCGTTCGACCGCCTTATAGAAGACCGCCCCGGTAAACATGATCGGGGCCGTTTCACCCGCCGCCCGACTGACTTGGAGGATTACACCGGTCAGAATTCCGCTCGTCGAGTTGGGCAGGACGATCGAGCGGATGGTCTGCCAGCGTGTGGCGCCCACGTTCCAGCAAGCTTCACGAAACGCCATGGGAACCGAAGCCAGCGCTTCCCGGGTACTCGCGATAATGACAGGCAGGGTCATGATCGCCAGCGTCAGCGAAGCCGACAAGATGGAATAACCGAACCGCGCCGCGTAAACGAAAGCTCCCAGGCCGAACAGAGCGTGAACTATGCTCGGCACGCCGGCCAGATTGATGACAGCCAGGTTGATTGCCCGGTTAAGCCAGTTATCCTTGGCATATTCGTTGAGGTAGACTGCCGCAAGGACCCCGATCGGGGTCGCAACGGCAAGAGAGATGATCACCAGGTAGACTGTGCCGACAAAAGCCGGCCAGATTCCACCTTCGGTCATGCCCTTCCGGGGGACGTCAAGCAGGAATTCCAGGCTCAGCGAGGGCCATGCTTTCACCAGCAGGTAGGTGACGATGGCAAGCAACGGCACGATCATCGTGACAGCCATGGTGAGGAAAATCCATCGGGCCACGGCCTCGCACCATTCCTTGCGTCGCGCAAACTCGGTCTTTGTGAAGCGCGTTGTCGTCTGCATACCGGGCTGTCCTGGCGTCACTTCCTCTTGATTCCTCTGATAACCAGGTCAGCGCTGAGATTGACCAGAAAGGTAATGGTGAACAGCAAAACACCGGTCAGAAAGAGCACCCGGTAATGTTCCGAACCGACCGGAGCTTCCCCCAACTCAGCGGCGATGTTGGCAGTCAGGGTGCGAATCGCGTCTAGAATGCCGTGCGGAATGTTCACCGCATGTCCGGTCGCCATGAGGACGGCCATGGTCTCCCCGACAGCGCGTCCGACTCCCAGCAGGACCGCGGCCAGAAGCCCGTTTTTGGCGGCCGGCAACAAGACCCGGTAAACGAGCTGCCACTTGCTTGCGCCGAGGGCTTGTCCCGCCTCGCGGTAAGAGTCGGGGACAGCCTTCAAAGCATCCTCGCCGATTGAAACGATGATGGGGACCGCCATCAAGGCCAGAATGATGGCCCCGTTCAACATGTTTATGCCAACCGGCGCGTTCGTGTACTCGACCAGAAGCCTGCTCATTACGGTCAGACCGATGAATCCCCAGACCACGCTCGGTATGGCGGCGAGGAGCTCGATCACGACCTTCAGCGTCTCTCTGGGCTTGGGACCGCAGAATTCCGACAAGTAGATCGCCCCTCCGAGCCCGAGCGGGACGGCAAAAGCCATAGCCAGGAGCGTGACGCTGAAGGTTCCGGCGATGAGAGCCAGGGCGCCGTACCTGACGTTTTTGACCGAGGTGGGATACCACTCGATGCTGGTAAAGAACTGGACCAGGCTGAACCTGTCGCTTCCCAGGACGGGGAGTGCTTCGCGAAACACAAAGAGAAAAATCGCCAGCACGAAGAGGATTGCGCTGATGCCGCTGAAGCGGATGATCAACTCCAGAAGCTGCTCCCCGATCACCGCCCACCGTGGACGCTGCGGGCGCAGCCGGCGCCGAGCGCCCGGCTGAGCGCCGGCTGACGACTGGCTGCTCCGGGCTGACAGCTCCGCCCCAGCGCTACTTTCGCCGGCCTTCGGTCGATATTGGAACGTATCCACTTGCCTTCACTATCTCTTGCCCAGCGTCGCTCAAGATCCAGTCGATATAGTCCTTGACGGCCCCTTGAGGCTTACCAAGAACGTAAAGATTGAGTGAGCGAGCGATGGGATATGTCTTGTTCAAAGTCGTTTCCGCGCTGGGTGCGACCCCGGGTTCACCCGGCTTTTCCGCAATGCGTAGCATCTTGACCGCACTGGTCGCGTACCCCATTCCGCTATAACCTATTGCGGTCGGAGCATTTCCGATCAGCTCGACGACCTCCTTCGACCCGTTCATGTCCAGAGAGCCTAACTCAAAGTCCCGCTTGTTCAGAACCTTTTCTCTGAAAAAGTCGTAGGTCCCGGAGCTCGATTGGCGACTGACACGGACGATTGTATCGTCGCGGCCACCAGGGATCCGGACGCCCAGCTGCGACCATTTGGTGACACGTCCGTCTTCCACAAAAATCTCAGCCAGTTGATCCAGGGAAATCTCCTCAAGCGGGTTGGCCCGGTTCACGTAAATAGCCAGGGCGTCATAGCCCGCCACAAACCCCTGAGGCTCCTTGCCGGTAAAGCGGCGCGCTTCCTGGGTCTCTTCCGCCTTGATGTCCCGGCTGGCGTTGGCAATGTCAGTGCCTCCGCGGATCAGGGCGGCAATACCGACCCCCGACCCGCCTCCGGATACTTCCACTTCCACCGCCGGGTTCACGGTCCTGTACTCCTCCGCCCAGGCTTGCGCCACGTTGACCATCGTGTCCGACCCTTTGTTCTGGATAATCGTCTTGCTCGTACCGCTCTCTGCTTCACTTCGGGCGCAAGCGGCGTAGAAGATCAAGAGCACAGCAAGTGCTGCTGCCAGACCGATTCTCAAGCTTGCTCTCAAGACCATCTTTTTCTGTTTTGTTTGGATTCAGCTTCCCAGGATCCGGGTCGGTTCGATCTCAGCGCCCAACATCGCCTGGGTCAGGTCTCGCAGGTGCCGATCGACGAACTCGTAGGCCTTCTCGAAAGCCGCTTCCACCTGCTCAGGTGACCTCAACTCACAAGGGTCCTCCAGGTACCAATCGAGCAGAACGCTCTTGGCCGGCAACTGGATGGCCCTTCGGGTTTTGCTTCCGAAAACGACGACGACCTGGTAATACTCCAGGTTGGGCACCTGGTCGATCCCCTTGCTGGTCTGGCGGGTGACATCAAAGCCCTTCCCTTTCAGAAACGCCGCGGCGCGAGGGTCGATGGGGGCAGGCTTAATACCGGCACTGGTGAACATGAATTTCGGCTGCCCCAGGGAATTGCCCACCGCCTCGGCGATCTGGCTCAGACAGGAATTGTGTTCATCGACAAAGAGCACGCGGAAAACATCCAGGCCCTTGTGCTTGGAGTATTGGCCGGTGCAGGTGTAGATCACTTCCTCGCAGATGTTGTCCGCCTGATCTGAAACCCTCTCCAGCCGCCGGGCAATGGTCAGAAGCGGGGTCAGGGCTTCCAGCGGAATGCGCCCCTCCTGCTGGTATCCGACCGCTTCAGTGTTGACGAGCGTACGCAGACGGTCCACCTCGTTTTCGCTCTCCATGGTCCTCTTCGCCAGCTCGACGTCCTGCTGCACAAAGGCCCGGACCGCGTCACGCAGCATCGGAATAGCCAGGCCCGCCATCTGCCTGAAGCGCGGGTGGACAAAGCTCAAGTCTAAGTGGCTGATTTTGAGACTGTTGCGTGCGATGCTTTCGGAATAATCACCCACCCGTTCCAGATCCTGATTGATCTTTATCGTGGCATAGACAAAGCGAAGAGGGCTAGCCACGGGTTGCTGGCGGACCAGAAATTCCAGACAAAGCCGGTCGATCTCCCTCTCAAGCTCGTCAATGTGCTGATCGCGCAACACGACGAGGTAAGCTTTGGCTCGATTGGCCGTCAGGAAGGCCTCGACACTGTCGTCCAGGGCCCGCTGCACCAGTTCGACCATCTGGCGGACCTTCTCCCGAATCCGGTTCAAGTCTCGCTCGAGGCTCGCTTCGTAATGAGTCGGCGTTGGTGTCATGAGATTAGGTCATCTGGAATCGTAGCATGAAGAGCGGCGGAGAGAAAAGGAAGGGGCGGAGGGGCGAAGGGAAGGATGAAGGATGAAGGAAGAAGCGAAAGCGCCACGGAGCCGCAAGCGCAGCGCTTTTGCGGACCGTCAGCGGACGGGTAGCGCGTCGGGTGCGTGGAAAGACGAAGGACGAAGGATGAAGGGGGCGAAGGGCAGTTTACCCCTCGGCAGCGCGGCGGCACATGCGGTTGGTGCCGCGGCACACTTCCGGATCCTCGATCTGGATGGTGGTGTGATCAACCCGAAAGCGCTCCCGGGAGACCTTGTTCAACTGCTCAAGGATCTGGTTGGCGTTTTCGCCCGGCAAAAGCACCGCATGACAGGTCATGACGTGGACACCGGAAGTGAGGGTCCAGACGTGAAGGTCATGAACCGAGCTGACGCCCGGGACCTCGCACAGTTCTTTCCTCATGGCTCGCAGGTTCACGTGGGCAGGTGTTCCTTCGAGCAGAATCAGTACAGAATCGCGCACCAGCCTCCAAGCGCTGACGAGGATCAGCAGGCTCACCAGGGCGCTCACCATCGGGTCGGCCCAGAAAACCCCCCAGAGGGCAATTGCAGAACCGGCGCAAACGACCGCCACTGACCCCAGAATATCCCCGAGGACATGCAAAAACGCGCCCCTGATATTCAGACTGTGCGTGTGACTACCGTGGAGCACGGAAGCCGAGGCCAAATTGGCTATGAGCCCGAGGACGCCGATCAGAATCATCTCGGTGGTCTTGATTGCTTCGGGCTTTAGAAACCGCACATACGACTCGTAGAAGACCACGAGAGCAATTCCGACCAGGAAGACTCCGTTCAGCAACGCCGCCAGGATTTCTACCCGAAAATAGCCGTAGGTTTTCTCGGGAGTCGCGGGGCGGCGGATGAACCAGGCCGCAAACAGACTCAGGCCGAGGGCCGCCACGTCCGTGAGCATGTGGCCCGCATCGGCGGTCAGGGCCAGGCTGTTCGTCCACAGCCCGCCCGCGAATTCAACAAGCATGAAGACGGCGGTGATGACGAGAGCGATTTTCAGCGCCCGCGTGCCGTTGGCCCGGTTTAGTCCTTGTTCCATGAAAACTGATGATTCCCGGGGCCCGGCAAGACGCGGCCAGTGTCAAGACATTCCGTGACCCACTCGAAGTATCGAATTGCCGCCCGACCGAGGGCGTACGTGAAGACCCCGGAGAGGGAAGCAGAAATCAGGGTTTCTCTCTCAGGAAAGCGATTCCTGAGGTACTCCAACCCGCGATCAAAGGCAATATCCAGGACGAGCATCGGGATGAGCTCACGGGCACGCTCGGTATCCAGCCTCAGCCCGTAAGCCCGGGCCAGCTTCAGAATCATCGCCCCGTGGACCGCGCCTGAAGACACGAAGGCAGGAAACGGGATGCGCAGCGCACCAGCGATGGTCGCGGCACACGAGGCCTCGTAGACGATCTGATGGCCAAAGGCCTTTCGGAAGCCGGGGAAAGCGCGGGACAGCGGGTACAGACTGCGCGGGTGAGCAGCCACTATTCCCCGGAGCAAGTCGTCGATCTTCTCCTCGTCCAGGACGGACATCGGGAGAACCGGGGTCTTAAGCCGCCGGGAGGCGGCCTTGACGACTTCTCGCGCGCCTTCAACAAGATCAATCTTGTTCAACAGCACCACCGGTTTGGCCGGTCCCTGGGCGAGCTTGCGATACATCCGAACGGTTGAGTCCGAAACACTGTACTGGGCATCCAGCACCAACAGCACGATGTCCGCGGACACCAGTTCCTCGGAAGGCGCCGTTTCGCGCTCATAGCCCAGGTACTCATCCAGGCCCTGAATATCGACGACTTCAAAGCGGACCGAGTTTCCGGTCTGCCGTCTGGTCAAGGCCCGTACGAGGCCGGTTTTTCCAGTCTGCCCCGGACCGACAACTGCAATCGTCAGCCTGTTCTGGCCGCGCAGGTCTTTCCACTGCTCCCGGACCATCTCGTAGACCTTGGTTAGATTGTCGGGAGCCGCAGGTACCGTGTCGATGACGCGCTTCAGACTGAGCCGGGTTTCCTGGGGAAAGAAGTACACGAACTGATCGAGCAGGTTGAGTAGCTCTCGGGGGGCCCAAGCTCGAATCTGGGCAAACACATCAAGACTCATAGCATGATCCTGAGAAACGTGCTGACAACTGACGGCCGGCCGCTTGACCCCGGCAGTTGATGACTGCTATCCATTTTTTCCCGCCGTCACCTGCTTGCCCTGGCCTCCACAACTTCGTAGCCGATCTCCTCGAAAGTCATTTTACCCCATCGGTAACACCGGATGTCAGGCACTCTGCCGGCCAGCGAGATGATCCAGTAGCATACCTCCCGATAATGGAACTCCTCCAGGTCACGCAACGACGGAGCGGCAGGGCCGGTAAGATGCGAATGATAGATTCCGGTAAATTGCCGGCCGGAGGCCCGCAGAGCGCGAAAGAAGTCAAAGAGCTCTTCGGGCGGGATGAAAAAAGCGAATCGGCTGGCCAGCTGATTAGTCGCCTTTCTGATGCCGGACGTATGGTCTCCTTCCCCGGTCAGCAGCCCGCAGCACTCGATCGGCGAGCTTTCTCGCGCATGGGCGAGCATTTCGGCGACAATCGACTTTTCGATCGAGACTTTCACGTTGCTTGGGACCTTACAGCAAGCTGATCGGGTCGACATCCACTGAGATTCCCTTCCCCGTGCCGCCCAGCTCTTTTACCCGGCCTGTCAAAGCCTCCAAGACCCGGTGAAGCTCCGGACGGCTGGTCGTCTTGATCAGAATCTGGAAGCGGTACTCGCCCCGCAGGCGCTCTCGGACCGCCGGCGCCGGCCCCAGAAAGCGCATTCGTTCCTCATGCGACTGCCGCTTCCTTTCTTCAACCAGAATCCGGACGATCCCGGCTGCCTGCTCTTCCGTCCGTCCCCGGTCTTTCCCGGTCACGATAATGTTGGCGAGGGCGGCGAAGGGAGGGTAAAGAAACATGCGTCGAAATTCAATTTCGTGCTTGAAGAACTCTTCGTAGTCCTGGGCACACGCGTACTTTACGCTGTAGTGATTCGGAAAGTAGGTCTGAACAATGACTTCCCCCGGCTCGTCGCCGCGCCCCGCCCGACCGGCCACCTGGAGGAGCAGCTGAAACGTCCGTTCCGCCGAACGGAAGTCCGCCAGACGCAACGACTGTTCCGCCGCCAGCACCCCCACCAGGGTGACGCGAGGAAAATCGTGTCCCTTCGCGATCATCTGGGTGCCGACCAGCAAATCCGTCTTGCCGGCGGCAAACTCGCTCAAAATCCGGGCCATCGTGCCTCGTCGCTGGACCGTGTCCCGATCAACGCGAGCCAGGCGGGCACTGGGAAACAGCTCCCTGAGCAGCTCCTCTGCTCGCTCGGTCCCTTCTCCCACGAAGTACAGGTACTGCTTACCGCAATTGCCGCACTTTTTCGGGACAGCGCGGCTGTACCCGCAGTAATGGCAGCACAGGCGATTGGTTTCCTGGTGATAGGTGAGGCTGATGCTGCACTGGTTGCACACTTCGGTCGAGCCGCAGCTCCGGCAAAGCAGCAAAGGCGAGTAGCCCCTGCGGTTGAGCAAAACCAGGACTTGCTGCCCCTTTGCCAGTCTGAGCCGTATGGCTTCCTCGAGAGCCTCCGAGATGACAGCTGCCTTGCCCCGGTTCTGGAGCTCGATTCTCATGTCGACCAGACGGACTGTGGGCAGGGGCCGTTCCTGGATACGCGACGTCAACTGATGGTAGCCGTACTGCCGCCGGCTGGTTGCCAGATAGTAGGTTTCCAGCTGGGGAGTGGCACTGCCGAGGACGGCCACGGCGTTTTCCAGCTGCGCCCGTTTGACGGCCGTGTCGCGGCCGTTGTAGCGCGGCGTCTCCTCCTGCTTGTAGGAGCCGTCATGTTCCTCATCGACAATCAGCAGGCCGAGATTCTCGAGCGGAGCGAACACCGCCGAACGGGTGCCGATCACCACTCTTGCCTCGCCCCGCTTGATCCGTCGCCACTGGTCAAAGCGCTCTCCACCCGACAACCCGCTGTGCAGAATAGCCGCATCGTCTTGAAACCAGCTCTGGAAGTAGCGCGCGACCTGAGGCGTCAGCCCGATTTCGGGAACCAGCAGAAGCGCCGTCCGTCCTTGCCTTAGCGCTTCACTGATGGCGTTCAGGTAAACTTCCGTTTTGCCGCTTCCCGTGACGCCGTGCAGAACCAGGCTTTGGAACGATCCTGCCGACAGGCCATTCACAATCAGGCAGAAAGCCCGCTGCTGCTCTTCGTTCAGGACGTGTTTTCGTGTTTCGCCGTCTTGGATGTGCGTGGTCGACCAGGGCGAGCGGACCACTTCCGCCGGCTCCAGTCGAATGACGCCCTTCGCAGCCAGCGACCGCAGCACTGAAACCGTAATGCCGAGCTTTGCAGCCTCGGTCAGCAGCAGCGGAAGCGATGAGGATTGGAGCTTTTCCAGCGCCTCTTCCTGTCTGACGCTGATGTGCTGTTCGCCCCGGTCGCCGACTGCAACGACAGCAAGCTGTCTGCGCACCGGCCAATGGCGGTCATGATCGGTAATGACGGATTTCGAAAGCAGGCCGGGAGGCAGCATCACCCGGAACGCCTCGCCCGGAGGGGCGAGATAGTAGGACGAAAGCCACAAACCCAGCTCAAGGAGCCGAGAACCGATTAGCGGCGCCTGATCCAGAATCGCCAGCAGGCTCTTCAAATCCGTCCCGTCTCCGGGCGGATCGCAGTGCTTCCTAACCACTATTCCGACCAGCCGGCGATTAACGAAGGGGGCCAGAACGCGGATGCCGGGCATCACGGTGTCCTGCAGCTCGTCTGGGACTTCATAGGTGAACAGCTGATGGATGGGAAGAGGGACGGCAACGTCGGCGAAAAACCTGGCAGGCATCAGTCAATCACCGATAGTAGCTGCTTCCGAGTTCTTTCAGGCGCGCCCGCACGGCTTTCATATCTTCCCAGACCTCGCGCTTGGCGCCCGGATTCCGTAACAGATATGAGGGATGATAAGTCGGGATGAGGGGAATACCATGGTAGTCGAAAAACTTGCCCCGCATGCGGGTAATCGGCGTCTCGATGTTGAGGAGCGTCTGGGCGGCGAACTTGCCGAGCGCGACTACGATAAGGGGCCGGATCGCCTCGATCTGTTTCTGGACAAAACCGCCGCAAGCGGCAATCTCGTCAGGCTCGGGCGGCCGGTTGTTGGGCGGCCGGCATTTCAGAATGTTGGCAATATAGACTTGCTCGCGCTTGAGCTCGATGGCCTCAATGATCTTCGTCAGGAGCTGGCCGGCTCGGCCCACGAAAGGAAGCCCTTGAAGGTCTTCATCCTGCCCCGGAGCTTCACCGACAAACATGAGCTCGGCCTTGGGGTTGCCGGAACCAAAGACGATATGCCTGCGGCCGCCGGCCAGCTTGCAGCGCCGGCAGTCTCCGATTTCGTCGCGAATGGCCTGGAGGTCCACAGGGCCGGCTGCCACGATCTCGGAAGCCGCGTTTGAACCGGAGGCGGGGGACGTGATCATTTGCACCCGCCCGTTGGTTTCCGGCAGCTTCAGATGGGATACACCCAGCTCTGAATAGAACTTCAGGTATTCAGAGACGTTCATGCTGAAATCCTAACATGGTAAGGGGACACCGGGGCGAAAGGCGGCCAGCAGTAAGCGACCAGCGGTCAGCTTGCAGCTCGTAATCCTTGGCTAGACGTTCCACATCTCGTCGAGCAGCTGGTCGAGATTGCGCCAGCCGGGGACGACTCTGACGTTAAGGTCGAGATAGACCTTGCGGACCTCGAGAAAAGACTGGATTTCCTGCCGGGCTTCGATGCCGATCTGTTTGATCATCTGGCCTGCCCGGCCGATCACGATTTTCTTCTGCGACTCTTTGTCAACGATGATCGAAGCAAAAATCCGGACGAGGCCTTCGGCCCGCTGGCTTTCGTCAAACTCGTCGATCCGGACGGCAGTGGCATAGGGGAGCTCTTCGCGGGTATGAGACAAGACCTTCTCGCGGATGATCTCAGAGACGATGAAACGCTCATGCTGATCAGTGACGTACTCGGGCGGGTACAGGGCCTCGCCGGCGGGAAGCAGGCGGGCGATTTCGTCCAGCAGGACTTCCACGTTCTCGCCTGTCAGGGCTGACAGAGGAACAATGGCCGAATAATCCTTCTGCTCGGAAAAGAACTGAATCATCGGCAAGAGCTTTCCTTTGTTGACAAGGTCGATCTTGTTCAGAGCAAGAAGGACTGGTTTTTCAGCCTGCTTGAGGAGATCGAGCACGTACTGCTCCCCTTTTCCGAAACGCTCGGCCGCATCCACCAGATGGACCACGACATCGACGTCCTTGACCGCCTCGTAGACGGTCTCCATCATCCGTTCGTTCATCCTGTAGCCAGGCCGGTGGATACCCGGCGTATCGACGAAGATAAACTGGCTGTCTCCCTGATTGCGAATTCCGAGGATGCGGTTGCGTGTCGTCTGGGGTTTGTCGCTGACTGCCGCGACTTTCTGACCGATCAGCAGGTTGAGCAATGTGGATTTGCCGGCATTGGGACGGCCGACCAGGGCCACGAACCCAGCCTTGGTTATCGGCTGTTCAGCAGGCTTTCGATCCGGTCCCATAGTCTTCCGGCCACTTCTTTCTTGGACAGAACGGGCAGTTCCTCTTCGCCGTCCGGCGCGAGGAAAATCACTCGGTTGAAATCAGAACCGAACGGCGCGTCGGGACCCGCAATATTGTTGGCCACGATCAGATCCAGACGCTTCTCCTGCAGCTTGCGCAGGGCGTACTCACGGAGGTTTGACGACTCGGCCGCAAAGCCGACCAGGATCTGGGCCTGTTTCTGTTGGCCCAGCATTTTCAGAATATCCGGCGTCGGGACGAGTGCCAGCTGAAGCGGCCGGCAATCCTTCTTGATTTTTCCCTCGACAGGCTCGGCCGGCTGGTAGTCGCTGACCGCCGCTGCCATGACCAACGCATCGGTGGCTGGAAATCGCTCCAACACCGCCGCCGCCATCTCGCGGGCGGATCGCACCCGGACGAATTCCACCCCGGGTGGGGGATCGAGGTGAGTAGGCCCGGAGATCAGCACGACCGCCGCCCCTCGTCGTTGCGCCTCGCTCGCGATCGCGTACCCCATTTTCCCTGACGAGCGATTCGAAATGAAGCGGACAGCGTCGAGATCCTCGACGGTGGGGCCGGCCGTCACCAGGACTCTGCGCCCCGTGAGCGTCTGCTTTCCCTGCAACAGGGCAAGGACGGCTTGTACGATCGACTCCGGCTCGGCCAGCCGACCTTCCCCGACTTCCCCGCAGGCCAGGTAGCCGCTTTCCGGGTGCACAACACGAACACCCCGGCTTTCAAGAATCTTCACGTTCTCCTGGGTGGCCGGGTGCCGCCACATCTCGACGTTCATGGCCGGCGCAACAATGACCGGGGCAGTCGTGGAGACGTAGAGCGTGCTCAGGAAGTCATCGGCAATACCGTGGGCGAACTTTGCGAGAATGTTGGCTGTTGCCGGGGCAACGAGCACCACATCTGCCCTTCGGGCCAGCGAAATATGCTCGATCGACGTGTCGTGATCCTGAAAGAGGTCGCTGACAACCTCATGTCCCGAGAGCTTTTCAAGAGTAAGAGCGGAGATGAACTCCTGGGCATGGGCGGTCATCACCGGGAAGACCTCACAACCGCTTTTCTGCAGCAACCGCAGAATGAGGGCGGCCTTGTACGCGCCGATACAGCCCGTCACACCCAGGATTACGTTCATTGCTGGCTTTCTTCTACGTCCTCTATGATTTCCTCATCCTCGGCGGCTTCTTCGAGGATTTCATAAGGAACCAGATTCTGCTCGACTTCCCGGATTGCGATATAAGCCGGTTTGGCCGATTTCACGTCAATCTTGGGTGGGGCGCCGTTTTGAATCTGCTTGGCCCTCTCCGCAGCCACCAGGATGAATCGGAATTTACTGTCAAATTCCGGGGGAACCTTGATGATCATTCGTTTCTCCTCGTTCTCCTTGCGCTAAAGGCGTCGAATCACACGGCCAAACACTCGAGCGATCCGTATTATTCGTGCGATTCGCCAGCCTTTTCCGCCGATCCATCGGCTTCATCAAACGTCTTTACAATCTCCTCGGCTCGCTCTCTCCTCTTGTCTGTCGTACAGCGAGCGGCCGAAATAATTGATTTTAACTCAAACAGCGATCTTTCGATATCCTGGTTCACGATGACGTAGTCGTACTTGCTGTAGCAAGCCACTTCCTGGCGGGCGATCCGAAGCCGGCGCTCGATGATATGCCGCTCGTCCAGACCGCGTTTTAACAGGCGCTCGCGCAAAGCCCGGAATGAGGGCGGCAGGACGAAGATCAGGATCGCTTCCGGAAGCGCCTGTTTGACGTTCATGGCGCCCTGAACATCGATGTCGAGCAAAACGTCATGGCCGGCCTGGAGTTGAGCTTCGACCGCGTCTCGGCTCGTGCCGTACAGGTTCCCGTAAACTTCGGCATACTCGAGAAAGCCGCCGGCCTCGATCATCGCCCTGAACTCCGGTTCGGAGACGAAGAAATAGTCGACACCGTGTCTCTCGCCGGCCCGTGGTTTTCGGGTGGTGTGGCTGACGGAAAAGACGAGCCCGGGCGTCTCGAGCAGCTTGTCAAACAGCCCGCGGACGAGGGTGCTTTTCCCCGATCCGGACGGAGCGCTGATGACGATCAAGTTTCCTCTATTCGACATTCTGAACCTGCTCGCGGATTTTCTCGATTTCCGCCTTGCCTTCGACGCCGATCTGAGCGACGTCAGCAAATGGAGACTTCGACAGGATCGTGTTCATTTCCCGGTTCATCTCCTGGCAGAGGAAGTCGAGCTGCTTACCGACGTGTTCTGACTCCGACTTTGCCAGGTACTGGCCAAAGCGGTCCAGATGGGAAAGCAGGCGGGTGATTTCTTCGGCCGCATCTGATCGCTCGACGTAGTAAATCACCTCTTGAGCCAGCCGGCTCTGATCGACCGCTTGTTCCCCGATCGCCTCATCCAGGCGTTGCTTCAGCTTCTCGAAGTAGTAATCCCGGGTGCCGGCCGCCCGTGAGGCAATCCTCTCGACCGCCTTCCGCAGAGCTGCAATCCGGTTTTCTAGATCGCGGAGCAACGAAGCGCCCTCGGCTCTTCTGGACGCGACCACTTGCTCGAGCGCCCGGGCTACGGCCGAGCGGATCGACGACGTGATCTCCGGTGACGTGTAGTCCAACAGGGGAGCGCTGGTGATGCCGGGCAGTTGCAGAAGTGTGCCGATGTTCAGTTCGCCGGGTATGCCGCGCGCATTGAGTTTCGCCGCAACCGCCAGGTAAGCCTCCAGCGCCGGTTCGTTCACGTCCTGCTGCCCGGCCGCGTATGACGTGCTCACAATCACGTCGACCCGGCCGCGGCCCAAGCGGCCCTGGATTTCCGCCCTGATCTCCGGTTCGACAGCGGCCAGCTCACGGGGCAGCCGGACGTTGATGTCCAGGAACCGTCCGTTGACCGATTTGACGTCAACGGCGAACGTCAGACTCCCCACTGTGGCTTCGGTATGGCCAAACCCCGTCATGCTTTGCATCTGGTTATCCTTTGTGAACCCGACGCTCTCCGTAGAAAGAGGCGCTTTGCGGCTCTGTGAATCCTACCCGTGGCTCAAGCTGCCTTGCTGGGCGAACTGCAGATCGTACAGCCGGCGATAGACTCCGGAGCGCGACATGAGCGTTTCATGATCGCCGACTTCGACGATTCTCCCCGACTGCATGACGACGATGCGGTCGGCGATCCTGACCGTGGACAGCCGGTGTGCGATAACCAGGGTCGTCTTTCGCTGCATGAGGTTGTAAACCGCCTCCTGAACCAGCCTTTCCGACTCGGAATCGAGCGAAGAAGTCGCCTCGTCCAGGATCAGGATTGGAGCGTTCTTGAGGATGGCACGGGCGATCGCCAGGCGCTGGCGTTGGCCGCCGGAGACCAACTGGCCACGTTCCCCGATAACCGTGTCGTATCCCTGGGGGAGGCTCACAATAAAATCATGAATCAGAGCAGCCTTGGCCGCCTCGATCACCTCGTCGAGGCCGCAATCCTCACGCCCGTAAGAGATATTAGCGCGGACGGTGTCGTTGAAAAGAAAGGTATCTTGCGTGACCATCGCGATCTGCTTGCGAAGAGACTTCTGCTTCACCTTCCGGATATCGATGCCGTCGATCGTGATCCGCCCTTCCGTCGGATCGTAGAAACGGGGGATCAGGCCGGCCACCGTGGTCTTCCCCGCCCCGCTCGGTCCCACGAGGGCCACAACCTCTCCAGCCTTGATCTTCAGATCGATATGATGCAGCACCGGGCTGCGGCTGTGGGCTTTGTACCCGAAGGAAACATCGTCAAAAGAGATTTCGGATTGAAAAGGGGGCAGCTGGATCGCCTCGGGCGAATCGATGATCTCCACGCGGGTTTCGAGCAGCTCGAACACCCGGGCCGAGGAGGCAAACGCCTGCTGGATATGTAGATGCATCCGCGACAGTTTCCGCATCGGCTCCCAAAGTCGGAAGATAGCGATCACGAACGTCGCGAAAGCTCCGAGCGTCAAAGCATTGCGGCTGATCTGATGATGCGCGTAAATCAAAAACGGGACAAAGGCGAAGTAACCGACAAACTCTACGAGCGGTGAATTGAGCGCGCTGGTCCGGGCCACCTTCAGGTTGACTCGCACCAGCTGATCGACCGCCCTCTGAAACTTCCCTTTCTCGTAAGGTTCCATCCCGAAGGCCTTGACGATCCGCTGGCCGCCGATGGTCTCCTGCAGGTTGTTGGAGATTTCCGAAAGGTTCTCCTGGCTCCGGCTGCTGACTTTTCGGACTCTCCGGCCCAAACGCAGCGTGATCACGAGGACAAACGGCGCAATCAGGAGCGAGAGGAGCGACAGCTTCCAGTCAAGGGAGAAAATTATGAAAAGAAAGGCGACCAGGAGGATGCACTGCCGGGCATAGTCGGTCAGCGTCTTGCTCACCGTCTCCTGGATACGCTCGGTGTCGGTGATGACCCGAGCCATCAGTTTGCCCGTCGAGTTCCTCGAGTAAAAAGCGAGGGACTGATCCAGAAGATGGCTGTAAAGGTCCTTGCGCAGCGAGCCTACCACCTGCTGCCCGCTGTAGCTCATCGCGTACTCTGCAAAGTAAAGGAAAATACCCTTGAAGAAGGAGAACACCACGAGCAGAAGAGCGATATGCGGAATGCTCTGGTCGTTGATTCCGAGCTGGCGAAGCGGCTGCAGCATGTGCCTGATCAGCTGCAAAGCACCGGCCTCTCTCCTCGTTGCTGCCACACTCCGAACAAAAAACTGAGCGGTTACGGCTAGCGTCCGGTTGAAAGCCGAATACATATTTCTGGACCCCGTTACCCTTTTCCGCCTGTGGTTACAGAGCCGCAGCGCTTGAAACAGAGCCGCAAACGCTGCGCTTGCGGCTTTGTAACGCGTTCTAACCCCCGCCGCGGAGCCCGGCCGGCGCGGCTTTTAGTATTGTTTTCGGTAATGATCTGGCGCCAGCGGCTCACGTCGGATCCAGCCGTCCGTCCACTCCAGCCTTCCGCCAAACAGCCGGCGCGCCAGGCCGATCGGCAGCACCAGGACATAGAAGGAAAAGCCCATCAGCAGGAACGTGTTCGTCCCAGCGAGCAGCCGGGCCAGTTTCATCCAGGCCAGGCAGAAGGGTCTTCCGGCAGCCCGCAGCTTATTCAAGGCCGCTCCCATACCTGCCCTTTCTTGGTCAGGAAAAAGTCCTCCATGACCAGCACGTCCATGTTGGTCCGCATGAAACAATTGTAAGCGTCCTGTGGCGTACAGACGATCGGCTCGTTGCGAACGTTGAAGCTGGTGTTGACGAGAAGCGGGCATCCGGTGGCCTGCGCAAAAGTCTCGATCAGCCGGTAAAAACGCCGATTCTGCCGCTGGTTCACGGTCTGAACGCGGGCCGAACCGTCGACGTGCGTCACGGCCGGGATGGAGCCGCGCCGTGAGGCAGATACCGGCGCCACCAGCAGCATGTAGGCGCTGGGATGTTCTGAGTCGAAAAATTCGGCCTGCCTTTCCTCCAGCACCGATGGCGCAAACGGACGGAACGATTCCCGGAACTTGATGCGCAGGTTCAATTTCCGCTGCATGTCCGGCCGTCTCGGATCGGCCAGGATGCTCCGGTTCCCCAAGGCCCTTGGGCCAAACTCCATCCTGCCCTGGTACCACCCGACGACGGCTCCGCTTTGCAGCTCCTGGCAGGTGCAGCGAATCAGATCATCTTCCGGCAGTTCCTGGTACTGGGCGCCGGAGGCGTCCAGCACCCGGCGGACCGCTTCCTTCTCGAAACCTGGTCCGAGATAGGTCCCCTGCATGCCGTCGCCTGAGGGATCCGCCTCTCGCGGCCGGCCGAGAAATCGATGGTAAACGGCAAGCGCCGCGCCGACGGCCCCGCCTGCGTCACCCGCCGCCGGCTGGATCCAGATATCGCGGAAGCCCGCTTCTCTGAGAATTCGTCCGTTGGCCACGCAGTTGAGGGCCACGCCGCCACCCAGGCAGAGCCGATCCTCGCCCGTCTCCATCCCGGCGCGCCGGCTCAGTCGCAGCATCACCTCTTCCGTCACGGCCTGAATGGAAGCCGCCAGATCTTTATGTTTCTGACTGAGGCGCTCCGCTGCTTTCCGAGGCGGGCCGCCAAACAGACGATGGAACAGCTCCGAGGTCATCGTGAAGCCGGTTTCATAGTCGAAGTAATCGAGATCGAGTCGAAAAGAGCCGTCCTCTTGAAGATCGATCAGTTTGTCCTCGATCTGCCGCCGGTATACAGGTTGGCCGTAAGGCGCGAGCCCCATCACCTTGTATTCATCAGAATTGACCTTGAAGCCGAGGTAGTAGGTGAAGGCGGTGTAGAGCAGGCCAAGTGAATGCGGAAAGCGCAGTTCCCATTTCAGATCAAGGTCATTGCCCTGTCCCCTGCCGTAAGCCGTCGTGGTCCATTCGCCCACCCCGTCCACCGTGAGGATGGCCGCTGACTGAAAAGGCGAAGGGAAAAAGGCAGCCGCCGCATGGGATTCATGGTGTTCGCTGAAAAGGATTTCACGTCCATAGTTCAGCTGCTGCTGGATCGAATGCTTCATCCAGAGTTTGTCTTTGACCCAGAGCGGGATCACTTTCCGATAGGATCCGAAACCACGCGGCGCGCGCCGGAGATAGGTTTCCAGCAGACGCTCAAACTTAAGGAACGGCTTTTCGTAGAAAACGACGTAGTCCAGATCGGAGATCGTAATTCCACCGATCTCGAGACAAGCCTGGATCGCCCGTTCGGGGAAGGAACTGTCATGCTTGATGCGACTGAATCGCTCTTCCTGGGCAGCGGCAATGATCCGGCCATCACGAACCAGACAAGCCGCGCTGTCATGGTAAAACGCCGAGATCCCTAGGATGAGCATCGTGGTTTATCTTGGGGCCCTATTACCTTAAGCCTGTCAACACACCCTCGCAGCGCGCGCAGTTCCTTGACGTGACCCGGAGCGGAGTAAGCGGGACCACCCAAACTACCGTCTTGAAGCCCTCGATGATAGGCTCGGCTTCTCAGTACACACCCTGCTTCATGCGCTGCAGCCCGGCAAGCAGACCGGACGGCTGAAAGCCGAGCTCCTTCACAAAGCGCGTGCAGTCGAGCGAACAATCCTCTCCCCTGCGGACAAGTCCCGCGCTGTCAGCCGGGACCGGCTGCAATGATGCCCGTTTGTACCCGAAGACGTCAACGTACAGGCATCCGAAATCCCACCGGCTGACACGTTCGGGGCCACCCAGATGGTAGGTTCGATGACGCGGTTCTTTTTCGATCAGTCTTTCCAGGCCCTGGACGATGTCGCCGACGTAAATCGGGGTACGGTACTGGTCGACAAACAACCGGACAGGTTGCCCTGAGTCCAACAGGCCTCTCATCACTCCGGAGAAACCGGCCGAAAAGGGCGTCGCGGGGCCATAGGAGAGGCACAGCCGGACAACGACCGCGCCTGGACGGCCCAAGACTGCCTGTTCCCCCTCCGCCTTGGTTTGTCCGTAAAAATTGACGGGGTTGATCGCGTCGCTTTCGCTGTATCGGCCCCTCGCTCCATCGAAGACCAGGTCGGTGGAAAGGTAGATGAACCTCGTCTCCAGCCGAAAGAGGTCTGCGAGCGCCCTGGTTCCCTCCACGTTGACCCGCCGGGCGAGGGCCGGCATGCTTTCGCAGAGGTCTGCGTTGGTGAGCGCGGCGGCGTGGATGACTGCGACGTAGTCACGACTGCGCAGAACCGACAGGCTCCGCGGATTCTCCAGATTACATGACAGGAGCTCAATTCCGTCCAATTCAGGCTTGTGGCAGTTGTAGGCGCCCGTCACCCGGTAGCCCTGTCCGGCCAGGTAACGACACAGATGCCAGCCGACCTGCCCGCTTGCCCCTGTCACCAAAACGTCGCCTTTGCTCATATTCCCGAACACTGATTCCCCACGGAGCAAGACCTGACTCGAAAACCCTGCTCCTTCTATAATAAAGCAGCTGATCGGTAGTCCGCGCGGCTGCGGGCGCCGGCCGGCAGGAGGTTTTTTTGTGCTTATTCTCGCCATTGAATCAAGCTGTGACGAAACAGCGGCGGCATTGCTGGAAGACGGACGCGCCGTTCTCTCGAGCGTCGTCGCATCTCAGATTGCCGTTCACGTCCCGTTTGGCGGGGTAGTGCCCGAGTTGGCGAGTCGTGAGCACGTGGACAACATCTGCCTGGTCGTTGACGCCTGCTTCCGGGAAGCCGGCGCCACAGGCCGTCCGATCACCTGGAGGGATCTCGATGCCATAGCGGCAACCCGGGGCCCGGGGTTGATCGGTGCTCTGATGGTCGGCCTCACGTACGCGAAATCCGCAGCTTTTGCTCTCGGACTCCCCTTTCTGGCCGTCAACCATCTCCAGGGACATATCGCCTCGGTGTTCCTCGATCATCCTGAAGCAGAATTGCCGGCGCTTTCGCTGGTGGTCTCCGGGGGTCACACCAGCCTGTACTACCTGCGGGAGCCGTCCAAACCCGAGGAGCTGGCCCGGACCCGAGACGATGCCGCCGGCGAGGCCCTGGACAAGCTGGCGAAGTTTCTCGGCATTGGCTATCCCGGCGGACCGGTGATTGAACGCCTCGCCCGGCTCGGAGACCCGAGGGCGGTTCGTTTTCCGCTGCCGAAGTTCACCGACGAGAGCCACGACTTCAGCTTCAGCGGAATTAAGTCGTCGGCAGTTCGTCACGCTCAGACGCACGGCATTACGCCCCGGCAGCCCGGCGACGCCGACCGACCTGAGGGCCTGCCTAAAGAGCTGCTCGATCTGTTGGCCAGTTACCAAAGCAGCATCATCGATCAGCTGCTTCGGGGCATCGAACGAGGCCTGGAAGGACGACACGTGTCGTCGATACACGTGTCGGGCGGTGTTTCCTGTAATAACGAGTTGCGCCGGCGCGCCGCAGAACACTTTTCTACCAAGGGGCTTCCGGTCTATTTTCCACGGCCGTCGCTCACGACCGATAACGCCGCCATGATCGCCGCCGCGGCTTTTTTGCGCGCCAAGGCCGGCGAGCGAGATCCCTGGGACGTTTCGGCGGATCCGAATCTAAGAGTCGCCTAGGTCTTTGGCCACCGGCTTAAAGGCAAACCAGCCGGCAATTTCGGCAGGAGGGACAGTGCGCCGGCCCTGGACCAACTCCCGCTTCTTCTCGAACTTGGGCCGCAGTCTCCTGACTTCGCCATAGGCAGGAAGGGAGGAGCGTTCTTTCAGGACCGCATAGGCAAAAATCGCTGCATCGCGCAACCACATATAGGGAAAGCAGCGCCGCCTCACGGCCGCGTCCATGTTTTTAATCCGCATCAGATACCGGTTCTTGAGCGAGTGCCGGTTGAGCAGTGCGGAAACCGCCCTTCGGTTCGAAGGCAATACAGAGCGCCGATGCAGAGCGGTCGCGCGCGGCTCGTAGACAGCCTTCCACCCTCGTAGCTGGGCGCGCCAGGCCAGATCGACATCCTCCCGGTAGGCAAAGAAATCCTCATCGAAGATCTCGTCGCCGTTACGGACATCCTCAATCATCTCCCGCGAGCAGAGGACTGCAGCGCCCGTTATGCCGAACATCAACTGCCTCTTTTCATACTGGCCGCGGTCAAGCTCTTCACTTCCCCGGTCGAAATGACGTTGCGCCGGAGTGAAGAAAACCCCGGTGCTGTCGAGAATCGGGAAAGCTCCGCGCCTGGCGATTCCGCCTGCCGGATTCAGGCGCCACAGCTTGCCTCCGGCCATCCCGGCACGCTTCACTTCACTGAAAACCGGCAAAAGCTTTTCCAGAAACGACGGGTCGAGGACCGTATCCGGATTCAGGACCAGAACATACGGTGACTCGTCCGAGCGGATGTTCCGGTTATGCGCCACGCTGAACCCAAGGTTCTGCGAAGAGGCGACGAGCTTGACCGGAAAACGCCCGGCCACTTCACGGCTGTTGTCGGTCGAGCCGTTGTCTAACACCGTCACCTTAACCGGCACGGATTGGGCGAAAATCGATTTCAGACAGGCGGCCAGCCAGTCCGCGTCATTGAAAGTCACCAGGCTGACAAAAACCGGATCTTTGTTCATTTTCCGCCGACGAGCATCCGAAGCCGGCTGCCCAGCATCACCGGAAGCCATAACAAGGGGTACAAGAAACGATGATGCTTCTTCAGGTACCGGAGGAGGTTCCCGTAGTAGAAGCTTATGAAATCCCGATAGCGAAGCGTCTGGAGCGAGAGGCCGCCACGGTGAGTGAGCGTGAGGTCCGGAAACCACCGGATCTCCCATCGGCTGGCTTTGAGCCTCTTGCAAAAATCGACATCCTCGAACCAGGCCGGGACGAACGACTCGTCAAATCCCCCCAGCTCCGACCACGCCTCTTTTTTGAGCATCCAGCAGGCGGCAGCCGGTTGCTCAACCCGGATGCCTGACAGTCCGGCCTTCTGCGGGACGGCCGACTGCGCAAAAGGCTTGACGACCTCGTCCAGAAACAGGACATCTGTAAGCACGTTCCAGAAGCCGGGCAGCGGCCGCAGCTGGAATGTGTCCTGGCTGGAGCCATCGGGGCTGACCAGCCGGGCACAGCCGATGGCGGCAGCCCCGTTTTCCTTTATCCGCCGGTACAGTTCGCGCACCATTTCCGGGCAGACTTCGATATCAGGATTCAGAAGCAGCACATATCTGGATTCCGATTGCGCGATTCCTTGATTAGCCGCTGCGGCAAACCCCCGGTTTGCCGGGAACTGCCGCAGGATGACGTGGGGAAAGCTCGAGGCGGCTGCCGCGCTCCCGTCCCGGGAAGAGTTGTCGACGACAACCACAGACCGCAGCTCCGCCGACAGCGGGGCGAGCGAGGCAAGGAGACGAGCCAGATACTCCCCGCTGTTCCAGTTGACGATCACCACGCCTAGATCCATTCGATGGGCAGTGTAGCGCAAAAGCGCGGCTTCATCATCCATGGGCGGAAGCAGGTACAATGTCCCAGTGACGACTTCGATGACGAACCCGGCGCAGTTGCTCGAGAAGTTGCTGCCGATGTGGGGATCGCCCCGGCTCCTGGAGATTCCTCCTCCCCAACTGGCCGAGGAGGTCTTGGAGATTGCGGACACGCTCCGGAGCGCCAACCAGCTTGGGCAAGTCAGCCGGGAGACGTGGCACAGCTTCTTGAAAGTGACTTCACGGCCGCGGTTTCTCTTGAGCCTACCCGGCCGCGAGCATCGCTACCGTTGGGCCGAGACGACCTTCGACATCATCCGTCACACGGATTACGGGCTGCTCGAGATGTTTCTCCAGCGGGTCGAAGAGCACCCCGACCGGCCCTTGTTCCAGGAACTGGACGAGCACGAAGCGCGTTTCTGGACATATTCGCGGGTCGCCCGGCGGCTCGAGAGCATTGCGGCTGTTCTTAGCCTGGCAAACACGGCCCCCCCGCGCGTGGCGATTTACGCCGAGAACAGCGTGGACAGCGCCTGCTCCGACCTCGCCTGCCTCTTCTACGACATTTTCGTGACGCCGCTGAGTGTGCATTTCGACTCGCGGACTCTGGTCTGGATCTTCGATCGCCTCCGGATCAACGTGGTATTGACCGACACCATCGAAAGCCTTCACCGTCTTTCTTCGATCAGGAGTCAGGTCAAGACTCCGTTCCGCCTCTTCCTCATCGGTGACTGGCGGGAGCAGCCGGCAGGAGACAATCCGCTGCTGCGCGCGGCCTGCGCGCGAATGGGAAACGACGAGATCCAGCAGATTCTGGCTGCCCGTCCCCGCCGCTCGTTGTCGGATCCGGCGACGGTCATGTTTACATCCGGAAGCACCGGAGCGCCCAAGGGCATCTGCTTTACCGAGTACAATTTGATTTCCAAGCGTTTCGCCCGGGGCGCGGCGCTGCCCCGTGTGGGCGACGGAGAAACAATCTTCTGTTACCTGCCGCTCTACCACACCTTCGGCCGTTATCTCGAGTTGCTTGGCAGTATCTATTGGGAAGGGACCTACGTTTTTGCGGGCAATCCGTCGGCCGAGACGCTCGTCAGCCGCCTGCGGCAGGTCCAGCCGACCGGCCTGATCGGGATCCCTTTCCGCTGGATGCAGCTGAAGGACTATTGCCTGGAAAAGATGAGCCAGGCGGCGACTGTCGGCCAGCAGGAAGCGATTTTCCGGCGGACAGTCGGAGAAAGACTTCACTGGGGACTGTCAGCTGCAGGGTATCTCGATCCCAAGGTCTTCCATTTTTTCAACCGTCACGGAGTCGACCTGTGCAGCGGCTTTGGCATGACCGAAGCGACGGGAGGAATCACCATGACGCCGCCGGGAGAGTACTTCGACAACAGCGTCGGAATCCCTCTTCCGGGAATCAAGGCCCGGTTTTCGGACCAGGGAGAGCTGCTGATCGGCGGGCCGTACGTCGCCCGTTACCTGGACGAGGATGCCGGAGAGAGAACAGGGCCGGTCGATGACACCTCCAGAGCGGGCAGGCAAGACGCGGGCAAGACACCTGGACCCGCGGCAGACGAGTGCTGGCTCGCTACCGGGGATCTTTTCGAGAAGCGACCGAACGGTCACTTGGAAATCGTCGACCGCCTGAAGGATATCTACAAGAACTCGAAAGGACAGACGATCGCCCCGCGGCGAGTCGAGCAGCGGTTCACCGATGTTCCGGGCATCAAGCGCACGTTCCTGATCGGTGACGGACGGGCGTATAACGTCCTTCTCATCGTCCCCGACCGCTCTGATCCGATCATTCAGAGCACGGGGACAGAGGAGCACATCCGTGAATACTTCCGACAGATCGTGACCGCCGTGAACGAGGATTTGGCGCCCTATGAGCGGGTGGTGAATTTCGCCATCCTCGAGCGCGACTTCGAAGTCCCGATGGGAGAGCTGACGGCCAAAGGATCTTTTCGGCGGCGGGAGATTGAGCAGCATTTCGCCCGAATCATCGACGATCTTTACAGGAAGATGGAGAGCGAGTTGGAGGTCGCCGGCCTGCGTGTCCGGATTCCTCGCTGGTTTTTCCGTGACCTGGGGGTCGTGGAAGACGATATTGTCGTGGCCGACGGGGGCCTGCTTAACCGCCGCCGCAATCTGTTTCTGGAGATCAAGCGCGAAGAAAGCGATTCGGTCTGCCGGATCGGAGACCTCGAATACTACGTCCCCGACCCGGAAATCGATCTGGGGCTTTTCACCCGGCAGCCGAGGCTCTGGGTGGGCAATCCCGCCTTGGTGTCCTTTTGCCCGTGCCGCGAGGGGTGGGACGTCCCGCTGCAATCGATTTCTCCGCAGGTCGGGCTGCCGGAAGAGCACAAAGCTGTCGTGCCCGGCGGCGGCGGTGGGGACGGGACTTCTGCGTCCGAAGCGCTCCCGCTGGTCCATAAGCAAAGACTGAAGAAGGTCCACGCCCTGTCCGTGCAGGCGCTTTTTGGGCGGGGCCCGACATCCGTGCGGGCAGTCGAACAGCTGACCGAATTGCTTGAGGATTCCGACGACCGGGTCTCGGGAGTGATTCAGCGCCGACTCGAAGCGCTGGCCCGTCATCCGGACATCAAGACACGGGCAAGCGCCTACCGCAGCCTGCTCCTCGACGAGCCTATCCAGGACTACAGTCGAGTTTTCCCGGCTTTCATCCAGTCGGGATTGCCTTTTCTGGATGAAGAATCGATCGAGTCGATTGCCAAAGCCCACTTTGAGCAGCGCCGCCTTGAAGCCTTACGCCAGCGTTTGCACGTGTACCGGACGCAGCTGCAATGGCCGGCCAACGACCTGGTCAGAGAGCAATTCAAGAACCTGCTGAAGCTGCTCGTCAATTTTGCCCGTTACCATCCCGAAGCTTACGGCACGGTCAGGGAAGAACTTGCCGCCTGGGTGCTCCACCGCTCGGACCCGGAGCTCTCGGCTTTCGCCGAGGCGTGCTTTGACGAGATGGCGCGTTGGTGCACGGTCCTCCTGACCCGCGAGAGCGAGGACGTCGACTGGGCTCTGAAAGTCACTTTTGAAGACGGATTGTCACCGGGCGAAATTGAGATCCTGAAGCGGGTCTTGTTCGGGACCACGCTGCTGAAGCAAGCCATCATGCTGACTTTCGATGAACCGGATTTCGACATCCACCAGGTGCCGGCCGGAGGCATCTGGGTGACACGTGTGGTGTCACGGCACCAGTACATCCGGTACCGGGTTACGGTCAACTCGACTTCCGGAAAGCACTTTGACCTGCAGCTGATTCTGAGAGAGGACCTCGATGAGCCGTCCGTGCGCGAGACGATGTTCTGGATGATCGCCATCGGGGGATACGCCCACGGGTCGCCGGTTTTGCCGCGATTCGGCTGTGCCCGGCCGGAGCTGGGCGCCATGGCCGTCGCCTACGTGAGCGACCTGACGGTGTGGGAACGGATCCGGGAGTTTACGAGCGCTCAACCCAACCGTTCGTCCAGAGCGGGTGTGCGTGAGTGGCGGAAACTGTACGTCAGGGCCGCCGGGGCCATTTTCCGGGCGTGGCGCAACAGCGATTTCAGGATCGTCCCCGGCGCCGTGGCCCCCGCCAACGTGGTCGTTCCTGAACCCGACTTCCGACAAGGCTCCTCCGTCCTGTCCCTGACCGGCTGGACACCGTACGAGAACACCCTCTCCCTGGTCAGGCCCATAGTCCGAAACTTCTACGAATACACCGTGGCGCACTATCCCTGGACCAAAGACTATCTCGCTTACGGCTGGATCTTTGACGGCTGTGTGGAGGCGCTGGGTGTCGAGAAAGCCAGGGAGTTTCTTGACCGCTTGGAGCGAGATCTGAGCCACGAGCCGCCCGAGGCGTACACGGCTGAGCTCCGAAAAAGCCTCCGCGAGTTTCGCCGCCGGCTGAACGAGACTTACCACCTGCCGCTGCCCGTGCAATCGGCTATCGACCGGTTTTCTGAATGGCGGCAGGCAACACCACAGGCCACGCCGCAAGCGCGGGAACAGATCATCGACGAACTCCAGAAGCTGTACCGGGTGGATCGCTTCCCCGATATTGCCCGCTACCATCTTTACCGGCATACCTACTTCGAACATGCCGGCGCCGAGACTCAGCGCAGCTTCGACGAGCTGCTGCGACAGATGTTCGCGCGGCCTGCCGTCCTGCCCACTCAAATGCAGGAGCTGTCCGATCTTCAGGCTACACTCCATGACCCGACCGACCGGGCCGTGTTCAGCCGTATGGTCTTCCCGAAGGCCAAGCCGATTCAGAACATCGAAGTCCTGACGATCGGCGAAAGCGATCACCGGCACGTGATCGTCAGATCCGAGATTGCCGATAAGCGGGGGGTCAAATACAGCGTCCGGGCGCCGCTCGAACCGGCGGAAATCGGTCAACTCTACCGGCTGCTGTTCAGGGCCGACTTCCCGAAGGTGATCTCTGAACAGGATCGATACCTGGTTTGCCTGGACCGGGAAGGCGAGATCGTAGGGGGCGTTTGTTATCGCCGCGAAGACGAGGACGTGGTGCATCTGGACGGGGTGGTCGTCAGCCAGCCTCTCAAAGGGCGCGGGATCGGAACCGCCCTGCTCGATGATTTCTGCCTCCGGATGGCCGCTGAAAACATGCGCGTCGTCAAGACCCACTTTTTCTTGCGCCAGTTCTGCCTGCCGCGCGGGTTTCAGGTCGACCGGCGCTGGGGCGGCCTGGTGCGGTTTTTGAGCCCGGAGGGACAGAAGTAGTCGCAGCGCCCCAGCGTGATAGAGGCGCCCGACTCTTGACTGCCCGCCTGAAAGCGGAACTACGACGAGATCGGGAGGCGCATCCTCTACCCTGCTTCAACGCCGTCAGCGGGCGCGGTTCTTTCTGTAAGGGGTCGCCCTCAGTGAACCGGCACCTTTTCTTTGGAGCTGATCAACGCGACCAGGGACTTCAGGACGGTTGAGAGAGAGTCGATGATTTCCCGATCATCGCTTTGCAGCAAGAGGTTGCACATCCGGAGGATCTCCAACTGATACGGCGAATAGCTTTCGGATTCGGCCCGCGGCCGCCGTCCCTTGCCTACCGATAACTGATTGAGCAGGCACCGGCCGGACGGACTCACAGGACAGTGTTCCCCACCTCGGTGTTCCGGTTCGGCCTGCAGGAGACGGGTCACGGGCACCCCAAAGGCGTCGGCAATCCGGGTAAGCGTCCTGATCGAGGGCGTGATTCTCTCGTTCTCCAGGCGGGACAGATAAGAAACCGCCAGGCCAGTCAGTTCAGAGATCTCCTGCTGCGTCATTTTGGATTGCAGACGAAGCTGGAGGACTTTCTTACCTATACTCATAACCCAAATCTCCACTTTTGAGTATATAAGGAATTATATTTACACTCCAGTCAATAAGGAAGCGCGCTTCAAAACAGGTTCGAATCCTGATGACGTTTGGAAGGAAGGAGGAGCTATGAACCGGCGCGGTTTCTTACGTGATGCGGTGGCGGGGACCGCCATGCTCAAGTGCTTTTCAGCTGACCTTTCTGCCCTTCAGCGGGTGACCGGGACCGGTCAACTGGAGCGACGTTCCCTGGGGAAGACCGGCGAGAAACTTTCGATTATCGGTTTCGGCGGAATCGTGGTCATGAACGCCACCACGGAGCAGGCCGCGCGGCGGGTGGCCGAAGCAATAGAGCGCGGCGTGAACTACTTTGATGTGGCCCCGAGTTACGGCAACGCCGAGGACATGCTCGGACCGGCGCTGAAGCCTCACCGGAAGAAGGTGATCCTGAACTGCAAGACCCAGGAGCGAAGCCGGGACGGCGCCAATGCCGAGCTGGAGAAATCGCTGCGGAAGCTGCAGACGGATCACTTCGATGTCTATCAGCTGCATGCCGTGACCAGGCTGTCGGACGTGAAGCAGATCCTGGGGCCGGACGGAGCGCTCGAAGCCTGCGTGGCGGCCAGGAAAGCAGGCAAGATCCGGTTTATAGGGTTCTCCGCACATTCGGTGGAAGCGGCGCTTGCCCTCATGGATGGATTCAACTTTGACACCATTCTGTTTCCGATTAATTTCGCGACCTGGACTGCCGGCAATTTCGGGCCTCAGGTTCTGGAAAAGGCCCAGGCCAGGCGGATGGGCATCCTCGCCTTAAAGGCAATGGCCAAGACGCGCATCCCGAGGGGACAGAAGAGACCGTTCGAGAAGTGCTGGTACGAGCCATTGGCTGATCGGGAACAGGCGCTGGCCGGGCTGCGGTTTACCTTGTCGCATCCGGTCACGGCGGCGATCCCACCCGGCGACGAAAACCTGTTTCGGATGGCCTTGGATCTGGCCGCGCACTTTACTCCGCTCAAGCCCGAGGAAGCCGAGGCGATCAAGCGGCAGGGGCTGGCTACACAGCCGCTCTTCAAGTATCCCTCGAGCGAGGCCTGACGCGGTTAGGAGTTCCCCTGGGCCTGGTGCTCCATGCTCCGGAGGTTCGAACCCGCTTTCCGTACGGACCCGCTTGCTTCGCTGAAAAACGCTCGCGCGCGCCTCTGACGAAGGCGCTCGATCCGCCTCGCCGGGAGCCGGACAAGGTCTGGCCGTTAGCAGGGGAACCCCCGACTCCTGTCAGAGCCGCGCGCGAGCGCTTTCCAGCGAAGCAAGCGGGTCCGCGCTAATCCGTGGATAAGGGGAAAGCAGACAACTCGGGCGTGGGGATTGACCGCAGCGTCCAACGGAGGGCCGGCCGCGGTCACCACACCGATCAGAGCCTGGAGCGCAGCGTTCTTCAGCG
>JBHGBF010000103.1:0-17314 GCA_041946865.1 Acidobacteriota bacterium | reverse complement strand
AAGCCAAGAAGATTTGGAATTACCAAACTGCATGGTTTCGGAAACTTGCCGGCGTATTGAACTGAGAACATATTCTCTCCGGCCGCCGCGTCTGATTCTCACATGCTCGCGGATGTCGGACGCATCCTCAGCCTCACCCCTGAGGAGCGTCTCACCGAGGTTCGTAACATCAATGCGTTCCTCGCGGCGGTGCACCGTGCCTGACCGAGCCCCTCTGGATCCCGAGCGGATCATTAGAGTTCTCGCCAAACACGGCGTTGATTTCGTGCTCATCGGCGCCTTGGCGGCGCGTCTTCAGGGCTTTCCCCGGGTCTCACCGAGACGGCGCCCGAAGGGATTCCTTTTGACTGCAATCCCAAGACGCTGGCCCGGGTCGAATTACTGAACCTGGTCACTTCTGCCGGCCGAGTTGACATCGCCTTCATCCCGTCTGGCACCGAAGGGTAGGGTACGATGATCTGCTGCAGGGTGCTGTTCGGTTTGAAGTTTATGGTATTGAACTGAAGGTGGCTTCCTTGGAGGATATTGTCCGCTCGAAGGAGGCCAGGGGCCGACCTCAGGACCGACAAGACGTCATCATTATTCGAGAAATGATGCAGCGGCACCGGAGCCGACCAGCCTGAACTTTATATGGCCGGGCGCAGAGCTACCGGCGGCAACCTGCCTTGTTCGCCCTCTGTCGGTCACACCTCACCGTCCGGGAGAGGAGACTTACAAGGGCGCGCCAAGGCTGGCCAGCGCTTTCTCGGCGCTCTCTTTCGGCGAGACGTTGTACTGGACCCCAACGACTTCGCCGGCCTCGTTGATGACGAAGTGGCTGCGGATCACACCCTGATACTTTCTCCCGTACCTGGACTTCTCGCCCCATGCCCCGTACTTCTCCGCAATCGCGTGATCCTCATCAACCAGCAGCGTGAACGGCAGGCCGTATTTCGTTTTAAACTTCTGGTGCGACTTCTCGTTGTCCGGGCTCACCCCCAGCACCACCGCGTTTTGCTCCTCGATGTCCGGATATGAATCGCGGAAGCTGCACGCTTGCATGGTACATCCGCTCGTATCGTCTTTCGGATAAAAGTAAAGAATCACTTTGCGACCGCGAAAATCAGACAGCCGAATGGTTTGGCCCTGATCGGTCCGGGCCGTGAAATCAGGCGCATTGTCACCCACGTTGATTTTTGCCATGGTTTTAATATGCCTGATCCCGGCGCCTGCTTTCCAACCGCGGGAGCCAAACTTGACTTCGATTGACCGATTCGGCAACATCGTTTGATAGAAGCGTTAAGCCGAAGACTTTCCACAACCAAGGGGGAGGTGGCGTGGAACCGAACTGGAATCGGTTGGACGAGCAAGTGCGATTCTACTTGCCCGTGGTCATCGCGGTCGCGCTGATTTCGGCACTCGTTACCGGGCTGGTTACTGCGCCGGTTCGCCGAGTCAAAGGGTTTTCACCGGATCAGCCCATCAATTTCTCGCATCAGCTGCATGCCGGGCAAATGCGCATCGATTGCCGGCATTGCCATCTCGGCGCCGAAGTCTCGCGGCATGCAACGGTTCCCACAGTCGCCAGCTGCATGAACTGCCACAACGCGGCCGCTGTGGGCAGGCCGGGAGTGATCCGCCTGCGACAGGCCGCGTCCAGCGGCCAGACCATCCTTTGGAAACGAGTCCACAAGCTTCCCGATTTTGTTTACTTCGCCCACATGGCGCACGTGAAGGCCGGGATCCGGTGCGAGAACTGCCACGGCGACGTCCGCCAGATGGCCGTGATGACTCAGGCCTCCTCGCTTTCCATGGGCGCCTGTCTGGATTGCCATCGCCATGCTCACGAACGAGTGCCTGGTTCGCAGGCCAACTTGCTGGGACCGGAGAACTGCAGCGCATGTCATCGATAGGACGGACCGCGGAGAGACCTCATGCATCCGGCAGCCGGACTCAGGGGAGCCCGGCCACGGCCGACTACTGGCGCTCACTGGAGGAGTTGACGTCACGGCCGGGAAACGAGTCACTGCGACGACTTCTGGCCGACTTCACGCCGGCGGCGAGCTCCGATCTCAATCGTCGCAAGTTTCTGGCGGTCGTCGCTGCCTCGCTCTCGGCCGCCGGAGTCGGATGCGGAAGATTCGAGGACCGGGGCCGGATTGCGTCCTACCCTGACGTGCCGGAAGGGCAGATTCCCGGGATGCCTCGATACTACGCCTCTACGCTCATTCGCTATCCCGGTTCGATGCCGGTCATCGCGGCCACCCGGGAGGGAAGGCCGGTCAAGCTCGAAGGCAATCCTGAGCACCCGGCCAGCCAAGGCAGCCTCGGGGTGTTTGGACAGGCGGCCACGCTCGACCTTTATGACCCCGACCGCCTGCGCGCTCCGCTGCTGAACGGCCAAACCGTCAGCTGGGGCGAAGCCGACCGGCTGGTCAGAAACCGATTGGAGCAGAGTTCCCGGGCGGGAAAAGCGACACTGCTCGTAACCGGTCCGCTGGTCTCCCCCACAGCCCGTTCGCTGGTCAGACTATTCGTTTCCGCCTACCCGCAGACGATCCACCGGAGCCTGGCCACTTTCCATGAAGCAGAGAGACTGGAGGGGCGCCAGGTGGCATTCGGCACACGGAGCCTCGCCTCCATTCGGTGGGACCTCGCCGACGTCGTCCTGACCCTCGACTGTGATTTCCTCGGCGCGCAGGGAAGGCCCGGCGACGAAATCGGTTTCTCCGCTCGAAGGCGGCCGGAGCACCCCTCTGGCATGAATCGACTATGGTGCCTGGAAGCGGGGATGAGCATCACCGGCGCAAACGCCGACCATCGCTTCCCCATGCGTCCCGGCCTTCAGCCGCGCTTCCTGGTTTGGCTGCTGGGAGAACTCATTCTGAGGAGAACCGTGGGACCGCTGGCAGCGGATCCGGTGGTGACGCAAGCGCTGCGCGGCGCGCTGCTTAATATCCGGCTGGAGGAGTTCGGGATTCCTGAAAAAGCCGCGGGAGCGCTTGTCGACGACCTGGTCAAGAGCCAGGGCCGCGGCGCGATTCTCGCCGGTCCACAACTGGCTGCGCCCTGCCACGTCCTGGTCGCTGCGCTCAATGTCACGCTCGGCAATGAGGGCACGGTTGTCATCCCGGCGCCCGCCGTCCCCGGTAGCGAGCCATCGACACTCAGGGAGTGGGTCGAAGCGGCCGAGATGATGAATCGAGGCAGGGTGGGTCTGTTTATCGCGCTCGATGTCAATCCCGTGTACGCGCTCCCGGAGATCGGCTGCCGCGAGGCTTTGGCTAGAGTTCCTTTCATCGTCTCCTCTTCCCTGCTCCCCGACGAAACGGCCAGCGCCGCACATCTGGCGATTCCTTCCGCCCATGATCTGGAATCGTGGGGAGACAGCGATTTTCACCCCGACTCGCTTTCCCTGCAACAGCCCGTCATGCGTCCCTTGTTCGAGGCCCGGCAGAGTGAAGAATCACTGATCTTCTGGCTGAACCAGTCGGAAAGGCCGGTTGCGAACTACTACGAATACCTGAAAGAGCGGTGGCAGAACGAAGTGTATCCGCAGAGTGGGGCGGCGGTTAGCTTTACTGATGTCTGGGAGGCGGCGTTGCATGACGGTTTTATCGGGGTGAAGACAACACCTGTCCCGGCGTCAGGGCTTGCGACTGCCGAAGTGGCGGATGCGCTCTCGCGATGCGCCCGGAGAGTGGAGCCGGGTTACGATCTGACATTGCGTCCGAGCCCGCGGCTTTATGACGGCCGGTTCGCCAACAATGGCTGGTTGCAGGAGCTGCCGCACCCGGTGACTACTCAGGCCTGGGGCAACAGTGCAGTGATCGGACCGGCGACGGCTCTCGAGCTGGGCTGCAAGGAAGGCCAGATCATAACGGTGAAGGCCGGCGGGGCCGCTATCGATATCCCTGTGCTGGTCAGCCCCGGGGTCGCCGACCACAGCGTTCAGATCGATCTGGGCTACGGCCGCCAATCCGCTGGAACGCTCGGAAGCCACGTAGGCGTCGATGCGGGAAAGCTGCGCAGCCGCACCGGAGGCGTAACCGCGTGGGTTTACTCCGGCGTTCGGCTGATCGTCACTTCCGAGCGGGGCCGGATCATCCGGGTTCAGCAGCATAACAGCGCGGAAGGACGGTCCTTCATCCGCGAGGTGAGTAGCGAGTCGTTGCGTCAGAAAGGCCGCCTGGCCGTGTCCCCTTCTCAGCATGAATACCGACCTGGACCAGGCAACTGGAAATACCCTGGCCAGAAGTGGGGGTTGGTTGTCGATCTGTCGGCTTGTACGGGATGCGGGGCGTGCACGATCGCCTGCGTCGCCGAGAACAACGTTCCCGTGGTCGGTCCCGAGCAGGTCGAAAAGGGACGGCAGATGCACTGGGTGCGGATAGACCGGTACTTCTCCGGTCCAGCCGAAAATCCGACGGTGTCGTTTCAGCCCATGATGTGCCAGCAGTGCGACTACGCGCCGTGCGAAAAGGTCTGTCCTGTCGCCGCTACGGTTCACAGCCCCGAAGGTCTGGACGAGATGGTCTACAACCGCTGCGTCGGCACGAGATATTGCGCCAACAACTGTCCCTACAAGGTCCGGCGCTTTAATTATCTGGACTATCACAAAGAAGTCCGGGCTCCGGCGGAGCTGCTGTTCAACCCGGAAGTCACGGTTCGCAGCCGCGGCGTGATGGAAAAGTGCACCTTCTGTGTGCAGCGGATTGCAGCGGCCAGACAGGCGGCCAGGGCGAGAGGGCGAAAGCTGGTCGATGGAGACATCCGGACGGCGTGCCAGCAGGCCTGTCCAGCCGGAGCAATCGTCTTCGGGGATCTGAACGATCCAGAGAGCCGGGTCCATCAGCTGGCGCACAGCGCGAGGGGTTACAAGGCGCTGGTCGAGCTCGGAGTCGGCCCTGCGGTGACTTACCTGGCCAGGATACGTAACCCTCACCGGGGTTTGAAGATATGAGCCAACTGATCACGGAACGAGAGGGTGAATTCAGGCACTTCGATCAGGCCACGTTCGCCCAGGTAGATGATGATATCGCCGCCCCGATGGCTTACATTCCCGGCCGGCGCTGGTGGATCGCTCTGGCCTGTTCCGGCTCCGTCATGCTGCTGGGATTCAGTCTGATGGCCTATACGGTGAGCACCGGCGTAGGGGTCTGGGGCAACAACAGCCCGGTGTTCTGGGCGTTTCCAATCGTGAATTTCGTTTTCTGGATTGGAATCGGACACGCCGGGACACTGATCTCCGCGATTCTCTTTTTGTTCCGGCAGCCTTGGCGCAACGCGATCGCGCGTTTTGCCGAGGCCATGACTATTTTCGCGGTCATGACAGCCGCAATATTCCCGGTGATCCACATGGGACGGCCGTGGCTGGCCCACTGGGTGTTTCCCTACCCCAACGACATGTCGATCTGGGTGAATTTCCGGTCCCCCCTGGTGTGGGACGTTTTCGCCATATCGACTTACTTCACGGTTTCTCTGCTCTTCTGGTACGTGGGATTGATCCCTGACCTCGCTGCCATGCGGGAACGGGCAGCCACCAAGGTCCACCGCGTCATTTACTCGGTCCTCAGCTGGGGCTGGACCGGCCTGAACCGGCACTGGCGGCATTACGAACGCACTTACCTGATTCTGGCTGGCCTCTCGACTCCCCTGGTTGTCTCCGTTCACACGATCGTGAGTTTCGACTTTGCCACCAGCGTGATTCCGGGCTGGCATACCACGATTCTCCCGCCCTACTTCGTGGCCGGTGCCGTTTTCTCGGGCTTTGCCATGGTTTTGACAGTGCTCATCGTGGTTCGCCGGATGTTCCATCTCGAGCACATCATCACCATGCGCCACCTGGACCACATGAACAAGGTGTTGCTCGCCACGGGGCTGATGGTCGGTTACGCCTACTGTGTCGAGATCTTCACCGCGTGGTACAGCCAAGAGGAGGCGGAGATCTTCATGATCCTGAACCGGATGACCGGACCATACTGGTGGGCCTTCGTCCTGATGTGCGCCTGCAACGTGCTGGCGCCGCAGGTTCACTGGTCGCCACGCGCGCGCCGTTCGATTCCGATCATGTTTACCGTGTCCATCCTCGTAAACGTCGGCATGTGGTTTGAACGCTTTGTCATTATCGTCACCTCGCTTCATCGCGACTATCTGCCCGCCAGTTGGGGCATGTACAGGCCCACACTGGTCGATCTGGGAATCCTGGCCGGGAGTTTCGGGCTGTTTTTCACGCTCGTGTTGCTGTTTGTCCGCTCCCTCCCGGTTATTTCGATGACCGAAATCAAGGCAGGTCTGCCGGGCGCTCAGATCAGCAGGCACATAACGGCGCCGGCTCAGCTCCCGCCTGTCGAGGAGGCCAATGTCTAAGCCGCGGATCGGCGCGGATAAGCCGCGGATTTGCGCGGATAGCCTGACCTGCCCGCGGATAAACAAGGAGGCAAATGTCTGAGGCCGAACAGGATCGGTTTGAAGTCGTAGGGGCCATTGCGATCTACGGCGCTCCGGATGAGCTGGCCGAAGGGGTGCTGAAGGCCCGGGAAGCAGGCTTTACCCGGCTCGACACCGTCTCTCCCTATCCGCTGCACGGCATGGATCACGTTCTGGGAAAAGGACCGTCCCGGCTGGGCTACATTGCAGCAGCAGCGGGACTGACGGCGACAGTCGCCGCCAAGACCGCGCAGTGGTGGGTCAGCGCGATCGACTACCCGCTGAACATAGGCGGGAACCCGCTTTTCGCCCTCCCTGCCTTTGTCCCGGTCACATTTGAGTTGATGGTCGTGTTTGCATCGCTCACCACGGTCATCTCAATGCTTGGCGTCTTTAACGGCCTGCCGCGGTACGGGAGCGCCCTGCTCAGGTCCTCGTTCATTCGAGACCTGACCTGCAATCGTTACGCCCTGGTTGTCGATGCGGCCGACAGGCGCTTCGGAGCAGACACCATACTCAAGGATCTTTCCGGGCCGAACGTCCAGGCGGTCGAGCTGCTGAAGCGGGAGAAGCCGAGCCTCTACTACAAAGAGCGTATACTGTCGGTCCCGTTTCTCGTTCTGGTTCTCGGCGTCGTTGTTTTTTCTTCGACGGCCACCCGGCTGGCCTTTCGTTACGGAGGCGAGCTCCCTCTTTTCAACTTCATGAAGCACCAGACCCGGCTCTCAGCGCAAACGCCCTCTTCCGTGGCAATCGCGCAACCAATGCGGGGAACCGTGGCGCGAGGATTCCTGCCCTACGCCTACCAAGGGCGGCCCGAAGAGGCCGGAGCTGACCTCGTGAACACTCTCCCCGTAACCGGGGCGAATCTGGCCAGAGGGCGAGATCGCTTTACGGTCTTCTGCCAGCCTTGTCACGGCCGGCTGGCTGACGGGCGGGGAACCCTGACGCCCGCCTTCCCGAAAGCGCCGACACTTCACTCGAGAAAGGTGCGCGAATGGACAGACGGCCGTATCTACGCGGTTCTGACCGAAGGCCAGAACCTGATGCCCAAGTGGGAAGCCCAGATTTCGCGGGATGACCGCTGGTTGATCATCCATTATCTCCGTGTTCTTCAGAGATCACAGCACGCACCGGATCAGGACTTGCCATGATGTCAGAAACAATCAGCCGAACTTACGCCAAACCCTTCTCCATGCCCCGCCGGCTGGAGCTTGCCGCCAGGGGCGCCGGGGCAACTGCGCTTCTTCTGCTCGCCGCCTCGGTCTGGACGGATGGGACTCGGGTCCTCGGCAATTCACTCGTCCTGTTCATCTTCATCTTGACACTTGGACTCGGTTCCCTGTTTCTGGTAACGCTGGAGTACACGGTCAACGCCACGTGGAGCGTTCCCTTCCGGCGGGTGTCCGAGAACCTGGCGGCCCTGATCCCGACAAGTCTCGTGCTGGCGCTTCCAGTCCTCCTGGGCGTGGGGCGACTGTACGAGTGGATGCACCCCAGCCCCGGCGATGCGGTGCTCGCCGGCAAGTCGGGATACCTGAATCTGCCTTTCTTCCTGGTCAGGTTCGCTCTCTTCTTCACTGCCTGGATCGCGGGTTACCGGCTGCTGGTCGGAGGCTCCAGGAGACAAGACGAAAGCGACGAATTGGGCTTCCGCGCCGCCGCCTCACGACTCAGTCCTGTTGTGATGATCCTCCTGGTCATCACCATCACCTTTGCCGCCTTTGATTGGGTGATGAGCCTGGTTCCCCACTGGTACAGCTCGATCTTTGGAGTCTATCTCCTGGTCAGCTGCATGGTGGCAGGAGTAGCGCTCACGACCTTTGTTGCGGTGGCACTGAAGATGAAGGGGTACCTGCCGGCTGAAATCAGCAGCGATCATTTCTACAACCTAGGGGCTCTCCTGTTCGCGCTGAATACGGCCTGGGCCTACATCGCTTTCGCCCAGTTCCTGCTCATCTGGTATGCCAACCTCCCCCAGGAAAAGGCGTGGTATGCGATGCGGGCTACGAACGGCTGGGGAATGGTCTCCTGGTGCCTGATCCTTGGGCACTTCTTCGTGCCGTTCGTGGCGCTTTTGAACCGCTCGGCAAAAACCAATCTGAGACGGCTGAGATGGGTCTCCCTGTGGGTGCTGGCGGCCCACGGGCTCGACATGTACTGGTTGATTGCTCCGAGCCTTCGGGCGGGCGGAAGTCCATTCACCTGGCAGGAGCTGTGGCTTCCTTTTGCGGCAGCGGCCGTGGGGCTGGCCACCTGGCGCTGGGCTGCGAGTCGGGGCGCACTCATCCCGGTGAATGATCCGAAACTCGAATCAGCCCTCCATTTTCATCTGTGAGCCAGGTTATGGAATCAAAACCCATTAAGCCGACAGATCCGCGCTGGAAGCCGAAGAGAACCGTATTTGTTCTCGCGGTCCTCGTCCAGACTCTGTTTGTGGTCTCAGCCATCTGGTACAGCGAATCACTAAGCCCGACCGTAGTCCCTGCCGCGTCTCCCAAGCTGGTTCCCGAAATCGTCTCACCCGAAGATGCCGTGTTTGCTGACACCGACATCAGCGCGCGCAAAGGCAAGCAACTGCCCCCGATCGACGTGATGAAAGCCGCCATGCCGGACCCGCAGCAAGTTCAGCAGGGATCCCGTCTTTTCGGCGAAAACTGTACATCCTGCCACGGCCCGGGCGGCCGGGGGGACGGCCCGGCCGGAAAGACCCTCCAGCCGCCGCCTCGGGATCTGACTCGGCTGGCGGGCTGGAAGAATCCGACCCGCCTCTCCGATGTCTTTCGGACCCTGAGCCTGGGTCTGACCGGGACACTGATGCCGGCTTTTGATTACCTGACGCCTGAACAACGGTTCGCCATCGCGCACTTCGTCGTCTCGCTCGCGCCGGGGCGCCAACCAGATACCGAGCAGACGCTCGCCTCTCTGGACAAGGATTTCGCGCTGTCGGCGGGCGCGAAGGAGCCCAATACTATTCCGGTGGTAACGGCGCTTGAGCGAACCCTAGCCGAGAGTGCCGGCGCAACCCTGCTTCAGGAGACGAAGATCGATGACGCGGCTGGGCACGAGCTGTTCCGGCGGGTGGTGGAGCCGGGTGCCGGCGATCGCCTTTTGCGGCTGCTCAGCGCGAATCCCTCATGGAGGGATGACGCCGCTCGACTGCGGACTCTGGCCAGCGTCGATCCGGCGGCAGCCGGTTTCCGCCCGAGCGTGAGGCTTCTGGTCGAGACGGAGTGGCAGGCGTTGCACGTTTATTTAACAAACCGGTACCCGACAGGAAACGCACAGTAGAAGGGAGAGCAGTGGACGAAGCAGGCGAAATGGACGAAGTGGACAAAGTGGAGGTAGTGGACCGAACGAGTTGCCCACGACGTCCACCTGGTTCACCTGGTTCGCTTCGTCCATCGAACCCTGCTGCTACCAGGAAGACCTTATGGACTTTCCGATTTTCCAGGCGGACTTTTTTGGAAACAGGCTGCTGATCGCGCTGATCGCGATCATCCACGTTATCGTCAACCACTCTTTCGCAGTGGGCATGATGCCTCTGCTCGCTTTCATGGAATGGTGGGCGCACCGGACCGGCCGGGAAGACTGGGACCAGCTCTTATACAAGATCCTGGCGGTCGCCTTTATCGTGACGACCTCGGTCGGCGCCTTGACGGGCGTTGGAATCTGGCTCTCCACTTCGGTCGTCAATCCGGCCGCGATCGGCAGTCTCTTGCGGGTTTTCTACTGGGCCTGGTTCAGCGAATGGGTGGTTTTCGTTTGCGAAGTCGTCCTGATCCTTGTCTATTTTCTGACTTGGAAACGGATGACCGGCGTGCGCAAGTCGGCTCACATCAGGATTGGAATGGCTCTTGGACTGATGTCCTGGCTGACTATGGCGATCATTACGGCAATCCTCGGTTTCATGATGAATCCAGGTTCGTGGCCGCAACAGCAGGATCTCCTGGCGGGTTTCCTCAACCCTGCCTACCTCCCGCAGCTGCTCTTCCGGACCTGCGCCGCCATGATGATGGCCGGTTCACTGGCGCTCGCGCTTTGTACGCTCTTCACCCGAAAGCGGACAGCCTTACGAAACGAGGCACTGAAGAGCTTTGCCGGGTGGAGCCTGTTCTGGACGGTCCCGCTCTGTCTTTGGGCGCTGGTCTATTACCAGGCGATTCCACTGGAAATGATGGTGAACCTCCCGGTTGCCTTTGGCACACAGGCGTGGGCTGGAAGCTATTCCCTGTTTCTTCGACTCACGCTCGCAGTAGGAGTGGCGGGAATCGGCTTCAACCTTTGGGCGCTGCTTAAGCCCGCTCGTGGCTACTCATTCGTCTGGATTGTGCCCTTTCTGTGCCTCTGCCTGCTGGTCAGCCAGTTCGAGCGAACCAGGCAGTTCATCCGCAAACCGTATGTCCTGGCCTACTACATGTACTCCAATGGAGTAAGGCCACACGAATCAGCTTACCTCGTGAAAACCGGCCTGTTGGCCAATTCCGCCTGGGTGACAAACCGGACGGTCTCGGCCGGGAACCGAGTCCAGGCTGGTCGCGAAGTATTCCTGATCGCCTGCAGCCGATGTCACACCCTGAACGGCGCTAACTCGATAACGGCAAATCTTTCCCGCCTGTATCCAGGGCAGACGTGGAGTCCGGACGTCATCGACGGCTATATCCGGTACATCAACGGGGCGAGATCCTACATGCCTCCCTTCCCGGGCAATGCGGCCGAAAGGGCGGCGCTGGCTTCTTATCTCGCCACACTTCAGACCAGCTCGGATCGGATTCCGAGCAATGCCTCCATCGGGAGGAACTAGACATGGACACGATCGTCCCGAAAGATGTGCTCCTGCCGCTTCCAGCGCCTGTCTGGCTGCTGGTCGCGCTGTTGCTCGTCTCATTCCTGCTGCACATCCTGTTCGTAAACCTGATGGTGGGCAGTTCCCTCCTGGTGCTCTGGACCGAAATTAAAGGGCTCAAAAAGAAGGAATGGGACAGAGTCAGTCACGCCATCGCCGCTACGATAACCGTCAATAAATCGCTGGCGGTGGTACTTGGTGTGGCCCCGCTGTTGACGATCAGTGTCTTGTACACGGCACAATTCTACTCATCAAGCACTTTGCTCGGTACCGCGTGGCTGCTCGTCATTCCCTTGGTCATCCTCGCCTTCCTGTTCACTTACGCCCACAAGTACTCGTGGGACGCGCTTCATGAGAGTAAGGGCGTACATCTCGCGCTGATGGGTGTGGCCTGTGCACTGTTCCTCTCCCTCCCCTTGATTTTCCTGGCCAACATCAATCTGATGCTCTACCCCGAGCATTGGAGGGAAATCCGGTCGTTCTGGGATGCCGTACGGTTGCCGAATGTTTTCCCTCGGTATTTTCATTTCCTCATGGCAAGCCTGACGCTGACCGCCTTGTTCTTCGTTTACTATTTCCGCCGCAAGCCGGAGAGCCTCGATCTCGGCAGCCTTCAAATCCACGAGGTAACCAGGACTTTTTACGGGATTGCGCTTGCGGCCACCGCAGCACAGATACTCTTCGGTTTGCTGTTGTTCTTTACCCTTCCCGCTCACGTGATTTCCGTGCGGCTGATAGTGACTCTCGCCGCAGTGCTGGCTCTCGTGCCGTTCGCGCTCTGGTGGATGTGGCATGAAATGACCGCGGAGCAGCCGGGACGGCGCCTGACGCGCGTCGTGGCCGTCCTGTCAATCGTGGTTGCCCTCATGGTCTGGGCCAGGCACGACGTTCGCGAGACTGCTGTTGCCCCGCATCGGGCGGCAGTCACGGCGAAGACTGCCGCGTACCAGGCACAAGTTGCGGCGGCACAGGATTACCTGCTCATGCCGGGCGGTTTGGGAGGGATTCCAGCCAGCCCGGGGAGCCTCGTCTTTACCCGCCGCTGCGCCAGTTGTCACGCCTTCGAGCGGCGGCTGGTCGGCCCGGCCCTGATTGAGGCCCTGGCCGCCTATCGAGGCAATCCCCAGGCCCTGATCGGCTGGATCCTGAAGCCCGGACGCAAACGGGCCGACTACCCGGCCATGCCCCCCCAGGAAATCCCCAAGGACGAACTGCAACAACTCGTCGAGCACCTCCTCCAGCCTGCCGGCCGCTGACCGAAAGGCGGCACCAGAGCCGCGGCGCGCGGTCTGCGGCCGGCAGCCTTTTCGGATACTATGAACTATGGCCGACGTGATCTGGCTCACTCGGCACGGCAGCAGGCAGGATTTTGTCGATCCGGAATGGCACAAGACGGCTGAGCGCCGTCATGATCCGCCGCTGTCCGCCAAAGGCCTGGCCCAAGCCGGGCAGCTCGCCGACCGCCTGGAGCGGGAAGGCATAACGGCTATCTTTTCCTCGCCGTTCCTCCGATGCTTGCAGACAGCTGCGAGCGTCGCCGCACGCGTGGGTCTCCCGATTCACGTTGAACCGGGCTTTTCCGAGTGGCTGAATCCCGACTGGTTTCCCAGTTCCCCGAAAATCCTGACTCTTGAAGCCCTGATTCAGGAGTTTCCAGCCGTAGCCGCCGACTACTCGCCTCAAGTCCGTCCGGCATATCCCGAAGACGGAGAGACGGTTTTGCGCCGGACGGCGGAGGCGGCCACCAAGATCGCCGGCAAGTACAAGGGGACGCTTCTCTATGTCGGACACGGCGCCACGGTCTACGGCAGCCTTTTTGGTTTGCTCGGGCAAAGCTTCGCGGAGCTGGAGAAGACCCTGGGGGCCATTCATTACTGCAGCCTGTTCAGGCTCGAGCATGGAAACGAGGCGTGGCGACTCAATCTATGCGGGGAAACGTCACACTTGAGCGAGGGAAAAGGGGGCGAACGGTTTCACTGAGGAGGGGTACCGACGTTTCGGGCAGCCAAACATCAAGAGGTCCAAAGGCCGGGGGCTTGCCAACCTTTGGACCTGCGAGCCCTGGATCTGCCTAGTGCGGGATCTGGAAACGGATCAGGCGCTTGACCATTTCCTTCTTGTTTGTGCGGTTGCTGCGCTTGTAGGTTCGCAGCCAGACCCGCAGTTCTTCGGAGTTCATCTGCAGAATCTCACAAACCCAGAAGAAACTTCCCGGGTAGCATTCACTCGCGAAAAACCAGTCCATGGCGTCTTTCCGCCAGAGGGCCCATTCTTTGTTCGATGACTTCCTGGGTGCTATGACATCACGGAACGCCTGCAGCAGTATTGCCAGTGCGAGGTTCCGCACGGAGGAATCGGACTTCTTGGTCTGGGGATACAGACCCTCGCTGATGAGTCTTCCGTTCTTTAGTCCATCATCCTTCTTGATTGAGTAAACGAGGTTGGCGTCCACTTTCTACCTCCTCCGGTCGATCCCGATTGCTCTTTTCGCTGCTTAAGTTCGCCCTCGATCTTATGTGACGCAACCGGTTAGCATGTATCGGTTAAGAGCTTTTTGTTTTGTCAGACGATACCCGCTACCCGGTCGACTTTTGTCCTACACACCTAGCCGACGGTCAGATACTCAAGCGGGACAACGGCTGTTTTCGACAGCCGTTGCAGCGTCTCCCCGATACGTTCCGGCTTTCCCCAATCGCTCCATTCGACGTCCCCCATAGGAAGGACAACGGTCGCCTGGGGACAGCGCTGCAGGACCGACTGCGAAAAATTGGCTCGCGGCAATCCCTGATACGCCTCGATCATGGTCAGGGCTTCCTGTTCCGCGAAATCCTTGGCTGCCGGCGACTTCGTGGCCCAAAACCGCCGGATCTTCTCGAAGCGGCAAGCGATGTGCGGCAAGTAGGTGTGGGCCAGATTGCGGAGAAGCGGGAGTCCGGCGGCCATGATCATCGTGTTCCACAGAAAACCGCGAGCGAAGCAATCGACCGCATCCGTGGCAGTGGGTTTCTCGCGGAAACTGATGACCTCATGCGCAACCTGCCGGGAGCTCCAGCTCCACGATCCGGCGCTCACGCCAGGCTCGATCCAGCCGAATTCCGTTTCCGGTCGGTCGGGATAGGCCCCGAGCAAGACCAGCCTGTCGGGCAAGCGCTCGGCCAAAAGGGCCGCACGATCAGCGTGTTGCAGGAACCTCTCTTCGGGTGAAATGAAATGATCCGAGGGGAAGATGAAGGCGGTGGCGCCGGGTTCATGCCCCTCCACATACGCCATGCCGAGAAGAATCCCCGGAGCGGTGTCCAGGTTGACCGGCTGCTCGATGACTTTACCAGCCATGGTCGATTCATCGACAAAGGCCCGATGGCCGCGGCCGATTACCGTCACCACCCGGTCGGATCCTACAAGCTGCACCGCCCGGTCCAAGGTGTGCTCCAGCATCGTGCGAGAGCCCACAAACGTGCAGTATTGCTTGGGTCGATGGGTGCCGAGCCATCGCTCGGTCATTGCGCGGAGACGTTCGCCCTCTCCACCGGACAACACGATCGCCCATCTCTTCTTTCCGATTGAGCCTCTTTCTCCGTGCCTTTCCATGGCTTCCTCCTTGCACACTGCTTCTGCGTAGGGCAGAAGTCATTTCCTGTCCTACACACGGAAACTGCGCCATGTTCGGAACTTCTAAGTCGGCTGCCTTGAGAGGGCCGCTGAAACTGAGAGAGCGGGCCGCCGGTTCTGAACTGCGGGCACTAGTGTCGGATTTTCGCTCGGGAAGAGAGTATCGTCCACTACCCAATTTTTGTGTAGGAAAAGGCGCAGTGACCCTGTAGGAAAGCCGCCGGGGGCCGGAAGTACAAGCAGGTCGTCGAGTTACTCGACCAGGCCTTGTTTGATGGCGTAGCGGATCAACTCGGCGTTGTTCGTCATTTTCATCTTCTCCAGAATCCGAGTCCGGTACGTGCTGATGGTTTTCACGCTCAGAGCCAGACGTTCCGCGATTTCCGTCACAGTCTTGCCCGAGGCGATCATGCATAGGACCTGGTACTCCCGGTCCGACAAGTTCTCGTGAAGCGCTTCCTTGAAGTCGATCTCCAGATCGAAGGCCAGTTTCTCGGCAACCGAGGGGCTGATGTACTTTCGCCCTCGGATGACGCGGCGAATGGCGTTGACGAGCTGCTCGGGAGCACTGTCCTTGGTGAGGTAACCGGCGGCGCCCGCCTTCAGCACCCTGACGGCATACTGATCCTCGGAGTGCATGCTTAGGACCAGGACCGGCAGCTTGGGCTTTTCCCCTTTAAGCTGTCGGAGCACATCGAGTCCGCCGCGACCGGGCATGGAAATGTCGAGCAGAACCACGTCCCAATGCCCGTTCTGGACTTTCTCCAAGACCTCCTGGCCATTACTCGCCTCCCCGGCGACTACCAGGTCGGCGGTCTCGGCAATAATACGCTTCAACCCCTCCCTTACTACCGCATGGTCATCGGCGACGAGTATTTTGATCATTAGTTTTATCGCCACTTAGTATACGGCTTTTCCGGAGTGCAAGTAAAAAAAGAAAGGGGAGGCGTTCGACACGTAAACCGAGCATGAATAGCCAAGCAGAAGCAGGGGCTTGGACCTAGGCCAGGCGGAGGTTCGATGACCGCAGATCACTTCCCGCGACTCGGCCGTCATGCCCCCAGCCGGCCGAGGTGAGATCGGCCATCGGCAGGAGAGTGATCCACTCCGGAGCTTGCAGCACCCTGCGGGAAAAATTCGAGGTTTCCAGCCCGCGGTACACGTCGCGCAGAGCGAGCTCTTCCAGATCTGGGCTGGCGTTGCCGCTCTTGATCAGCTTGAGGAGGTCCAGCAGGTTTTCGAATCGCTTTATAATGGTGGGAAACAGCTGCTGCCCGATCGTCCACAACACCCGGGCCTTCACCGCCATGACTCTCGTATTCCAGAAGTACCCGCGCTGGAGAAAACCCTCCGCTTCCTCGTGGCTCGGCTTTTCGTAGAACTTCTTGACCGACCTTGCGCCAAACCCGGCCATACCTTCGAGAAAAGGCCCGGCCTCGACCCAGCCGAAATCGGCTTGTGGGCGTGTCGGAGCCACGCCCAAAACTACCAGGCGGTTGGAGAGGCATTCAGCCAGATGAGCCGCCCGCTCCAGATTCAAAACAAACTGCTCATCGGAAATCAAATAGTGATCAGAGGGGAGAATCAGGACCGTTCCTTCCGGGTCCTCGGCCAGGACGTACACTAACGGCAGCATAATGCAGGCGCCGGTGCCCCGGTTCGCGGGCTCTTCAAGGATCCGACCCGGCAGTTTTACTTCCGGATTGAGGTAGACGCTGTGGCCGTTGCCGATGACCGTGAGGATTCGTTCAGGCGCAACCAGGCAGGCAGCCTGGCGGACGGTATGCTCAATCGGAGTGGCGCCGCCAGTGGCCGGACAATATTGACCAGGTCGGCCGCGGCCAAAGACCCGCAGAGCCAGCCTGCGCACTCTCTGGCTTTCTCCCGTGGCGAGAACCACACCCCACCGGCGTTCCTTCCGATTCCCCCGTGACAGCATCAAGCGTTACCCCCACACGCTCCTCGGAGGGGCCTTTCTTGCCCCTCCGAGTCGCCACTCACCTCTTAGACTGGGCACAGTGATCTACTGCTGAGCTAATGCCACTCTTATTGTCATCGATCATGGAGGAAAAGCGACCCCGGTGCCTATCGGCTCAACACTGTTTCTCCTGTCAGATTGACTCTCGCGTTTAGTTGGGAAGTCGTCCTACAAAAGGCGCGTACGCGCGCGGTCAGGCACGAAATAAGAGTCACCACCCTAATCCCACCACTGTTGACTTAACGTTTCCGCTTGCTCCGGAGCATAAGCGCCAAAATAAGGGCCTGCTTTCGCCAAAGTCCAGGAATCGGGACAAAAAGCGGGCTCCCCTCCGCGGGCAAAACCCCTTAGGTCAACAGTGTTGACCCCTGGACTTTGGCGAAAATAAACAGATGTGTGAACGTTTCACGCTTTCAGCGTGAAGCATGACAGCCCAGGGTAGCGCTTTTCAGCTACCCTGGGTAATTTGGTGT
>JBHGBF010000102.1:0-17329 GCA_041946865.1 Acidobacteriota bacterium | reverse complement strand
CTGTCTTGCCTAACGCCTTCGGCGTAAAAAACGTTCACACATCTGTTTATTTTTCAGGCGTTGAGACCGCCTCCAATGGGGTTGAATCACACCCCCGCCCGCCGGCCCGCACGGTAAATGTAGACGAGTTCCGGGAGTTTCTTCGCCGATACCAGGTCGATTTCGACGAACGGTACGTGCGGGACTAGTCAGGCCGCCTTTGCTTTTCCCCTACACGGAAAGAACCAGGGTATGCCGGCAAACAGCGTGGCTAACCCCGGGGCTGTCTTGCCTTACGACTTCGGCGTAGGACGAAGTTGCGACCGGTGTTGAGCCGCGCTGTCGCGACGTTTTGGCTTGTGCGCCAGGCTGCGAGAGGGGGTGATCCGAGCCTATCAAAAAGGTGGCGTGATAGAGTCGCGTAGAGCTTTACGAGGTGGACGGACAGCAGCTTGATGGTCATCCAGCGGGAATTTTGTGAAAGGTGAGCGTTTTGCGAGCCAAGACGGCGCTGCCGAGCAGTCAGTTTAGGCAAATCAAGTGACTGGAAACAATAGAGGTAAGCTTTACCGCCACAATACCCGTTGGAGAGGCGCCAATTGGCGATTGAAGGCCCCATTACAGCGCAAACACTTCCTCAAACCCCGCCTCGAGAGCCTCGGCGAGCTCGTCAAACGACACCGGGCGGCCGGCGGCCTCCGATACCGATATCACGGAGTGCGCAATCAGCTGTTCAGAGACTCCGAGCGCCCCTGCCATAGCCGGGACATTCAACTCGAGCGGAATTGAGCCATGCTGCAGAAAGCTGCGCTTCAGACGTCGTTGTGCGCTGCCAGCGATCTTCCTTGAGCCGACCAGGAGCTCATGACGTGAAGCAGAAGCAAAGCACGGATGTTTGAGGTTGGTCCGCCCGGGCGACGCGATTTCTCTCCCTCCCGCAGCCAGCTGGCTGCAGACACCCAGTCTGGCAAGGCCGCACTGGAGCGCCCGGGCAATCACCAGGTAAGTCTGATCGAGACTCTGCAGGGGGAAAAAGCGGCGGTCATTCGATACGACCGCGTATGTCAGTTCGCAATCGTGCAAGACCGCCCGGCCGCCGGTCGGCCTGCGGACGACCGGGATCCGGTTCGCCGCACAGTAGGCGGGATCGGCGGCGCGTTCCGGCGCCTGGTAGTGGCCGATTGAGACGGTGGGTACATCCCAGCGATAGAAACGGAGGAAAGTGCGCGCCTCCGCCTCCTGTTCCGCCTCGTCCAGCAGCCCCCGGTCGATCTGCATATTGATCGACCCGGGCTGGGGAGCATCCACAGCCAGGCGCCAGCACTTCAACTTCACAACAGTTGGTCCAGGTCGGTGTACGGACGTTTTTGCGATTCGGCAACGGGCGCGCAGGTGACGCGGCCGTCGTAAGTGTTCACTCCGGCTTTCAGCAGCGGATTCTGCTTAATCGCTCCTTTCAATCCCAGCCGGGCGATCTTTTTCACATAAGGGAAGGTCGCATTGGTGAGCGCGATGGTGGAGGTTCTCGGCATCGCCCCGGGCATATTGGTCACGCAGTAGTGGAGCACTCCCTCTTCGACGTACACCGGGTCGCTGTGTGAAGTCGGACGAGTCGTTTCGACGCATCCTCCCTGGTCGACCGCCACGTCGACGATGACGGCCCCCGGATACATCGAGGCCACCATTTTCCGGGTGACGAGCTTTGGCGCGTTGGCACCCGGGATCAGAACCGCCCCAATCACCAACTCGGCATTCTTCACGGCCTCGGCGATAGTGTAGGCGTTGGACAGCTCGGTCTCGATTTTTCCAAAAAACAGATCGTCGAGGTGACGCAGGCGATCCAGATCGACGTCCAGGATGCGGACATGCGCCCCGAGTCCCATGGCCATTTTCGCGGCATTGATTCCGACCGTCCCCGCGCCGAGAATGGCGACGGTGGCAGGCTTGGTTCCGGGTACTCCTCCGAGCAAAACGCCCCTTCCACCCCGGGGCTTTTGAAGATAGTACGAACCGACGATCACGGACATCCGTCCGGCGATCTCGCTCATGGGGGTCAGTAGCGGCAAAGTGCCATGCCGGTCCGGTATTGTCTCGTAGGCCACACCGATGACCTTCTTGTCCAAAAGAAGCTGGGTCAGGTCCGGAAGCGGGGCCAGATGCAGATAGCTGAAGACAATCTGGCCGGCTCTCAGTCGAGGATACTCTTCGCCGACCGGCTCCTTCACCTTCACGATCAATTCGCTGCGCGCAAACACCTCGTCGGCCGTCTCCACCAGGGCGCCGCCTGCATCGCTGTACTCCGAATCCTGAAAGCCGGAGCCTTCGCCCGCCTTTTTCTGGACCCAGACCTTGTGTCCCTCCTCCACCAGAGCATGCACTCCAGCCGGAACCATACCGACCCGGTACTCGTTGTCTTTCACTTCCTTTGGCAGTCCGATATTCACAGCTCACGCTCCCTTGAGAATTGACGACCAAGATTGTCGATTGTGAATCGGGGAGTGGTCAAGCTCAATCAATCTGTGCCCGCTGCAGGCGGCCGCTGTAGTCGACGTAGACCGATTTCCACTCGGAGAACACTTCGAGCGTGGCTTCGGCGGCTTCCCGATGCCCGTTGCCGGTGTCCTTCGTGCCGCCAAAGGGCAGGTGAATCTCCGCCCCGATCGTGGGGGAATTGACGTAGAAAATGCCGGTATTCATCTCGCGCATGGCTACGAACGCCCGATTGACGTCCTGTGTATAAATCGAGGACGAAAGCCCGTAACGGACCCCGTTCCCGATCTCCATCGCTTCCTCAAATGATCGGCACGGGATCACCGACACGACCGGGCCGAAGATCTCCTCCTGGGCGATGCGCATTTGAGGTGTGACATCAGCGAAGATGGTGGGCGCAATAAAGTGTCCTTTGGCATAAGGCCCGTCCTCGAGCGCTTTGCCACCGCAGACCAGCCGTGCCCCCTCTCTTTTCCCGGTCTCGATCCAGTTCAGGATGGATTCCTTCTGCTTGCGGTTGATGATCGGTCCCATCTGAGTCTCTTCCGCCAGGCCGTTGCCGACCCTCAGCGACTGGGTCCGCCCGGTAAATCGCTCAAGGAACTCCGGGTAGACGTCCTGGTGGACGACCAGGCGGCTGGAAGCAGTGCAGCGCTGGCCGCTGGTGCCGAATCCGCCCCAAAGCGCGCCGTCCACCGCCAGCTCCAGGTTGGCATCGTCCATGATCATGATGACGTTCTTGCCCCCCATCTCCAGGTTGTGTTTCTTGAACGCTGCGGAGCATTTGCCGGCGACAGCCCGGCCGGTCTCAGTCGAGCCTGTAAAAGAGACGACGCGGACATCGGGGTGTTCAACCAGCGGAATGCCGACTTTGGAGCCTCTTCCTGTGACGAGGTTGACGACTCCGGGCGGGAGTCCCGCTTCCTGCAGCACCTCGATGAAACGCAGCGCCGTCAGCGGCGTGTCGCTGGCGGGCTTGAGAACGCAGGTGTTACCGCAGATCAAGGCGGGGAGAATCTTCCAGCTGGGGATGGCGATGGGGAAGTTCCAGGGGGTGATAATCCCGCAGACTCCCACCGGCATGCGGACACTCATGTTGAACTTGTTGCGCAGCTCTGACGGTGTCGTGTAACCATGCAAACGACGCCCCTCGCCCGCCATCCAGTAGGCCATGTCGATCGCCTCCTGGACATCGCCTCGGGTCTCGAGCAGGATCTTCCCCATTTCCCGCGTCATGTCACGCGCAATGTCCTCTTTTCGCTCTCGCAGGATTTCGCCCGCACGAAAAAGGATTTCGCCGCGCTTGGGCGCCGGCACCAGGCGCCAGGACTCGAATGCCTCGCGCGCGGCTGCTACAGCGCGGTTCACATCCTCTTCGGAGGAATCCTGAAAGAGGCCTATCAACTCGGAATCGTCCGCTGGATTGCGGTTTTCATACGTCTGCCCGGTCGCCGATCCGACCCATTCGCCTGCAATGAAGTTATTGAAAATCGACGGGTTTGCCATGCCCCTATTGTAAAGGCAGATGTGTGAGGGATGAAGTGAGGGATAAAGGGATGAGGGAGAAGGGCTGTAACGGCGTGAACGACGCGGAACACGAGGTTTTGCGCGTCGTTCACCCGTCGATGCGGTTCCGTTACGGCTTCACAAACGAGGTATAGGAAATGCTCGTCTGTCGATTCTGGCGCTGGTCGGCCGATACGGTGACGACCCGGAGAACGACGCCCTTGCCGGAAGGCATGCTACGGATTCTGTCGTAGAACTCCTGACTGCGGCTAACCGGCGTCCCATTCACGTGAGTTATCACCTGATCGGCTTCGAGGCCGGCTTCGTCGGCCAGACTTCCGGGAGCAACCGAAATGATCCGCACACCGCGCGAGCTCTCCAATCCAAGCTTGGCCGCATCCTGCTGTGAAAGGGTTTCGAATTCCAGGCCGATCTCTTTCGGCTTTTCCTGCTCTTCTTTTTCGTCGAAAGACAGGCTGTCATCGCCGTTTCCGCGCCGGTCGCGATCCTCGAGAGTCCGTTCGGCCAGGGTCACGTTCAAGCGCTTCACTTCGCCTTTACGCACGACCAGTACGGGAACCGTCTGCCCTGGAGGGGTGTTGGCGACGGCGGAGCGGAGATCATAAATGGTTTCGATCTCTCGTCCTCCGAATTTCACGATGACGTCTTCGGGCCGGATCCCGGCCTTGTACGCCGGACCTGTTTCGGCCGGGTCGCCCTTTTCGTCAATCAGCTGGGTGACCAGAACTCCATCGCCGTCTTTCACGCCTTGAGGATCGGTCCCTGCAACACCGAAATACTGGGCCAGTTCCTCGGTCATGTCATAAACGTTCATGCTGACGCCGAGCCATCCGCGTTCGATCTTGCCTTTAGTCACAAGCTGGTTGTACGAATTCACAAACACGCCCGAAGGAATCGCGAAACCGACCCCCTCGGACCCGCCGCTCTTGGTGGAGATGAACGTGTTGATGCCAACGACTTCTCCACGGGTATTCACCAGAGCGCCGCCGCTGTTTCCAGGATTGATTGCCGCATCCGTCTGGATGTAATCGCCGAAGCCCTCGGTGAACGGAATAATGCCGCGACCCGAGCCGCTCGAGAAGCCGATCCGGCCGGTTGCAGAGACGATGCCGGCAGTTACGGTCTGCTCCAAGCCGAAGGGACTCCCGATCGCCACCACCCAGTCTCCGACGTGCACGGAGCTGGTGTCACCGACTTTGGCGAAAGGCAGAGGCTTCGGGACGTCGATCTTCAGGACGGCCAGATCGTTTTCGCGATCCTCGCCGACCACTCGGGCAATGTATGTTTCCCCGCTGGAGAGCTTGACGTTGATCTTATCCGCGGCCGACACGACGTGATCGTTGGTCAGGATGTAACCCTTGCTGTCGACGATCACGCCGGAGCCCAGGCTGCTGACCCTTCGCTCACCAGGCGGCGCGGGGCCGAAGAACCGGTCAAAAAAGTCCTGGCCGAAAAAGTCCTCGAAGGGTTCCGGATCCGGCTGGCGACGCGATCTCGAACTGCGCTGCTTGATGACGGCAGTCGTCGAGATGTTGACCACGGTCGGACCGACTGTGGTCGCCACCCGGGCAAAACCATCGGCCAGATTGGCATGCTGATCGAGGACCTGCGGACTTCCGGGGCCTTGAATCTTCAGTTCAGCCACCTGTTCTCTTTCTCCGGCGCTGAAGACACCGTCGGAAACCACCGTTCCAATGGCGATCCCAAGGCCGAGCGTAATAAGTAGCGCGGCGAAGGTCAATCCTTTGTTGGATCGCAGAAACTGTCTAAGAGCTGACATTTATTCCTCCAAGAAGACGCTCTATCTTACCTTAACTGTTTAACTTTTCAGTTCAGAGGTTCAAAGTTTCAAGGGTTCAAACGATTCAAAGGTTCAGGTTCAGAGGGTTTAGGGCGGGGTTCTGATCCCGGACCGTGAAGCTTGAACCTGTTAGCCTCGGTTCCAGCTCATTCCATTAACTCGTTCTGACACTGATTTATACGCTGCAAATCGCGGCCGGTTCCGTATTTCGATCTTAGCACAGACGCATCACCGAAAAGGACTCCCAAGACCACCAGGCCGCCGCCCAACCATTCGCGCCACAGCAGGTTGTCGCCGTAAACGATCACCGATGCGACGGCCGCGAAAACCGGTTCCAGGGCAAAAATCAGGGCGGCACGCGATGCAGACACATAGCGCTGGGCCCGAATCTGCACGGAAAAGGCGAAGGCCGAGCAGAAGACGGCAAGATAGAAAAGAGCCACGTAGAAGGACCAGGAGAAATCAAGACGCGGCGTGCTGGCCAGCAGGGCCAGGGGGAGACTCAAGAGCGAAGCGCCCACCAGCTGGACAACCGCCAGCAGTCCGGCGTCGGTCCTCGTCACATAGCGGCCGACGAGAAGAACGTGGAAGGCAAAAACCACGGCGCAGGCAAGCGTCAGCAAGTCACCCCGGTTCACTTCCAGCGGACGATCAGGTTTGATCAGAAGAAAAAGCCCCACGAAGGCCGTCAGAACACCGACAGCCACGTCGAGCGAGATACGAGTGCCGAAAAACAGCCGGCCGACAAGAGGGACGAGCACAACACTGATGCCGGTTATGAAGGCGGACTTTGCCGGACTCGTGAACTGAAGGCCGAGGGTCTGAAACACGAATCCGAGGTACAGCACGGCGGAAAGCACCAGGCCGTAGACCACGCCCCGGCGCTCGGCCTTCCGCCACACCCCCCAGAAGAAGAAAAGGGCCGCCGCCGTAGCCAGCGCAAAGCGGAGCAACAGAAACCAATAAGGAGAAGCAACAGCCAGCGCGCCTTTAACGACGACAAAAGACAGCCCCCAGAGAAAGGTTATGAAGATCAACCAGAGTGAGGCGCTTCTGTCAGGCCGCATAAAAAGTCCAAAAAACACAGTTAAGAGAAACACCGGCGCACGGGCAGCATTTTCCAGGGCGCCGTCGTGTCCGAGCTGCTATTCCGATCTGTTTACCAGTCGCGAATGCCGGCGACTGTAGAGGAAGTAGATCGACAGGCCGATCGCCAGCCAAACAATGAATCGCACCCAAGTCGTCCAAGGCAACGATATCATCAGGTATCCGCAGGTCAGCATTCCCAGGAGGGGGACAAACGGAACAAAAGGCGTGCGGAACGGACGACGCAGCTTCGGGTCACGCCTTCTCAGGACTATGACTCCCCCGCTGACCAGCACGAATGCGAACAGGGTCCCGATGCTGCTCAGGTTCGCGGCCTCGCCGATATCCATGAAGGCGGCAAAGAAGGCGACAAAAACGCCGCTGAGGATGGTCGTCACATGCGGCGTGCGGAAGCGGGGATGGACCCGGGCAAAGACGGGCGGAAGCAAACCGTCGCGTGACATCGAGAAGAAGATCCTGGGCTGGCCCATCTGAAACACGAGCAAGACTGCCGTGGTGGCGACCACGGCGCCGAAAGCGACCACTCCTGCCGCCCAATCCATTTTCAGGTAACTGAACGCCAGGGAGAGCGGCTCGCTGACATTCAACTCATTCCACGGAATTATCCCGGTCAGGACGGCGGCGACGGCCACGTAAAGGAGAGTGCAGATGACCAGCGAGGCAATCATGGCGATCGGCAAGTCCCGCTGGGGGTCCCTGGTTTCCTCCGCCGCCGTGGAGATGGCGTCGAATCCGATGTACGCGAAGAAGACAATGGCCGCGGTTGTCATGATCGGCCCCCAGCCGTTGGGCGCAAACGGGACCCAGTTTGCCGGCTTCACGTAAAAGGAGCCGACGACGATGAAGAAGATAACGACCGCGAGCTTGATGACCACCATCAGGGTGTTGAAATTGGAGCTTTCCTTTATCCCAATGACCAGGACGGCAGTGATCACGAAGACGATAAAGACGGCGGGGAGGTTGATCACGACCGGCAACCCGAACAGATGCGGCGCTGAGGCCAGCATGTCACCGGTAATCTGGGGATTGGTGTAAGTGGTGGCGAGCCACCAGGGGAGGTTGATCCCGAAACCTTTCAGCAACTGCACCATGTAACCGGACCAGGAGACGGCCACCGCAATGTTCCCGACCGCATATTCCAGGATCAAGTCCCAGCCGATAATCCAGGCGATCAGCTCACCCAACGTGAAGTAACTGTAAGTGTAAGCACTGCCCGCGATCGGGACGACCGAGGCAAACTCCGCATAGGAGAGAGCCGACAGCGCGCAGGCAATTGCCGTCAAAGCGAAGGCCAGCATGATGGCGGGGCCCGATCCTAGCCGGTCGCCGCTTCCTGCCGCGGCAGTCCCGACGAGCGCGAAGATGCCGGCGCCGACGATCGCGCCGATACCGAGCAGGGTGAGCTCCGGCCAGCCAAGCACGCGCTTGAGCCGGGTGTCCGCCTGCTCCGCCGTCCGCAGGATCTCACGGAGATTTTTAGTCCTGAAAAGATTCGCAGCCAAATTCTTTGCCTCCCCCCTTTTTAAAGCAGTGGAGGAAGTGGGCGCCGCCGTCCACTTCGTCCAATTCGTCCAGAGCTTTTCACACCAACTTCAACTTTGCATACTTCTGCAGCAGCTTCTTGATGCCGATATCCGGAAACTGCACGGTGATTTTCAAATCATCTCCGGACTCCTGGACGTCCAGGACTCGCCCCCGGCCGAAGTCGTGATGCTCGACCAGGGCGCCTTTGACAAAGCCACCGGGGGCGCCCTTCTTCTGCGCCAGAAAGCGGCGCACGCTGTCCGGCGTATTGTACGTCCTTGAAGGCCAGGCGCCCGAGCTCAGGCGGGCCGACTGAAAAGTCGGGGCCGACAGATCCCGCAGCAGATGCTGGGGCAGCTCGGCCAGGAAGCGGCTCGGCTTGCCCTTCTCGAATACTTCCCCGCGGCTGAAACGTTTGCGTTTTGAGAAAGTCAGGTAAATTTTCTTCTGTGCCCGGGTCAGCCCCACGTAGCAGAGCCGGCGTTCCTCCTCCAAATCGTCGCCCTCGCCGCTGAGGCTGTGCGGCAGCAGTCCTTCCTCGCAACCGATGATGAAGACAATCGGGAACTCCAGTCCCTTGGCATTGTGGAGGGTCATGAGGAGGACCGCGGCGTTTTGGTCATACTCGTCTGTATCCGAATAGAGCGCCGCATTGTCCAGGAGATCGGTGATCCCCAGACCCTGCCGGACGTGCTCGCTCGCCACTGTAACCAGTTCCTGCAGGTTCAGCAGCCGCTCTTTCGCTTCCTCGGTCCCTTCTTTCTCCAAGGCCGCTATGTAGCCGCTCGCCTGCAGGACACCTCTTAAAGCCTGGTCAAGAGGGGACTTCAGGACAGCGGCGCAGGCCTCAATCAGGGAGGAGAACTTCTCGAGAGCCAGATGCGCCCGGCCGGGAAGCTCTTGAGAAGCCAGGCTCTGCTTTATTGTGCGCCAAAGCGACTGGTGCTTCTGCCTGGCTTTTTCCCACAAGCGATCCAGGGTTGTTTTGCCGATTCCGCGCGGCGGCTCGTTGATGATGCGGCCGAGCGCAATATCGTCATCGGGGTTGCGGACAGCCCGCAGGTAAGCCAGGGCGTCTTTCACTTCCCTGCGGCTGTAAAAGCTCACGCCTCCGAGCAGCCGGTAGGGGATCTGGAGCCGCCGAAGCGCGTCTTCAAGCTGCCGGGACAGAAAATTGGTGCGGTAGAGAACGGCAACCCTGTCCTTCGATTCCCTCTGGAACTGGTAAATCAAGCGTGAAACAAATTCGGCTTCCGCCTCCGGGCTTTCGGCCGGGAAAACGTCGATGAGCTCGCCTTTCCCTCCCGCCGTCCAGAGCTTCTTCCCCTTACGCTGGACATTGTGGGAGACCAAGCCGGTGGCCGCGTCCAGAATGGTCTGTGTCGAACGGTAGTTCTGTTCGAGCTTGACGACCACGGCGCCGGGAAAATCGCGCTCGAACCGCAGGATGTTGTTGATGTCGGCGCCCCGAAACCGGTAGATCGACTGGTCCTCGTCCCCAACCGCGCTGATGTTGTGGTGGATAGAGGCCAGGTGCTTTACCAGTTCGAACTGGGGAAGGTTGGTGTCCTGGTATTCGTCGATCAGCAGATACTTGAAGGTGGAGGCGTAGCCTTCCCGGACTTTGGGGTGTTCGGACAGCAACTGAACGGTGAGCAGAATCAGATCGTCGAAGTCCATCCCGTTCGCTTCTTTCAGCCGCCGCTGATACACCTTGAAGGCGCTGCAGATGATCGGAGCGTCGGGGTCCGTCGAGTCCTCCAGGTAACTTTCCGGGCTGCAGCCCTGGTTCTTGGCGCGGCTGATGATGGCCCGCGTCCGCTTGATCGGGACGAGGTTGTCCTGGAGCTTCAGCTCCTCGTAGACCTGCTTGAGCAGCGCCTTCTGGTCGTCCTCGTCGCAAATCGAGAAATCGGACCCATAGCCCACCAGGCCGGCATACCGCCTGAGGACGCGAACCGAAAACGAGTGGAAGGTAGACACGAGGGGCGGCGACTCCAGCGATTCAAGGAGCCGTTCCACCCGGCCCCGCATCTCTTCCGCCGCTTTGTTGGTGAACGTAACCGCCAGGACGTTTTCCGGCCGGCAGATTCCCTGCCCGATCAGGTAGGCGATCTTGTAGGTGATGGTGCGGGTCTTGCCGCTGCCTGCCCCAGCGAGAATCAGAAGCGGGCCGTCCGTGCGCGTGACCGCCAGACGCTGTTCGTCGTTCAGATCCTGGAGTAGAAAATCCAATGAGGAGCTCGGGAATCGGGGATTAAGGACCAAGGCCGGAGGTTTGACTTTGTCTTTGTCCACGAAAATTTCCACGAATTAACGAATTTTCTCGAATTAATCTGCGGACATTTGCTTAATTCGTGGAAATTCGTGGGCCAAACTTAGCATGAACCTCCGACGTTGAGCATTAGCTCGGCAACGGCTTTTTGACCGCCTCATCGACGAACTCGTCCAAGCCCGCCAAAGAGCCGTTGTGGATCACCTTATACAAGCGTTCCAGCTCTTTCTGGCAGGGCTGTTGATGAGGAGCGCCTTTCTGCTGGGCGCCCTTGGCAAACGCGATCATCGCACCTTCTTCCACACCGGATGGATCCAGCTTCCACATGGCGTAGCCGATATGATAGTACGCCTCTGCGTTCAGGCCGGGGTTCTTGCTGTACGCCTTCAAGGTCTGCTTGTAGTTGCTTATGGTGGCCTTCATGTTTCCGCTGTCGAACGACTGCCGGCCAAGGGCTGAATAAGCGACCGCTCTCTCTCGGGCAATGTAATCGTCCCAAGCCGCCTGCTCTGCCGTAGGGGGCTTTTGTACCAGCTCAAACGCCTGCAGAGTCTTCTTGGCGTTGTCCGCTCCCTTCGCCCACTGTTTCTTCTCCATGTAGATGCGGGTCAGGTTGGGGAGGATCTGATAGCAGTCTTTGGGTTCGAACTTGGAGCACGCAATCTCGCCGTATTTCAGCAGCTTGACGTCGTCGTTCGTCTGGGCCGTCCCGTAGATTACGGCGAGCATGAAGGCGATAGCGGGCTCGGGTTGGCTCGCATACACCTTCTCGAGGTATTGGGCGGCTTTTGGGTACTGCTGCGTGTAGAAACAGCCGGTACCCGCAAGGTACATGGTCTGGACGTCGTCCGGTCTGATTGCCAGCAACTTCTCTCCCGCCACTGCCATCCTCTGCCAGTTGTTGCTCTTCTGGTATTCAACGAGTAGTTGCTTGTAGGTGGTCAGGGCGTACTCTACCAGTGAGGATTTCGGATTGTTTTTCACGAAGTCGAGAATCGCGTCTTCTCTTTTGACAGGGTCGGGTTCCTCGGTGGCCTTCTGGTAGGCGGCATACTCCTCGGCGGTGTACCGGACATCGCCTTCTTGACTCTGAGCCTGTTCTCCCTCTGGCTGCTGCTGCGCCGGAGCGGCTTGCTGCTGACTCTGGTCCGAGGTCTGACTCTGACCAGGGGCGGCAGCCGGCAGGGCGACCAGAAGAAACAGAAAAAAAGGGTTTTTAATAAAGGATCTCACGATCGTCACTTTGAATGACCTCCTCCAATAATGGCGCCTGCTGTCGGACTGCCCCAAAAACCTTCCGAAAAGTGCACCGAAATTACCACAAACCCATGTGCCCATTCAACGCACAGCTCACCAGATTTGATGCCTTTTTTCACTTAAGGTTGCCGGCTGTGATAAAAGGGCGTATGCCTGCACCAGATTTCTCCGGCCTGACGGCCCTAAGCTTCGAGCAGATTGACTTGAGCGACCAGACTTTCGCGATTGCGCCGGACTGGCTTCCGATCGATGCTCTGACCGCCGCTATTCGCCGTGTGGGCCTCCTTTGTCCGCCTCACGTGCAACCCGTGGGACCGGACCGGTATCGCGTTATCTCGGGTTTTCGACGGCTTCGAGCCGCTTCCAATCTCGGCCTGATGAAGCTCAATTGTCTGGTGCGGAACGGGGAACCGGAGCAGTTGTTCGTGGAGGCCTTATTTGAAAACGCCGCGACTCGTCCTTTAAACCTCCTTGAGAAGGCGAACGCCGTCTGGAAGCTTACTCGAGTATTCAGGATAGCACAGCCAGAGGTGATCAGCGAATTTTTGCCGCTCCTTGGTGTCAAGCCTAACCGGTTCGAAATGAACCGGTTGCTTGAGATCTCGAGATTGCCGCGGGAACTGCAGGAAGCCATTGTGATCGAGGATCTGCAGCCCGAAATTGCGCTCGGATTTGCGCGCTGGGAAAACCACGAACAGGCGGCGTTCCTGAAACTCATCAGGGAGCTGAAGCCCGGCTTCAACCGGCAGAAGGAGCTGTTCACCCTCCTCGACGAGTTGCGCGGCCGCGAGCGGACGTCGATCATCGAACTGCTCGATGAGACCGCCCCAAACAAGCTGGACGCGCTCTTGCACCATTTGCGGTCACGCCGCTTCCCAAAGCTGACCGAGTATGAAGGGTTGTACCAGGAAAAGAAGGCCCGACTGCGCCTGCCTCCCGAAATCCAGTTTCACCTTCCTCCCTTCTTCGAAGGCGAAAAGATCCAGGTGGGATTTGCGGTTCGCTCTGTGCAGGAATTGAAAGCCGTTGCGGCCAGGTTGCTGGAGATCGCGGACAAACCCGAGCTGGCGGAGATTCTCGGAATGCTGTAGTACCCAGGGAGAACGGGATCAGACATGAAGTGTTACCGCCCACAGAAGCTCTTTATCGAAGCTTCGATCGCCGACAGTGAAATCACCAGGAATGTCCTCAGCTCGCTTGCGGATGTACCCGTCGAGATCGTCACTTCCGCGGACGACCTTCTCAGTCTCGCCAAGGAACAGACGCCTGGGCTCGGACGGGCCAAGAAGTATCTCCTGCTGGCCGAGCACAAAGGCCGCTTTCTCAAGCACTGCCCGGGCGGGAGAGGGCGGCTGGGCATTCGAAATGTCTGCTGCAACTACCTGGTCATCAACTACGCGGCCAACTGTCATATGGATTGCAGTTACTGCTTTCTGCAGTCCTACCTCAATTTCCCCTATCTCACGATTTACGCCAATTACTTCGATCTTCTGGGCGAGCTGGAATCCGCCTTTTCAAGCGACCGGCGCCGTTCTTTCAGGGTCGGAACCGGGGAGTTGGCGGACAGCCTCGCCCTCGACCCGCTCACCCGCTACAGCATCCCGCTGGTCGAGTTCTTTGCGTCGCAGCCGAACGCCACCCTGGAATTGAAGACCAAGACAGACTCGGTCGGGAATCTTCTCGGACTCGACCATCGGGGACGAACCGTTATTGCCTGGTCGGTTAATCCGCCCCGGATACAGAAGACCGACGAACACAAGACAGCATCCCTGCAGGGACGGCTGCAGGCGGCGAAGAGATGCTTTAACGCAGGTTACCAGGTGGCGTTTCACTTTGATCCGATCGTCCAGTACCCGGGGTGGGAGATGGAATACCGGTCGGTCGTGCGACAGATCTTCGAGCTGATACCCGCCGAGGCGGTCGCCTGGATCTCACTGGGTGCGCTCCGGATGACCTACGCCTTGAAGCAGGTGATCCGGCGCCGGTTTCCAAGAAGTCCCCTGCCTTTTGGCGAGCTGGTCCCGGGCGAAGACGGGAAGCTGCGCTATTTCAAGCCGGTGCGTGTCGCGATCTATCGCGAGATGCGCGCGTGGATCAGGCAATTCGGGCAGGACACGCCGATCTACCTCTGTATGGAAAAACCCGACGTGTGGATGAAAGTCTTCGGCCGGGTCCCGGTCGACGAGCCGGCGCTCGAGAACGAGATCTGCAGCCGCCTGCGCGGGTGAGTGCCAACGCTCCACGGCTTTCGGGCACGTCGGCGTGCAGTGAAAGTCGCCGCGTGGAGCCGCCTCTCAGGCGACCGCACGGCACAATGGCCTGCTTTTCAACCTGTTTCCGCCTCGATCAGCGGCGCGATTTCCGTCAGATCCAGTCGCGTGCGACCGGTGATCCGGGCCCGGATGGGTCCCCAGAACAGGCAGGGGACAGGATTCACCGTATGTCCCGGCACGCAGGAGTCTTCGATATTACCGTGATCGCTGGTGATGATCAGGGACGAATTCTCCAGGTCCAGCTCCTTTACGACATGCCGCAGGAAATCGTCCAGCTCGCGCAGAATGGGCTCATTCTCCTGCGGTGTTCCTCGGTGCCCGGCCACGTCCGACAGGAAGTACTCATAAAAACACATGTCGTGAAATTTGGCCTGCTCGACCAGGATGTGAGCGGCTTTCTCGGGGGTCCAGATCGGCACGGCATGACCGCGGTCGACGAGCAGGCGATTCGTGAAATCCATGTAGAGGGAGCGTTCGGCCAGCAGGTCCGTCAGCATATTGAGCTTCAGACCTGCGCTCTCGCAAACCCACGTAGTGACCGACACCCATCTGGGACGGTTCTCGAAGAAGGCGGGCGTGTAAGTGTTGGCGAAATGAACCGAACGGTTTCGTTTTGCCAGGCGTTGCACGAAGGATTCTTCGGCCAGAAGGGACCTCAACTCCTGGTTCGGGAAGCCGGAAAGATGCCGGCCCAGGAATTCTGCCGCGTTTATACCTGTAAACAGCGTCGCCTGCCCGGTCGCACTTTGCGGGACACCTGCTACGCTGAGGCAGGTGTCAACGGGGATGCAGATGCCGTCGCGCGGGAGCGGGCCGAGGCGATCGGAGTAACAGTTGAGAACCGACGGGGAAAAACGGGCGAGGGGGTTGCAGGGCGAATCGCTTGGACCCAGGCCAAGCCCGTCGATGAAAATCAGCAGCACGCGCCCCACGAGGCCATTATAATAGTGGGATTGGTTTCAATCACATGAAGACGCGCATGGCAAAGCTGACAGCCACGGCAGGCGTTCTGTATGTGCTCGGGACCGCCATCTCGTACTTCTCGCCCAACAGCATCTTTACCATCCTCGAAGGACTCGGGACTCTCGGTTTGATTATCACGCTCCCCTATTACCTGCTTAAGGTCATCAAGAGCATCAAGAACCGATGGTTATGGAAGGTCCGCAACAAGATCATCGTCTCTTACGCTTTTGTCGGCATCATTCCATTGGTGATCCTGGTCCTGCTTCTATGGCTGGCAATGCGCCTGGTGATCGGGCAGCTCGCGGCGTTGTACCTGGATAGCGAGCTGCAGAAAGTCTCGGCAGAACTGCGCGAGGCCAACCAGGAGATCGCGCTTGGATATTACCAGAAGGCTGGCGCCGGGGCGGCGGAAGCGGGCGGCATCCTCAGGAACGAAGCCAGGAGAGCGCTCACCCGGAGAGCCGGGCAGCTGGGACCGGTCTCGTGGAAGGTTCTGCAGCAGGCATCGGGCCGTTCAGATGGTTCCAACCAGCAGGATCCGAGGATCTTGACGGCCATACCCGACAGCCCTTTACCGGAGACCGGAAAACCCTTGCCCGCCTGGGCGCTGAAGGGCTTCAGCGGACTGGTTTACGACGAGGGCAAGCTCTATTTTCGGAGCGTCGGGCCGCTCAAGTCCGGCAACACCGTCTATTACAGTTGTCTGCAGTTGCCCTTCAGCCAGGATCTGATCGACCGGATATACCGTGAAACGGCGCTGCAGCTGTCGATGCCTGTCCCCCTCAGCAATGCGAACCCCGACGTCTCCTTCTCCGATTTCGTCAGTGGCGGCCAGATCAATTACATCGGGTTGATCGTGCCGGTCAACTGGACGACGGGAGCAGTTTCAAACCAGCATGCGACCGCGCTGCGGGTCCCGCTTCGAACGGTCTACGATCATTACTTTACCGAAACGCAGACGCTGGGTGCTTATTTCATCGGAATTTTTACCTTTCTCGGCAGCCTGTTTGTTCTGGTCGAGCTGATTTCGCTTCTTATCGCCGTGGTGATCGCCCGCTCAATCACTCGGACAATTCACACCCTGGACGCCGCGACATCTGCCATTCAGCAAGGGAACTTCGGATACCGGATCAAGACCCGCAGCCGCGATCAGCTGGAAGCGATGGCCGCATCGTTCAACAAGATGGCCGAGAGCATCGTCAGCTTGATGCAGCAGGTGTCTGAAAAACAGCGCCTCGATAAGGAAATCGAGATTGCGCGCGAGGTCCAGTCCAAGCTTTTCCCGCAGAAGCTACCCTCCATCAAAAACTTCCAGCTGGCGGCGGCCTGCCTCCCCGCCCGTCAGGTCAGCGGCGACTACTACGACTTCATTCCCCTGGGGGCTAACGCGTTTGACGTCGTCATCGGGGACATCAGCGGGAAAGGGATTTCAGCCGCGCTGTTGATGGCCAGCCTGCAGTCTTCTATCCGGACCATCATCAGCTATCAGACACTGGGCGCGAACCGCCAGGCCAGCGTGGCAAAGTCGGTGAGTGATGTGAACCGCCAGCTCTACCAGCAGACTTCTCCCGACAAATTTGCGACGCTCGTGCTCAGCCGCTTCGACGCCGAGAACCTGACGGTGACCTACTGCAATGCCGGGCACAACCCGCCGCTCGTCATTTCCGACCACAGTATCCGCCACCTCTCAAAGGGCGGAATGGTGGCGGGCCTGTTCGAAGATCCCGAGTACGACGAAGAGACGCTGCAGCTGCACCCCGATGACATGGTGGTCTACTTCACCGACGGCATTGTAGAAGCCGAGAACCCCAAAGGCGAGCAATATGGCGAGGATCGGCTGGCCGAGCTTCTGATCGCCAATGCGTTCCTGACGGCAGACGATCTGCAGGCGCTCATTCTGGATCAGCTGTCCTGCTGGGTCGCCGGCGGCGACCAGCGGGACGACATGACCGTCGTCGTCGTCAAAATACCGCGCTGAAGCCGCCGTCCGGCAGTTAAACGCTTTCCAAAAAAAGCTCCATCCGCGGCCGCCTCACCGAGCCGCGGGGTAAGTATCCCCCGGCAAAGCCGGGGGCCTGGACTTTGGCGAAAATAAACAGATGTGTGAACGTTTTTTACGCCGAAGGCGTCAGG
>JBHGBF010000101.1:0-17400 GCA_041946865.1 Acidobacteriota bacterium | reverse complement strand
CAGGGCAGAAAGGCTTGTTCTGCAACGGTTTCCCAGGGTAGGCGCTCAACTGCGCGCCAGCCCTGGGCTGTCCTGCCTAACGCCTTCGGCGTAAAAACGTTCACACATCTGTTTATTTTCGCCTAAGTCCAGGTCTTCCCTTTCAGGGAAGATCCGGCGGACGGGTGTAGACCCAGGGTACCGTTCTCCAGGTACCCTGGCTCAGGAATTGGGGGGATACCTTCCCTCCCAAGGTAACACATGGCAAAAACACCAGATAAAAACCAGCTCCTACAACAGTGTACAGCCATGTGCCACCTTGGGCTGATTTATGGACCGTTTTTCGGTCCGACCCATGCTGAAGGGGAAGAGCAAATCCGCTTCCACTCGTTCGCGTGCTCGCCACCACAATGTCCAGCGGCTACTGGAGTCAAGTACCCCTCATCAGGGATTTTAGAGACGGCCCCGGTTACAGGCTGGCTATACTCTCCCTCAGATACCACTCCACGAATTTCGGAATGCCTTCTTCGATGGGGGTCTCAGGAGAATAGCCGAGGTGCCGGCGCGCTCGCGAGATGTCGGCGTAGGTGATGGGGACATCACCGGCCTGGGCCGGTAAAAGCTTGATACTGGCCTTCTTGTGAAGCGCTTTCTCGATCAGCTCGATGAGCCGCAAGAGCGGAACGGTGCGCGAGTTCCCCAGATTGTAGATCCGAAAGCCGTCCGGACGGTCGAGGGCGCCGAGGATCCCCTGCACAACGTCATCCACGTAGGTGTAATCCCGCTCGGACTTCCCCTCGTGATAAACCGGGATCTCGCCGTCGTTCATAATAGTGCGGACGAACTTATGGATCGCCATCTCGGGTCTCTGCCTGGGCCCATAGACCGTAAAGAATCTCAGACAGGCGACCGGGAGCCCGTAGTTGTGGTGGTGGGCGAAGCAGAGCAGCTCGCCGGCGCGCTTGGTCGCGGCGTAAGGAGAGACGGGCTGGCTGATGGGATCGTCCTCCTCAAACGGCACCTTGCTGTTGATGCCGTACACTGAAGAGGAGCTGGCAAAGACGAAGTTTGTCACCTCGAACCGGCGGGCCAGTTCAAGCACTCCGCTCGTTCCGGTCACGTTGACCTGGGTGTAAAGGACCGGGTCCTCGAGGGACGGACGAACCCCCGCGTGCGCCGCCAGGTGCAGCACGGCCGTGGGCTTGTGGGTCTTGAAAACAGTGGTCAGAGCGGGGACATCGAGCAGATCCAGGCAATAAAAAGGGAATTTTCCCCGCTCCCGTATCTTGTCAAGGTTTCGAGCCTTGATCCTCGGATCGTAGAAATCGTTGCAGTTGTCGACCACGACGATTTCGTCTCCGCGGTCGAGCAGATGCTGACAGGCGTGAGAACCGATAAATCCCGCGCCTCCGGTCACAAGAACTCTCATAAGGTTTCCGGCTTGGTAAGAATGGCGTCGAAGTTCTCTTCCTTCTTGTACATCGAGTACGCGACGCCGCCGGGCAGCGACGACAGGGTCACCACCAGGAAGTTAAGCAAGGACAAGGTAACGGAGGTTTCCGGCCGCAGCCCGATCTCGGCAAAAAGCAAATAGTAGACGCTTTCTCTCAAGCCGAATCCGTTGATGGTGAGCGGAATCATGATGGTCAGGTTCACGATCGGGATAAAGACAAGGAAGATATAGAACGGGGCTCGAATGCCGATCGAAAGCGCGGCGAGCCACATGACGACGACCGAAAGAAACTGGATGGCGCCCGACAGGAGAAGGCAGTTAGCGACCGCCTTCTTGTTTCTTCTCAAGGTCGTCAGACCTTCGTACACGAGCTCCAGCTTTCCCTCCACGTCCTTCAGATTGAAGCGCATCAGGAGGCGGGTCAGACGCCGGTGAATCCAGGAGTGAAACAGGGCCACGTTGGCGGCGACGTAAGCGATGATCAGGCCGATGAAAAGATACAGCAGGGAGAAACCCTGTACCACGATCCGGTGCAGGGCCGCAAAAACGCAACCCATGAAAAGCAGCGCGAACAGGCCTGCCGAGCGCTCGACCAGCGTCGTCGTCAGGGTGCTCGACATTCCTCGGCGATGACTCTTTGACAGATAGTAGGCACGGAAGACGTCGCCGCCGATCGCCGAGGGAAGGAACAGGTTGAAAAACTGGCCGATGAACATGATTTTGGTCAGCGGACCGAGCGCGGCTGACATCTGAAAGTTCTGGAGGATCACATGCCAACGGAATACCGCCAGCATGATGATGAACATCTGCAAAGCCGTGGCCAGGAGCACTAAGGTGGGATCAACCGAGGACACCACGGCGACAAACTTCTTGAGATCCATTTCCAGGGCCAGGATCCCCAGAAGGAGCAACGTCACACCGAGCTTGATTGCGAGCTTGGCCCGTTTGCGCATAGAAGGCACCGATTCTGTCAGAATTGAACGGCGGAGGTCAATAAACCTATAATACCCCGGATGCCGGTTTACGAATATTTATGTAAGGTTTGCGGGCGGCGCTTCTCGCGCTTCTTCTGGCGGATGGCGGATGCGAACGGGACAAAGTGCCGCTGCGGGAGTGCTGATTTGGAGCAGCTTGTCTCGCGCGTTTCGATGGTCCGTTCCGAAGAAAGCCGGCTCGAAAGCATGGCCGATCCCGACAAATGGGGCGACTTCGACGAAAACGACCCGAAAGCCATGGCCCGGATGATGCGCAAGATGGGCGGGGAGCTCGGGGAAGATCTCGGCCCCGAGTTCAACGAAGTCGTGGACCGCCTGGAAGCGGGCGAAGATCCCGAGGCGATCGAAAAATCCCTGGGTGAGACAGGCGAGGACGGAGCGGGCGAAGGCGGCCCCTCCTCCGGCGGCGGTGACTACGATAACCTTTTTTGAGAGGCCCGCGCCCGCAGGGACGTTGGGTGCCGGTTCCGCTGTTCGAGTGGTGGGACCGGTTCGCACCCGACGCGCTCCCCGTCCGCTGGCGGTCCGCAAAAAACGCCGCACTTGCGGCTCTGTTTGAAACGCTGCCGCTGGGCCCGCACCCGAGGCGCTCCCCGTCCGCTGGCGGTCCGCAATAAACGCTGCAGCTCTGTTTTGAAACGCTGCGCGCGGCTCTATTCCATCGCGATTTCTTTCAGCGGCACGTCCCAGTGAGCTTCCACCAGCTCAAAGCGGCGCCGCTCTTCCCGCTGGAAGGTCTCCTGATCCGGGTACAGGCGTTTGGCGATCTCCTTGTCCGTTGATGTGGCTAACGCCTCCCAGTCACGAAACACCAGGACCGAAAGGAAGTTCCAGTCGCTTCGACCATCTCCGTGGAACTTAGGTGCGTAGGTCCGGATTTCAAGTATCCGTCCGGTCTCGATCTGTGCTTTAAGGACGGGGTAATGATTCTTCTTGAAAAGCTCGATGAACTCCTCATGGTAGCCCCATTTGATTCGATAGTAGTACGCGACCTCGATCGGTTTCCCCGCCATGATCCCTCCGTTCAGCAGTTCTTTGTCTTTCCCTGGCGTTGCCATTAAAAGTAACATGGATTGGACCTAGCGGAAACTTTGTGCCAGTGGAAGACGTTCATCGAGCCGAAATCGCAGAGAAGTTGCAAAAGATCTCTCAAGGCGATGTCAGAACCATCGCCCGAGTGTTGACGGAGCTGGAGCGGCAACAAACGCCCTGGGTTCGCCAGCTGATCAAAGAAGTATACCGGCAGACCGGGCGCTCGCTCGTCATCGGCATAACCGGCAGCCCTGGTTCGGGCAAGAGCACACTGCTCGCGCAGATGGCGTTGGCGTACCGGGAAGCGGGCCTGAGGGTCGGAATCATCGCCGTTGACCCCACTTCCCCGTTTTCCGGGGGCGCCATCCTCGGCGATCGTATCCGGATGCAGTCTCTCGCCTCGGATCCGGGCGTTTTCATCCGCAGTATGGCCACACGCGGACAGTTGGGCGGGTTGTCGGCAGCCGTTGAGGACGCGCTGACCGTCCTGGACGCGGCCGGCTACCGCATCCTTCTCCTTGAGACAGTAGGGGTCGGTCAGGATGAGATCGACATCGCAAGCACCGCCCACGTGACCATTCTGGTGCTGGTCCCGGGCATGGGGGACGGCGTGCAGGCAATCAAAGCCGGAGTTATGGAGATCGCCGACATCTTTGTCATTAACAAGGCCGATCATCCGGAGACTTCCCGAGCCGAGCGCGAGTTGCGATCCTTTTTGAGGATGGTCAGCCGGGACGATGGCTGGGACCTCCCTCTGCTCAAGACCATTGCCACAACCGGCCAGGGCGTTGAAGAACTGGTCAACACCGTCCAGCGCTTTTATGACTTTCGCAAGGACCGGACCGGCGCGAGGCGCAAAGCCGTGGCAAGGCAGAGACTTCTGCGGCTTGTCTCACAGCGTTTGGTGTCCCGAATCCAGAGTTTCGTGCCCGAAGCGGAACTTGACCGGCTGGCGGAGCGTCTTGCCTCTCGAGATGTCGACCCGGATACGGCCTTGGACGAGCTGGTGCGCAAGGTGAAGTAGCCGGCGGCCCTACAAATCCGAAAATAAGAACGGAGGTTCGGTTTGAAATTCGGCAAATTTGATCTCCACCTGGTTTCAGACGGAAACGTGTGGCTCGATGGCGGGGCCATGTTCGGCGTCGTGCCGCGAGTCCTCTGGGAGAAAAAGGCCACACCCGACGAAAAGAACCGCATCCGGCTGGGCCTCAACTGCCTGCTTATCCGCACCGGCAGTTACAACATCCTTATTGATACCGGCTGCGGCGAGAAGTACACGGAGAAGGAAGTCCGGATCTACCGGATCGAACACGACGCGACTTTGCCCGGGCGGCTGGCCCAGCTTGGCCTCAAGACGAGCGATATCGACATCGTCATCAACACGCATTTCCATTTCGATCATTGCGGCGGAAACACCTGCTCTGACGGAGATCGGGTCGTCCCCACGTTTCCCAAAGCCGAGTACATCGTGAGACAGGAAGAGTACGAGGACGCGAGCAGTCCCAACGAGCGGTCCGCGGCGAGCTATTTTGAGCACAACTGGGGCGTGCTGAAGGAAAAGCGAAGGTTGCGACGGGTTGACCGGGAAGAGGAGATCGTGCCGGGCGTCAGGCTCCTGCACACACCCGGACATACACGGGGACACCAGTCGGTGCTTGTCGAATCCGAAGGCCGAAGCTTGCTTTTCCTGGGGGATCTGTGTCCCACCTCCGCCCACATCCCTCCCGCCTGGGTTATGGCGTACGACCTCTATCCGATGACGACCCTCCAGGTTCGAAAGGACATTTACAGACGGGCAATCGCCGGGAACTGGTTGCTGTTCTTTGAGCATGATCAAATGCAGCCGGCCGGTTACCTGCACGAGACCGACGGAAAATACCTCTTGGCCGCATTCGAGTGGCAGCCCTAAAATTAACGGGCGTCTAACAAACCGACGAAGACGACAAAGTGGCGCGGTGACAGGGTGACAGCATGAAGTTGTGGAGCAATGGGACTCTGTTTCACCTTGTCACCTTGTCACGTTGTCATCGTAGAGGGAGGTGAGGGTGAACCAGGCAGACATCGGCATCATCGGCGGCAGCGGCTTGTATGACATCCCGGGATTCAAGAACCGGAAAGAAGTTGAGCTCGAAACCCCCTTTGGAAAGCCGAGCGACGCGTACCTGACAGGCCTGCTGGAAGGAAAGCGGGTCGCCTTCCTCGCCCGGCATGGGCGGGGACATCGCTTCATGCCGAGCGAAATCAACTACCGTGCCAATATCTACGGCTTCAAGCAGCTGGGCGTGCGACGGATCCTTTCCGCCAGTGCTGTCGGCTCCCTCAAGCTCGAGCACAAGCCCATGGATTTCATCCTGCCGGACCAGTTCGTCGACCGGACACGGCTTCGTGTTTCGACTTTTTTTGGAGATGGGGTCGTTGCCCATATCTCTTTTGCCAACCCGATTTGCCCCGTGCTCGCCGACGAGGTGGCAAAGGCCGCCCAGGCGATGGACTTCCCGGTGAAGCGAGGCGGGACCTACGTTTGTATGGAAGGCCCCGCGTTTTCAACCCGTGCCGAATCGGACCTGTACCGCAGTTGGGGCATGGACCTGATCGGGATGACGAACCTGCAGGAGGCGAAGCTCGCCCGGGAAGCCGAGATCTGTTATGTCACAATTGCCATGGTCACCGACTACGACTGCTGGCACGACGAGGAACAGGCCGTCAGCGTGGAAATGCTGATCGCTTACCTCATGAAAAACAGCGAGAACGTCCAGCGGCTCATAAAGAAGACGCTGCGAGGAATGCCCGGCAAATTCGACTGCGCTTGCCAAAACGCTTTAAGAAACGCGCTCATCACCGATCCCGCGGTCATTCCGCCGGAAACCAAGGAGCGCCTGAAGCTGATTATCGGAAAATATATACGCTGACTTCTGGGGAGCACGGCCTTCTTGCCTGCCTGTCACGCCTGCACGACAGTCGATTATGTCCGACAGTGCAGGCAGGCAAGACGCCGGCGCTCCCAGGTGGCCAAAGGTTGAGCAGGGAGAAACAGCATGCCCCCTATCCTGGTTGTTGGTTCAGTCGCTTACGACACCGTGAAGACTCCTTTTGGCGAAGCCACCGAGGCTCTGGGAGGTTCTGCCACTTACTTCAGCGTGTCGGCCAGTTTTTTCACACGCGTCTCTCTGGTGGCGGCGGTCGGAAGGGACTTCAGAGAGGAGGACTGGCGCTTCCTGGAAAGCCGGAATATCGATCTGTGCGGTCTTCAGCGGGTCGAAGGACGGACCTTCCGCTGGGCGGGGGAGTACGGCTACGATCTTAACGACGCCCGCACCTTGGACACTCAACTAAACGTCCTCGCTGATTTCCAGCCGAACCTCCCGGACAGCCATCGAGACCTTCAGTTCGTCTTCCTGGGAAACCTCGACCCGAAGATCCAGCGCGACGTGCTCACGCAGGTCCGAAAGCCGCAGCTCGTGGGCTGTGATACGATGAACTACTGGATTAACGGGCACTTCAATTCGCTGCTCGAAACTCTCCGGCACGTCGATATCCTCATTATCAATGACGCCGAAGCGCGGCAACTCACCCGGGAATCCAACCTGATCCGGGCGGCCCGCAAAATCCATGGATGGGGACCCACAACCCTGGTGGTCAAACGCGGCGAATACGGCGCCCTGATGTTTCAGAGGAACAGCCAAGGCCGTATTTCGGTGTTTGGCACCCCTGCTTATCCGCTCGAGGACATTTTTGACCCGACCGGGGCGGGAGACACCTTTGCGGGCGGGTTCATGGGTTACCTTGCCGGAGTGGGCAGGGCTGATTGGGCCTCGCTGCGCCAGGCCGTGGTTTTCGGTTCGGTCATGGCCAGTTTCAACGTGGAGAAGTTCTCGCTCGACCGTCTTCGGACACTGACCTTCACCGAGATCGAGTTGCGCTACAAGGAATTTAAAGAAATGACGCGGTTTGACGACGTCGTGGAATGGCAGCCGAACTGGAGGGCGTGAGCGAGCTGACGGGCTGACCAACTGCGGCTTCACGTTTGTATCTTTAGTATCGATGCCTCTCGTCTTTTTTCTGTGCTTCGCACTATCAACTATTCACCCTGCGAGTCTGCGGGTTTGTCAGTTTGCCGGCGCGTCAGTTTTCCAGTTTTTCGCTTTTCAGCCGGAGATCGATCCTCGTGCGCTCGAGTATTTCCGCAAAGGCGAAGCCTTGATCGGTACCGCCAAGGAATACTCCGAAGAGCAGGAGCTGTGCTTCGCCAAGGCGGTGGAGATTGCCCCCGGTTTTGTGGCCGCACGGCATAATCTTGCGCTGGTGTGCCTGAAACGGGGCAAACTGAATGAAGCCCTCGGGCAGCTCGACGAGCTGCTCAAAATCGACCCTAAGCAGGTTAGTGCCCGCCTGCTGAAGGCGGATATCCTGGTGCAGAAACAGGATCTCGACGGCGCGGCCGGTGAGCTGGAGCAGGTGTTGACGATCCAACCGGACAAGGTCGACGTGGTTGAGCAACTCGGCAACATCCGGACGCGCCAGAAGAGATATGCCGAAGCGGTTCCCCTTCTTCAGAAAGCGGCGAGCGCTCCCGATGCCCGGCCGGATGTCCATTTCAACCTCGGTCTGGCTTTGGACAATCTGGGGCGAAAGGACGAGGCGTTTTCATCCTACCTGCGATTCCTGAAGCAAGTTCCCGATGATCCTCAGGCCAACCTGGCCGTCAGTGTGCTTTTGAGGGAAAAGGGCGACAGGCAGGAAGCGGTCACCTATCTGCTTAAGGCCTATGATCCGAAGCGGCCGGATCCGGCAATTGCCGAGCAAATCGGCAATCTGTATCTGGACCTCGGCAAGGAGGAGGAAGCACGGAAGTACCTGGTGCAGGCGAATGCCGATTCCCCGGCCGTCCTTGCCAACCTGGGGGTTGCAGCCAAGCGGCAGAAGCAGTATGCGGAGGCACAAAGACAGTTCCGGGCCGCCTTGGCGAAGGACCCGCAACACCCTGAGATTTGGGCTCATCTCGGCGATGTGCTGTCAGCCCAGGAGAAAGACGAAGAAGCGCTGCAGGCCTATCAAAAAGCGCTCGAGCTCGAACCTGACGACTTTGACAGCCGGTTCAACCTGGGAAGCGTTTATGCGAATCTGGGCCGGAACCTGGAGGCCCAGAGGGCTTTCGAGGAGGCGCTCAAGATCGACCCGAAGTCAGGGCGCGCTCACCTGTACCTGGCGGTGGTCCTTGATCGGCAGAACCACGGCCCGGCCGCCCGCGACCACTACCTGGCCGCATTGGCAAACGGGGCCGATGAGGCTCAGGCCCATTTCCGACTCGCCGTTCTGTACTCGCGGGAGGGGACAGCGGGAGAAGCGCTCAAGCACCTGGCGATCGCCTTTGAGCGAGAGGCGGACAAATATGTTCCCATGGTTGCCGACGAGCTGAAGAACGTCCACTCCGACCTCGACGCGATTCGTTACACGAAAGACTTTGCCGAGCTGATGGCGAAGTACGAACGGCGGTAGACAGTACGACGGAAGGCACGTATCCGACGCCCTCCTCGTCTGTCGACGGTCCGCTGGAAAACGCCGCGCTTAAGGCCCTGTCACCACCGTTACGCGCCCGGCTCGGAAAGCGGTTGGCTGTCGGGCGCCATCTCCGCCACCCCCGCCGAGCTTCCATGCCAGACCCTGCGCAGCCACATGGAAACATCGTCGACCAGCGTGTAGTACGTGGGAAGAACGATTAGCGTCAGGACGGTCGACGCCATCAGCCCGCCCATCACGGTACGCGCCATAGGAAAGTAGCGCAGGCCGAGCATGCTGCTGTGTCCGGCGGCGAGCGGGATCAGCCCCACGACGGTCGTGGTCGCGGTCATCAGGATCGGACGCAGCCGCTCCCGGCATCCCTCCAGAATGGCCTGGGAACGGGGCAGGCCGCGCCGTCTCAGGTTGTTCACGTGATCCAGCATGACGATCCCGTTGTTCACTACAATGCCGATCAGGATCATGATGCCGATCATCGCCATGAGATTAAACGGTGTGCCGGTCAGGAGCAGGAAGTAGGCGACACCCACAAAGGCAAAGAGCAGCGAGAGCATGATCGCGAAGGGATGGGCCAGCGATTCAAACAGCGAAGCCATGACGAAGTAGACCATGAAGAGCGCGAGCAGCAGGTTGAACATGAAATCGTTGTCTTCCTGCTCCTCGCGCTGGGTCCAGAAGCCATAGCTCCAGCCATATCCGGGCGGGAAACTGAGAGCGTTCATCACGTCCGTGACCAGCTTCTTGCCGTCGTCTTTTTTCTTCCCCGAGTAGTTGGCGTAGAGAGAAGTGAAAGTCCGGCGGTTTTCGCGCTCGATCGATCCGGGCGTCCTCTTGATCTCGAACCTCGCCACCTGAGAAAGCAGGATTTCCTGCCCGTCCCGGCCGATACCGACCACCATGGATTTCAGATCGTTCAGGTCCTCGCGGTCTCCCTGTCGGAGCCTCATCCAGATCTTGACCTCGCCTTCCTTGGTGCGGTATCCGCCCAACTCTCGGCCGCGCAGGACGATCCCCAGCACCCCACCCACGGATTGAGGCGACACTCCGAATTTCCTGGCCACTTCGCGGTCCAGGGTAATCTGGACCTCCTCACGCCCTTTTTCGAGCGCGGTGTGGACCTCGAGGAAAGCCGGATTCAGCTTGAGCCGGCGCCGTGCTTCACTGGCCAACTTCTGCAACGTGACGGAATCATCGCCGTACAGGTTCACCCCGACCCAGTTTTCCGCCTCGGCGCCCTCCTGCCGGCCGGTACGGATGTCGGCGCCCGGAATGACGGGCAGGCCATCCGAAATCTTCTTCCGGATGTCCTTCAACTCCTCGAGGGTGATCCTCTCCTCGTCGAAGAACAGCCTGGTCGTGGCTTCGTTATTCCCGTAGTAGCTGTAGATGTTCTTGATCTTGAAACGGTCCTTGTTGGCGAGAAGATACTGTTCGACCGGCTCGACGTACTCTTTCTCGATCTTCTGGTAATGGAAGTTTTCCGAGAATTCGAACTGGATTCCGAGGTCCCTCAGGTCCTCCGCTTCCGGTGAGTTATCGGGAAGCCTGGTCATGACGAAAAAGGAACTTGCGACAATCAAAGGCACGACCAGCAGGCCCATCACGTAGCGATGGCGAAGGTTCCAGCTCACCAGCCGGATGTACCGCTCCGTCCACTTCTTTTGGGCCACTTCGGCCTTATTGTGGCTGGAGCTTCCAGACTCCGGCTGCCGGGCTCGTGAGAGCCGGGCCAGAACAAACAGCCTCCTAAAGAGCCGACCGAAGAGGCCGAAAAAGCGATGCATTTGCCCGACTACGATCGGCTTCAGAAGCGGCTTCTTGTTCACGTCGATCCTGATGAACTTCGCGACTCCCAGCGGGATCAGCGTCAGCGACACGAACAGCGAGCACAGCAGCGTGATCATGATGGCAATGCCGGTGTGGCTAAGCCAGATCGAATACTCCGTCTCCTTTCCGAAAACCAGGGGAACAAAGATAATGATGGAAGTCAGGGTTGACGCGAGAACCGCAGTCACCACTTCCTGCGTACCCTGCAGCGCGGCTGTTACCCGATCGTATCCTTTTTCCAGCTTCTGAAAGATAGATTCGAGGACGACGACCGCGTTGTCGACCAGCATCCCAGTCGAGAGCATCAGGCCCATCATGGACAGCACGTTCAGTGTGTTGCCGAGAAGATAGAGGAAACCGACAGCGCTGATGATTGAAAAGGGGATGGCAAACCCGATGGCCAGGGTCGCCCCCAGCCGCCAGAGAAAGATATACAGCACCAGGACGGAGAGCAGCGCTCCGATAGTGCCGGCATCGAGCAGACCCGAAAGAGACTTCGTGATCTCTTCGCCCGCATTGTGCCAGATCAGAACCTGGATCCCTTCCAGCGAAGGATCTTCGTTCAGTTCCTTGATCTTCTGCATGACCCGCTTGACGGTCTCCACGGTGTTGGCGTCGGACGTCTTCCGGATCTCCAGAGCGATCGCATAACTTCCGTTCAGGTGGCGTCCAAAATCGACAATCGGGTCGGCGAAATCAACGTCGGCAATGTCCGCCAGCTTCAGTCCCACGTTATTCACCGGGAAGTTGCGGATCTGCTCGAGCGAGGTGACCGAGCCCTTAGTGAGGACGCCGTATCGATATCCCCCGTCAACCACCCGTCCGAGCGAGACATCGACGTTAGCGCCTTCGAGCCGCCGGAAGACGGCGTCAACATCGACACGGTACCGCTTGATGTCGTCCAGGCGCAGGTAAATGTCTATTTCCTTGCGGTCGACCCCGTTAATCTCGACTTCACCAACCCCCGAGACCCGCTCCAGCGGCTTCTTGATCTTGAGATCAAGAAAATCGTAAGCGCCGCGCAGGTCCCGGCCCGACGAGATGCGCCCTTCCATGATCGGGATCTCGTTGGTGTTCCACGTCATCACATAGATGTGATCCACGTCATCCGGCAGGTCCTTCCGCACCTGCTCGACTCGTTCCCGGACTTCGGCGCGCAGCAGCTCGATGTCTTCGCCCCAGTTGAAGTGCATCTGGATGAAGGCGTCGTTGGGGTTGGAGTACGAAGTGAGCCGCTGGATGTTCGGGATCGTGCTGAGCGCTTCTTCCAGAGGCTTGGTGATGGTCTCTTCAACCTGGTCCGGAGTGGAATTGAAGTATGGAACCCGGACCATCACAAACGGGGCGTCCACGTCGGGGAGCATGACCAGCGGGATTTTGAAGGCGGACACGGCGCCCAGCACGATGAAGGAGACGAAAATCGTACAGATCGTGACCGGGTAGCGAATGGAAAACCCGGCCAGCCGGAAACCGTGCCCTTTCTCCTCGATCAGATGGTTGTTCTGATTCTCGTTGTCCGCCATAAAACCCCCTTCTGTGACAAGGTGACAAAGACACGAATCTCAGCGGCGGCTGAGTGGCGCGCCTCTGGCGCCGTATCGAAACCCCGCGTCCCTGAAGCTGCCGGTTGCCTGCCGTGTCATCCTGTGGCCATCCCGCCTCACGCCCCTCTCGGGCCAAGAACACTGCCCGCCTGGTCCGTCATCTGCGGAACTCCAGCAGGCGCCGCCACATACTCCTTGCGATCCAGATACTCGTAAACCACCGGGATCAGGACGAGCGTCAGCAGCGTCGAGAAGCTCAATCCGCCCATCACGGTGATTGCCATCGGCGCCCGGACTTCAGCGCCTTCCCCCCAGCTCAACGCCATCGGAATCAAGCCAAGGACGGTGGTCAGCGTCGTCATCAGAATCGGCCGTAACCGGACTTCCCCAGCCTCGAGTAGCGCACGGCGTTTCGAGTACCCCTGCTGCCGCAGTTGATTGGTGTAATCGATCAATACAATCGCATTGTTCACCACGATTCCCGCCAGGATGATGACTCCCAGGAAGACCATCACGTTTACCGTCGTCCGGGTGATCCAGAGCGAAAACACCACTCCCACCAGGGCCAGCGGCACGGTAAACATGATGACGAACGGGTGCAGGAGAGACTCGAACTGAGAGGCCATGACCAGATAGACGAGGAAAACGGCGAGCCCGAGAGCAAAAATGAGGCTGTTGTAAGCGGTCGTCAGCTCCTCATTCTGGCCCGCGACATTGGCAGTCGTGTTCGCCGGGATCTCGCTTCGCAGGTTCTGAAGCAGCGCCTTCACGTCTTCCGTGACGCTGCTGAGATCGCGTCCGGTCAGATTCGCCGCGACGACCGCAGCCCGTTGGGAACGGATGCGGCGGATCTCACTCGGACCACGCTCGAGCCGCACTTGCGCGACCGAGGCCAGCCGGATGGGCACACTCGGCCCGACCTGCAGCCGGCTGCCCCCCGTCTGGCCGGACGGCTGCTGGTCGCTATTGCCGCCGGGTTGGGCCGGCGCCGAGCCTGTCCGGATCGAAGCGACGTTGACGACGAGGTTTTCAATACTCTCGACTGTCTTGCGGTCCGACTCCTCGGTCCGCACCAGGATCTCGATCTGCTTGTCCTCTTCGCGATACCGGGTGGCCACGTCTCCCCTGATTTTGTTGCGCAGGCCGTTTGAGATCTGGCTTTCTTCCAGACCCATCCGGGTCAGTCGATCCCGGTCAAACACGACGTGGATCTCGGGATTGCCCAGCTGCGTGGTGGTCTTGATATCCCTCAATCCCGGAATCCCGGCCATACCGGCCGCAATCCGCTCGGCTGCGGCCCGCATGTCGTCGAGGTCAAAAGCGTAAACCTCAACTTCGACCGGAGTCTTGAAACTGAACAGCGTCGGGCGGCTGAAGGTGTAGGTCACTTCGGGAAAAGCCGCCAGCTCCTCGCGAATCCGGTTGACGACCCGTTCTTCGGCAGCTTTATCCGTCCTGTTTTTCATGACTATATAGAGCTGCCCGTAGTTCTCTTCGAAGGTGTTGGTGGCGAACTGGTTCCGAGTGCTGCCGCCGACGCTCGAAAAGACGGTCTTCACGTCCGGGTAAGTGGCAACCCGCTTTTCCAGGGCCTGCAAGGTCCGGTCCGTCTGCGAAAGTGCCTTTCCCTCGGGCAGCTTCACCTCGAAGGCAAACTCGCCCTGAGTCAAAGAAGGGATCAGCTCGGCGCCGAGCCCGAGTGCCAGCAAGGCGGCCGCGGCGGTCATCGCCAGGGTCAAGGCCACGACAATCGACTTGTTGTCGAGCGACCAGTTCAGGAGCCGCGGATAGCCCCTGGTAATGCGCTCGAGTCCTCGGGAAAAGAGATTCAGGCCCGGATTCAACACCTTCAACAGTGCAGCTCCAAGGGCCCGGACCGCTTGGCGGATGTCGGCCAGGAGGACGGTCGACACGCTCGAGAAGACGAACCTCAGGGGCTTCTGCACGAAGCGGGCAACCGGATAGGCAACCTTCTGCACAGCGCGGATCGGCTTGCGGGCGCTGTACCGCCAGTCCACGGCGACACTCCGGACAGCTGGCTGCTCGGGTGCCTTCTTCAGGTGCATGTTCAGCACGACCGGCAAGAACGTTAAGGCCACAACCAGCGAGGTCAGTAGCGAGTAAGTGATGGTGAGCGCCTGGTCCTTGAACAGCTGGCCGGCGATCCCTTCTACGAAGATCAAGGGGACGAACACGGCCACGGTCGTGAGTGTGGAAGCGGTCACGGCCATTCCGACTTCCTTCGCTCCGGTGGCGACTGCTTCAGCCAGCGATATCCCTGGCTTGCGATGGCGGTGGATGGCTTCGAGCACGACGATGGAGTTGTCGACCAGCATTCCCACCCCGAGCGCGACACCGCCCAGGGACATGATGTTCAAGCTGATGTCCGTCTGGTACATCAAGGCGAACGTGACCATGATCGAGACAGGAATGGCCAGGCCGATACTGATCGTGCTGCGCAGTTCGCGCAGGAAGAGGAACAGGATGAGCGTGGCCAGAACCCCGCCGATCACCGCCGAGGAGAGAACGTCGTCTACAGCGTTCTGAATGAAATCAGCCTGGTTGAAAACGATCTCATACTCGACACCCTTAGGGAACCGGTTCTCGGCTTTCAGCGCTCGCAGCCGGCGTTCGACGGCGCGGGCCACGGTAACGGTGTTGGCGTCGCCTTCCTTGTAGATCGCGATCTCGACGCTTTCCTTCCCGTTGATCCGTGCGATCACCTCGCGTTCCTTGGTTCCGCGCCAGACCTTGGCCACATCACCAAGGACCACGCGCCGGCCGTTCTGATTGCGAATGATGATGTTGCGGATTTCGTCGACGGATGCGAACTGGTTCAGCATCCTGACCAGGTAGTTGGAATCGAGGTCATACAGGCTGCCGGCAGCCTGGTTCTGGTTCTCCTGGCCGAGCACCTGGGTCACTTCCGTGATCGGGATGCCGAGCTCCGCCAGTCTCTTCTCGTCAATTTCAACCTGGATCTGCTCCTCGAGCCCCCCGATGATCTTGAGGGCCGCAACCCCGTCGGTCGACTCGAGCTCTTTGCGGAGATCCTTGTCGCCCGCGTATCGCAGCTGGCTGAGGCTCAGATCTCCGTACAACCGCATGCGCAGGATCGGATCGTGCGAAGGGTCAAAACGCAGGATCACGGGTTTTTCGGCATCCCGGGGCAACTGGACGAAATCCAGCTTCTCGCGCACTTCCAGGCTGGCGAAGTCCATCTTGGTGTCCCAGGCGAACTCCATGATGACTTCGGACTGGCCCGACCGCGAGATGGACGTCAGCCGCGTCAGGCCCGGAACCACCCCCACCGCCTCCTCAATAGGCCGCGTGATCAGACTCTCGACTTCTTCCGGCGCCGCGTCCTGGTAGTCCGTTTGAATTGTCAGCGAGGGATAAGAGATGTCGGGAAGAAGGTTGAGCGAGAGGCGGTCAAGCGAGACCAGGCCGAAGAGCATGAATGCCACCACGAACATGCTGACGGTGACAGGACGATTGATCGCGGTCCTTGTGATATTCATTGGGACCCTCTGAAAAGGATGAAGGATGAAGGACGAAAGGATGAAGGAAGGCCCGGACAGCCGGCGGCTGACGACTGACAAAAAGGCCGTCGCGACGTTTTTCCAGCCGTCAGGCCTTTCCCTTCATCCTTTTTCCTTTAGCTCTGAATGACCCGGATCTTGGAGCCTTTTTTCAGCGCGCCTTGTCCGGCCACGACAACCTGCTGGCCTACTTCCAGACCGCCCAGGACTTCGACCTGATCCTCGCGCTGATATCCGAGATTCACTTTGACCCGGTTGGCGCTATCCTTGTCAGCCACGAAGACAAAATGCTGTCCGTCTTCCTCAACCACCGCCTTCTTCGGAATGAGAACAGCGTTCTGGCGAGTGTCGGTCTTGATTTCCACGCGCACAAAAGCGCCCGGCTTGAACCCGCGCTGCGCGTCCTTCATCTCGACTGTCACTTTCACCGTGCCGCTCGACTGGTCGACGACCGGGCTGATCCGGGCCACGCGCGCCGGAACCTGATCGGAAAGATCCGACCCCAGCCTGATGATTGCGGCCTGGCCGGGTTTCACCTGGCCTGCCTCAGCCTCCGCCAGATGGACGTCCGCAAAGAGGGGGGAGAAGTCGCTGAGCTTGAACACGGCTTCAAGGTTGCGGACGACCTGACCCACATTCACCGATCGCTGGGTGATGTATCCGCCGAACGGGGCCGTTATCCGGGTCCGGGAGATTTCCAGGTTGACCTGGGCGATCTCCGCCTGCAGCTCGTCAACTCTGTGGGTCAACTCCCGGGTTTCGGAGGTCGATACCCTCTGATCGTGTTCCAGCTCCTCGATCTTGTATCGCAGCAAAGCGACGTCGCGCTCGCTGACCAGCTTGTCGTCAAACAGCTTCTGATAACGCCGCAGATCTTCCCGGCTATTCTTGATTTGGGCCTCGGTTTTTTCCTGGCGGACCCGCCCCTTCTCGAGCTGCAGCCGCGCCTGCGCGAGCCGCTGCTGCGCGGTTTCCAGACGGATTCTTAGCTGGGTGTCATCCAGGCGGCAAAGAACCTGGCCGGCCCTGACCAGGTCTCCCTCTTCGACCTCAATGCTTTTTACGATCCCCTCGGTCTGGCCGGCCACATCCACATCGCGCAAGGCGCGCAGGTTGGCAGTCGAGACGAGGTATGAGGAGATCTGTCCTGAGACTGCTTTCGCCAGTTCAACCGGTACCGCATCCTGGCCCGGCTTCCTGGCCGGCTCCGAGGCTTTACTGCTGGCTTGCGCCGTCCCTAGCTTCATCTGGTAACCAAAGTAGCCCCCGGCGGCAAGCAGCGCGACGATTGCCAGAAACCCGTAAACTTTGAATCGAAGTCCCATATATCCTCTCCTCTGTCCTTATGCGGACCAGAACGGATTTCCCGAGCAGGAAGTTCAACGTTTCCCTGATACAGTCAATAACGGATGGGAAGCGGAAAAGGTTGCATCCATATTGCCATATCTTCGGAGCAGGGGTGGAGTCTCAATCGGCGGGCTCTCGTCACGTCTTCTTTCGGAGTCCACCGT
>JBHGBF010000100.1:0-17420 GCA_041946865.1 Acidobacteriota bacterium | reverse complement strand
CAGCGTGATACAGCCACACAGCAGCGGCTCCTGTTGATTCATCTGTATACTTTCGCCAAGGTCCAGGGCCGGACTCTCCAGAGTCCGGCACGGCCGGCCGTTTTTGCCGGGATCCGGCCTCTGGAGAGTCCGGCCAGGATAAAAGTCGCTTAGATTTCAATCATCGCGGGGGCCCCAAGATGTGTGAGTAAGCCCTTTCAGCACGGGCGTTCGTTTCTACTCCGTGATCCCTCACTGCTGCCGCGGTTCGCGGAAAGAAGACATTGAACCAGGTGATCAGGTTCGCGATTCGCCAGGCGCCCGGCACTGTGCCGACAGCCTCGTCCGAAATCTCGCTGAAAGCGCTTCTGAGGGCCGGCAGGTTCAGATACTGATCGACCTCGCTCGGAGCTTCCTTCACCAGCCGGCGAATGTAACCGGCGCCCTCTTGGATCCATTTGCCCTCGGGCGTGGGAAATCCGAGCTTTGTCCGGCGCCAGCAGATTTCCGCAGGGAGGCGGCGGTCCATGGCTTGTCTCAGTATCCATTTGCTCCAGCCCCCGTGGATCCGGTAGCCGAGGGGGAGCGCGAGGACCCTTTCGACCAGCCGGTAATCAAGAAACGGAAGCCGGGTCTCGATGGAAAAGGCCATCGAGTTCCGATCCTCATACCGCAGGAGTTTGGGGAGATTCGAGACGGTCAGGTCACGGTAGAGGACGTCGGCCAGCGTGCAATCCGGCGTGATCGTCTGAGGCTGCCATCTCCGCTCCCAGAACTTCTGGCTCAACCCTGCCCGCAGCTGCCAGGATTTCAGGCCCGATCCGCGGATTCCGCGGACTGGTTGGGGGGGATTCACCCGTCCGATGAGTTGCTGCGCCCTCCAGGGCAGCGAGTGGAAAACCTTCTGCCAAAGAGCCTGCCGTACAGGCGTCCCGCCGATCCTGGAGACTTCGAAGGCTGAGCGCAAGGCCGGGATAAGCCCTCTGGACTGGTACATCTGGCTGACGAAGAGCGGATAGTAGGAATGGTAACCGGCGAGCAATTCGTCGCCACCCTGGCCATCCAGCAGCACCGTCACCCCTTCTCGTCGCGCCAATCTCATCACGTTCCACTGGGGGTACTGGCTCGTCGAATCGACTGGCTCGTCCATGTGCCAGACAAACTGATCGATCTCGCGCCACAATTCCGGCCCGGTAGGAAGGACAAGATGCTGTTCCGCACCGGTTTGGCCGGCAATCAACCGGCTGAAGCGGTACTCGTCGATTTCGGGCTCGGCGTTCCGCGCCGTGAAGGTCTTCTGGTGCTTGCCCACCAGGTGCTCGTGAACCTGGTGTTCGTCTTTCAATACGCGATTGGTCAGATACACAAGCGTTGACGAATCGAGCCCGCCGCTCAGGCAGCTTCCGACTGGGACATCACTGCGCAGCCGGAGCCGGACAGCGTCGGCCAGCAATTCACGGAATTCGTCGCAGGCGTTGGCGCGTGCTTTCTCTCCCGGCAGGAAGATCTCGGGACTCGCTTTGCCCTTCCACCATCTCGACAGCGTTAGTGCCCGGCGCCGGGTGTCGAAAACCAGAAAGTGTCCCGGACTGAGCGAGGATATGCCGGCGAAAAACGTGCGCTCTCCATGATCGGATAAGCCGAGAGCGAGATAGTCAAACACCGCCTCGTCATCAGGGGCAGACTGCACGGCGGGATGGCACAGCAGCGCTTTGATCTCGGAGGCGAATACGAAGGTGGAGTTGCGCCACCAATAGTAAAAAGGCTTGATCCCGAACCGGTCCCTGGCGCAGAACAGCAGGCGCCTGGAGACATCCCAAAGGGCGAAGGCAAACATGCCGTTGAAGCGGGCAAGGCAGTCAGTCCCCCACTCGGCGTAGGCGGCCAGGATGACTTCCGTGTCCGATCCGGTCCTGAACGTGTGCCCCAGCGTCTTGAGCTCCTTCCTCAGCTCCCTGTAGTTGTAGACTTCGCCGTTGTGGATGAGCCACAGCCTGCCTCTTCCGGTCGGCATAGGCATGTGCCCGGCGGGTGAAAGGTCCAGAATGGCCAGCCGGCGGCTGGCGAGAGCCAGGTCTTGCGATCCTGACAGCACTGCGGCGCAGTCCGGCAGACGCAGCTCCGGTCGGGTGTCGGGCCCGCCGGCTTCCCGGTACCGCCCCGATTCTGCTTCAGCAAAAAGGTACCCCTCGTCGTCCGGACCTCGATGTCTCAGCCGGGAATTCATCTCCGTGAGAGCCGAGAGCCGGCCTTGGGGATCGTAAATGCCGCAAATGCCGCACATAGCGTTGCCTGAACTGTCGCCCGGCCGGGTAAGGCCGAACCCTAATCCGTCGGTTAGGAGGCCTTAGCCACGGCTCTGTGCCAACGAATCATTGGCCTTTCCGGCCTGTCCACACGCCTCGTCGCCTTCTCCGTAATCTCTGATGGACGGATCAGGGACCGAACGCCGAATGCTGATCAGAAGGGAGCGGGCCAATATCGCCAGGACGCCGCGGTTTCGAACGTACCCTGGATTGTTGGCGACCGCCTGGATGACTTTCCTCGGGACTTGTGCGTAATCTCCCTCTCGAAAGCTTCGGAAGCCGGAATTCACTGCCAGACAGGCTTTCAGCCGGCGGTCAAGGGGCCTCGCGTCCACCATCCGCAGCCGGGGTTTCAACTCCCGCAGCACGGTTCCCACACGCTGGTCGCCGAAATACTGCTGCAGCGTGATCAGCTGGTCGGCCAGCCGGGCCAGGAACTCGGCGTCCAGCCGTTCAACGGAGTGTGCCGCACGCGCGAAGTGTCGATCGGCTGCCTCCAACTGGCCCCAGAGAACGGAGCGGGCGCCGCGCAGCAGATAGCCCTGTCCGATTGCTTTTTGAAACTGCGGCCGCAGGCTTTCCAGGCCGGGAGGCAGCAAGAGAGCGACCCGCGTCAAAATCTCTGCGTGGTCCTGATTCTCGTCGCGGATGCTTCGGTGGAGAAAGTTTACGACCAGCGGGCACATCTTGCCGTCCAGAATCCCGGCGTCGAGCCCGATTGCTTCTCTGACACACTTCTGGCCGAACTCGGTCATGCCGTTGGCCAGGGCCAGGTATCCGACCTCGAGCAGTTTGTCCAGGAACGCCTGGTTGCGAAAGGCCTGTGCCTGGGCGGGGCATCTCGGGTCGGCGAAGATTCTCTGCAGCGCCTGAGTGTAATCCTCCAGTCTCTTTTCCAGCAGAAGATGCCTGCCGCGGGTCCCGGCGTGGTAGCGCCGGTAGTTCAACGGCCGGTCCACGCTAGCGAAGCGGGACCCGGCCAGAGCCAGACGGCAGGGAAAATCCACGTCTTCGGCGCCCCAGATACAGCTCTCGTTGAACAGACCGGCCTCGAAAGCGACGTTCCGGCGCAGGACCATGTCGCTCGGAGAAAAGGGAAAACCGGCGGCCAATTCCGGCAGCCCCACTTCCAGCGGAGGTCTCCAGATCTCCCGGATTTCTGTCGACGAATGATGAAGCTCGCAGCGGGCGTTGTAGGTCACCGCGATTTCCGGGTGCGCCTGGAGGAAGTCGACATGCGCCCGCAGCTTGTCCCGGTGGAAGAAATCGTCGGCGTCGAGCAGCGCGAGCAACTCGCCGGCAGAAGCCCGCATCCCGGTATTCCTCGCGGCCGGCAGTCCCCGGTTTCGCTCGTGCGAGACCAGGCGAAGGCGAGGATCAGAGAAGCCTCGGACGACTGCCGCGGTGTTGTCCGGTGAGGCGTCGTTGACCACGATGATCTCGAAGCGGCTATACGTCTGGTTCAAGACGCTCGCGATCGCCTGGCCGAGATAAGCCTCTTGCTTGTATGCGGGGATGATGACGCTGACCAGTGGTTCTCTCATCGGGACAGACTCAAATCATGTCGGCAAAAGAGGGCTCAATCCGCTTGAACAGTCCGTAGCCCAGGGCCAGGATCAAGGCCGAAATCGCGCCGGCATAAAGAAGATACGGCCCTGGTGTCGAACCGGCCAGCAGCACGTCCCGGTACGATTGCAGAATCGCCGCCATCGGGTTCAGGAAATAGAGACTCCGGTACGACTTGGGCACGAGTGAAACCGGGTAGATGATCGGGGACGCATAGAACCAGAGGTTAAGCAACAGCACGAGCAGCGATTGGATGTCGCGATAAAGGACGTTCAGGGCGGCACAGGCAAGCCCGATTCCCACCGTCAGCACGACCTGGATCAGGAGAATCAGCGGGAAGTACGGCAGGGTCGCCGGGAAGAACGGTGTCTCAAAGGTCACCATCAGCATGGCCAGCAGTGCAAAGCCCACAGCAAAGTCCATCAGGCGAGCCAGCATCGACGCCAGAGGAAGCACCTCGCGCGGGAAGCTGATCTTCTGAACCAGAGTGATGTTGGTGACCAGCGAAGCATTCATGTCGGTCAAGGACGACGCCAGGAAAGTCCACGGCACGACCGCAATGTAGGCGAAGACCGGGTAGGGTATCCCACCCGTGTCGACCCGAACCACGCGCGTAAAGACAAGCGTGTAAATAGCGACCGACGCAGCCGGCTGGACAATGGCCCAGAACCAGCCGAGTATCGACTGCTGATACCGGGCCCGCAGGGTGCGCATGGTCCAGGCAGAGAGCAGTTCGCGAGCTGTCAGAAAGGAATCAGCGATGATGGACATTCTCAGTTACGGGTTGCCGTATTGTGGTTGTGAGCAAGCGCGAGGTGTCAGACCATACCGGCCACGTGCAGTTTGCAGCCTGGCTGATGGTCCCAGTCCCGGTTCGGTTCGAAGACCCCGTTCATTTCAGAGAAGGTGTGTGCAGACCCGGTCACGGTAAAGAAATCGGAGGACCTGGTTGCGATGCCCGAGACATCGCTGGCATCTCTTAGAATGGCCTGGACGAAATACACGCCTCCCCTGAGTTGGAGAGGATTCAACCTCAGGCGGATGACTCCTTCCCCTCGTTCCAGCAAGATCTTGACCCGGTCCAGCCTGGTCCGCATCATGCAGCAGGTCACGCCGTCCGAACGGACTATGCGAATGACTGCGCTGACCTCTTCAGCCTGGTAGGCGGCGTAGCGCACCCTGACCTCAGCCGGCTCCTCGGGTCGGAGTTCTGGCGCTCCGGGAAACGCCGGAACGATCTCCACCGACGTAATTTCGCACCAATCTTCCATCTGCTCAGTATCTGAATCACGCGGCGTCTGGAGTTTCAAAGCCCGTTTCCTGTGCAAATCTTCCTCGTAGGCGGCCACAACCTCCGCCGTGGGGCCCAGCATCTTCACCTTTCCTGCCTCCAGGTACAGGGCCGACTTGCAGACGGCTTGCACCAGCCAGAGATTGTGGGAGACAAAGATAATGCTGGTCCCTTCGGCCAGGAGCTGGGTGATGCGGTTCAGGCATTTCTGGCGGAACGAAACATCGCCTACGGCCAGCACCTCGTCCACGAGCAGCAGCTCAGGGGCAACACAGGAAGCAACGGCAAAGCCCAATCTCACCACCATCCCGGAGGAGTAACGTTTCAGCGGTGTTTGCATGAAACGTTCCAGCTCGGAAAACTCCACGATGGCGTCATAGCGGCGCGAAATCTCGGCCTTGGTCAAGCCCAGAATCGCTCCGTTCAGGTAGACGTTCTCTGCTCCCGTCAGATCGGGGTGGAACCCGGCGCCCAGCTCAATGAGGGCAGACAGACGGCCATGGACTTTGATGTTCCCCGAAGATGGCCGGGTGATCCGGGCGAGCAGCTTCAAGATCGTCGTTTTGCCAGCCCCGTTGGGGCCGACCAGCGCGAGAGATTCCCCACGCCTAAGGTAAAAGCTCACGTCATCGAGAGCCTTTAGAACCTCGTTCCGGCCTTTAAACCGCCCTCTCACCCATTGGCCGATCAGGGTCGGCAGACTGGTGCGTGTTAATCCCAGCCGATAACGCTTGCTGACGTGCTCGAAATGGACAATCTGGGTCACTGCTGATCCTAAACGCTGATTGAAATCGTCTTGAGGGCGCTTGCCTGGCGGTAGACCGGCCCGCAGGTCTGTTCAACGATCGCTGACTGCGCTTCACTAAGCCGGGATTTCTTGTTCAGGCTGCCGGTCCGTATCTGGTCCGGATACTCGGCCCGATACGCCAGATCCAGGAAGCTGTATAGCCGGGGAAGCAGCGCCGCCTTCCGCACGACCAGTTCATCGTAGTCGAGGACAGCCAAAGCCGCAGGGTTCAGGGCGCGGCGCAGCTGGAAAAGCTGGCGCATCTTGCCGTTGTAGGCCCAGCAGGCGCGTTTGAGAAGGCTCAGACTGTGGGCGCCCAGCAACCGGAATTGCAGGCGATCGATGCCGGAAATGGCGGTCACGCCACAGCCGGCAAAAAGCCGTTCAAGAGCGTCGGATTTCCAGTTGTACAGCATCGAGCAGATGACCGATGCCGGATTTCTGAGGAGCCAGACCATCCTGAAGCCTGACTGTTCGAAGTACTCTTCGTAGTGTTCGTTCAAGTAAGTCGTTTGGAAGCAATAGCGCCCGGCAGGCTCATGCTCGACCAGGCCGGCGAGGATCAGCGCCCCGTCCAGCTCACTGTCCTTGCCGAAACGGAAGTCGACCACTCCTTCGCTTCCCAGGAAAATCTCCGAGAGCATGGTGGTACCCGATCTCTGACACCCGGTGACGAGTATGGAATTGGGAAACAGGTGCAACCGTTTGAGCAGCTTCCCTGGCCTGCCGTCGGTGAAGCTTCTGAACTGCTGCCATGTGGTGATATGCGGCGAGACCGCTTTCACCGCTGTCGCGTAGTGCTGACCCGTTGGTTCCATTCCTGTCACTTGTCTGCTCCCGTCAGTTGCCAGATGACACCGCGCAGCGAAGCCCGGAGCTTGTCCCGGGCCTCGTCCAGACGGCTGGTGGTTCGTAGAGAAGCGTTGTCGGGCGCCAGGGCCGGCGATTGCACCCAGGAACGAAGGGGTTTCGTGGTCTTCGCGAAGGAAAACTCGGATTGCGCGGAGCGCAACGCCGCCTGGGCCATTTCTTCCCTTAGAGACTGGTTGCCGGCCAGCCGAAGAATTTGTGTGCCCAGTTGGTCCCATCGTCCGACCTCGAAGGTCAGGGCCGCGCGTGATGCCTGAAGGCGGTAGCTCAATTCTGTTCCTTCGGTCGTGATCACGGGGAGGCCGGCGGCAATCATCTCGACCAGGCGGGTTCGGGTCCCGTAGATCGTTTCGTAATGCATTGCGTCGATATTCAGCCCGACATGGCTTTCGGCGTAGTAACGCGGGATTTCCTGCCAGGGCTGCCAGCCCTGCATATGGTACCGGTCCCGAAAGCGAGAGCCTTCGATATGGGAAAGCAGGCGGGTATAGACATTTTCCTGGGCCTGGTACGTGCTCGCGCCGACGGACACATAGTGAAGCCTGGGATGGCGGGCCATGGCCCACTCCAGGGCCTGAAAGAGAGTATCGACGTCCGTCCAGGTGTTGTACCCGCCGCACCAGAGAACCACGAAATCATCGGGGGCCAGGTCGAGCTTGGAATAGGATCTGCGCCTTCTCGGGTTCTGATTTTCGGCAGGCAACTGGGGTGAGCCGGGAAGAATCATCCGGGTAAACTCGTATCCGAAGGTCTGATGATTCAGCCGTCCGGACATGGCCAGTTCGCCCACCAGCATGTGCCTTTGCGGCTCAGCGCAGGCCGAGAAAATGTCTCCCGAAGCCAGAATCTCCCGCATGAATCGCACGGTTGTCGGCATCCCGCGATTGGCGCCGGCCCTGTAGCAGTAGGCCTGCTGGATCGTGATCATGTCGCCGTAGAGGTCCATCCAGACCGGGCGGTGCGTCTTCAGCCGCGTAGCGTAGAGGCAGTGTGAGTAGTTGACGGCGATCACGCAGTCGGGCTCAAACCGGTCGTGGCTTCTCTGCAGCGCCGAAACCCAGCCGTGCCGGCCAAAAGGGATGAACCGATAGGCGAGGTTGCCTGTCAGCCCCGGCGAAGTGCTCGGCTCTTCATCCCGCGCGCCCGCGCACAGCAGGATCTCATGGCCGTCGTCCAGCAGCGGTCCCAGGAATTGTTCGGCCCGATAGTGGGCCGCTTCGATACGTCGCCCGGCCATCAGGCGTGCCGGGTGGCAGGAGATGATTTGAATCCTCGCCATGCGATGCTTTCCCCCGCCCGTAGCGTGTGCGCGCTATGCGAGCGCTTCCTCTGCCCGGTTTTCCAGGTGTTGGAACAACTCCAGGTTGTCCTTCATCCAGCCGTGGAGACGGGTAATGCCTTCCCGAACGCTGGTGCGCGGGCACCAGCCGAGGTCGCGCCTGGCTTTGCGGATATCGCTGACGAAGACCGGCTGATCGCCCGGCCGCCATTCGCCCGTTGTTACCGGGATGCGACGGCCGATGAGCTCTTCCAGAAGCGGGCCGAATTCCGTCCAGACGCTGATGGTGTTCGCTGGTCCGCCGCCCAGGTTGTAGATCTGGCCGGCAGCCGAGTCGATATTCCGAACGATGGCGTCGTAACCGTCGAGCAGATCCTCGATGAAGAGCACGTCGCGAACCTGTTTGCCGTTGCCGTAGATGCAGATCGGAAGGCCTTTGAGAGCGGCGATCATGAACCAGGCGACCCAGCCCTGGTCCTCGATTCCGAACTGGCGATAGCCGTAAATGCAGCTCTGGCGGACCACAATGGTCCGAAGCCCGTAGATTCGGGCGTAATCGCGCGTGTACTGGTCCCCGGCCCCTTTGGAACAGCCGTACGGGGAATGGAAATCCAGCGGCTGGTCTTCGGGAATACCAAAGGACAGGTCCGCGTAGCGGTACCGGTCTCTGCCTTCGACTATGCGCACGTCTTCCATTCCGCCGTAGACCTTGTTGGTGCTGGCGTACAGGACGATCGGGTTGTCAGCCGCCTGCCGGGCCGCCTCGAGCACATTGAATGTCCCTAGCGCATTAGCCTCAAAGTCGCTCCGCGGATCTGAAACCGAGGTTGTCACGGCCACTTGTCCGGCCAAATGGTAGATCCGCTGCTTTCCTTCGGCCGCCCGCAGCAGGGCAGGGAAGTCCGTGATACTGGCTCGTGCCAGCACGAACGACTGTGGCCCGTGGGTCTCAGCCAGCCACATCAGGTTCTGCTCCCCTCCGGAGCGGGAGAGATTGTCGAAAATCGTAACCTCGTGCCCTTCGGAGAGCAGGCGATCCACGAGATTGCAGCCGATAAAACCTGCGCCGCCGGTCACCAAAATACGTTCTGATTTCATATCTTGACCAACCTCGCTGGTGTGCGCGTCGAATTGGAAATGGAGCCCAACGCTTCTTCGATCTGATCGACCATCCGCTTCAGCGTGAATTGACGGACAACCGCGTTTCGACCGGCCTCCGCGAACCTGCGGAAACGGACGCGATCTCGGGCCACCGACTCGATCTGATCGGCTAAACCGACAGCGTCTCCGGCTTCGAACGTGAGGCCGGTCTCGCCGTGCTTGAGAATCTCGCCGGTGCCGCCCGTGGTTGTGCCGATCACCAGCAAGTTAGCGGCCATCGCTTCAAGAACGGTCCGGGCAAAGGGTTCGTCCCACTGCGACGGGAAAACCAAGGAGTCGTATTGCGGAAACAGCGCCGGAAGCTGGGCACGGCTGGCGCTTCCCAGAAACCGGACGGTGGACGAAAGCTTATGTTTCTCGATTGCCTTGGACACCTTTCGGAGGTATTCCGGATCTCCTTCGCCATACACGTCGAGCCGGACGGCAAGCGCCCTGGCTGCCAGCAGATGTAACGCTTCGACCGCCGTGTGCAGTCCCTTGTCCGGAGTCAGGCGCCCGAGAAAAAGGAGTTTCACGGCCGCGCCAGTCTGGCGGGCCTTCAGAGGTTGGACATCGGTTCCCCCGTAAATGACCTTCGCCCGGTCGACCGGGATTCCCGCTTCGACGAGTAAGCGGCGGACTGCCTGGCTCACGCAGATCGGATGCCGGAGCTCGAGCGGCCTTGTTCGCGGCGCCTTCCAGCTCAGCAGGAGTGCCGCCAGCCGCTTGGGAAGGGCTGCCGCTTTCCTCCTGGCCGGAGCCTGCAACTGCTGGACAAAGGCGCTCGGAAGGGCCGGCCAGTAGTCGCAGAGATAATAGGCGGTCTGTTCCGGGAGCAGCCGCTCGATCAGCGCCGGAACCGACCTTGGCACGTTCCACATCCCCCAAATCAAGGTCGCGTCTGGCCGGATGTCGTTGACAATCCTTTCGACCGAGCTGAGACTTGCGGCTTCCAGGTGCTTGCGACGGAGAAGTCGAGCGATCGTGCTGCGCAGACCTCCGGTCACTTCCAGCTCGAGGACCCGATAGACCGGCAATCCTCCGTTTCCCTCAACCTCCGCGCGAGATGTGATCACGCTGACCTCATGTCCGCGTTCAGACAGTGCCTGTCCCACTTCCTGGCACCACTGTTCGTAGCCGCCCCGCACCACGGGAGGGTAATAATTGCTAAGGAAAAGGAGTTTCACGGGTGTTCATGCCGCCTGCCGGGGCAAGTCAGCGGCGGGCCCACTCCATCTGACGCCCGGCGAAGTCGCGAAACCGGCGCCCTATCAATTCGGATAGCCGGGCAGCCCCCCACTGGTTCAGGTGGTTGAAGTCGGCAAAATCGTCGTCCGTCAGGGTGTCGGGAGGACTGACGTGTTCCATGTCCCAGACGGGCAGGGCGTGTGCCTGGGCCACCTGGCGTAGCGCGTTCATGTACGCAAGGTAGTCGGCAGGACGATCGAAGTTCGCGTAGTAATGGTCCGACAGCGGCATGTTCACCAGGACCAGATTGATCCGCCGGGCGGCACAGATTTCGATGATCCTCTCGATTTCCCTCAGCTGGGCGCCCTCGGTGCTGTAATTGAGAACACCGGCGCGGTTGAAGAGGCCTGTGCGCCGCGTCGGAAAAAGCTCAGACAACCGCCGTGGCATGGGATGAAAACCTCTCTCGTCGAAGTACACGGAAGGCTCTGATTCGGCCCGTCCGCCGCGCAGGATCAGCTGGTGAAGGAGGTACCGGTAGCGAAACAGACAGGAAACGCGGAGAAGCCGGCTATAGAGCCATCCCTGAATCCCGCTTCGCGACTCGGCCTGCGCCAGCACGGAGTCCCTGATCCGGGTGCTCACGTCCTCGACCCAAGGGCTGTTGGAGTTCAGGTCTTGAGGGGTCAGGCCGTACACAACTGCCCGCGGATGCGTGTAGCGCAGAAAAATTTCCAGAAACAGCCGGACTCCGTACGGCGGCAGACCCTCGATAGCGGCATTGAAGGAGCGCTCTCGAGTTGCGGCTTGAGCGCCGAGCGCAGTGTCGAAGACCGCCGGGCTGATCCCTGCCTGCACACTCGAGTTGCCGATGAACAACACGTCAATCCCGCGCTCTGCCTGGAACTTCTTCAGGTAGTCCAGCTTGGCCTGAACCAGGGGAGAATGCCACAGACCTGGTTCCGGACGCGGCAAGGCCCGTGTCACGGCCGGTATCCGCAGGACCACCTCGGCGGTCACTACCAGCCCGGCCAAAGCGAGTGCGAAGTAAACGGCTGTCAAGAGGCTTGTCTTAGAACTGGAAGTAAATGAAAGGCGCATTCGTTCCAAAGCCGAGGAGGATGAGGAAGACCATGACGGCTGCGATTCCCACACGGGCCAGGCGCGGCCACTTCAGCAGGACGGTGTGACTTCCGCCGAAATGCTGTGGAATGTCGATCAGAAGCACCAGCAGCCAAGGTGCGACAACCATCGGCATTACGGAAAGCCAGCCTTCCATGCCCTTGAAGCTGAAGATCAACTGAAGGTACTCGAGGGCCGCGCGCAGCCCGGGCGCTCGAAAGAACACCCAGGTGAGCAGGACCAGGTGGAAAGTCAGGAGAATCCCCAAAGCCCGAGCCCACCAGCCGTTCTTCTCAGAGATGGCAAAGATCTTCGGGACCAGTCGAAACAGGACGAGGTAAGACCCGTGCAGTGCGCCCCAGATGACGAAAGCCCAGGCGGCCCCGTGCCAGAGCCCTCCGAGCAGCATCGTGAGCATCAGGTTGCGATAGGTCTTGAAAGTACCTTCGCGATTACCGCCGAGCGGGATATAAAGATAGTCCCTGAGCCAGCTGGACAGGGAAATGTGCCACCGCCGCCAGAAATCCGACAGGTTCGAGGCGAAGTAGGGGTGGTTGAAGTTGACCATCAGCTCGATGCCCATCAGGCGGCTGGTTCCCCGCGCGATGTCCGAATAGCCTGCAAAATCGCAGTAAATCTGCAAGGCGAACAGGTAGAGCGCCTTCAGCAGCTGCGGGCTCGAGAAGCTGCCGGGCGAGGCAAACACCGCATCGATCTGCGAGCCCAGCCCGTCGGCAATCACCACCTTGCGGAAGAACCCGATCAGGACAAGCGCCAGGCCGCTCGAAACCATGTCGGCGGTGACGGTCCGCCTGCGCTCGATGGCCGGCAGAAGATGCGTGGCACGTTCGATGGGTCCCGCCACCAATTGCGGGAAATAGCAGACGTAAAGCAGGTAATTCAGGATGCTCCCGGTCGGCTTCAGTTCCCTGCGGTAAACATCGATCGTGTAGCTCATCGCCTGGAAGGTGTAAAACGAGATCCCAACCGGCAGAATTACGTACAGAATCGGAAGATCCGGGTGAAGCCCCAGGGTGCCGAGCAGGCGCGCCGCGTTGTCGATGAAGAAATTGAAGTATTTGAAAAATCCGAGGATTCCCAGGTTAGCAGACAGGCTCGCTAGGAGAAACAGCTTCCGACGAGAGGGGACTGCGGTACGGTCAATGGCTCGGGCCGCGAAAAAGTCCACCAGGGCAGAGACAATCAGCAAAGCCAGAAAGCGGTAGTCCCAGGAGCCGTAGAAGATAAAGCTTGCCGCCAGTAGCATCAGGTTCTGGCCCCGGTGCTTCAAGGCATAGTACAGGCACAGGACGATCGGAAGGAAGATCAGGAACTCAAAGCTATTGAAGAGCATCGGCAGTGAAGAACGTCTTCGGGCGTGACTCGTCCGGGGGTGAAACGTGCTTTCGGCTCGGCGCTGACACAAAGCTCTCGAGATGCGCCTCTATTTCGGCGCTCATCCTGCGGAGGTCGCATTTCTCGACGATGAAAGCCTGCCCCTGGCGCGCCAGCCCGAGGTATAAGCCGGGTTCGGTTCGCAGGTGAACGATTTGGTGCGCCAGTCCCTCGGTGTCGCCAGGACGAAAAGTCAAACCAGTTTCGCCGTTTTTCAGGATTTCCCGCGTGCCGCCGGTCGACGTTCCGATGACCACCAGGCCGCTGGCCATGGCTTCCTGCGTTATTCGTGCGAGCGGCTCCTCCCAGGTCGAGGGAAATACGAGCGCGTCAAAGCTTGGCAGCAGGTCAGCCAGCTCGTCTCGACTGACCCGTGGGCGGAATTCGACATGGCGCTCCAGGCCGTGTTTTATCACCTGCCGCCGGAGTTGCCGCTCGTAGTCCGGGTGGCCCGATCCGATAATGGTGAGATGAGTTCCGGCGTCCTGGCCGGTTCTGCGCAGGACGTTCATCGCGTCTATGGCGGTGTGGACCCCCTTGTGCCAGACCAGGCTGCCGGCATACAGAAGCGACAGGCGTCGCTCCAACGGCCGAGGGGTGCACTCCCTGTAAAAGCGCTCAATGTCGATGCCGTTGTAAACCACATGCAGATTGGCGGGATTCAGCCCGGCCTTTTCGACCAGCTCATTCCGGACGGCGTGGCTCACACATAAGACCCGTTCAAACCGGAGCCGAAAGCTGCGGTTGCATCCCCGGATCCAGCGGAGAGCCATGAGACCGAGGAGTCTCTTGGCGAAGCCGCGGACCGGCCGGATGGCGCGGTCTTTCCAGTACTGTTCATGCGGATCTTCGACCCAGGGCCAGTGGTCGGCGACGTAGTACATGACCCGGCCGGGGCACATCTGCTCAGCCAGCCAGGGAATGCCGCGCGTCAGATTCCACATGATGTGCACGAAGACCACGTCCGGATTGAAACTCCGGATCACTTTTCGCGTGGCCTGAAGGTTGTTCTCGACGCGCCCGCGGTACGTCAGCAGCGAAGCCGGCTTGTAGTGGTCGAGGTCGGCTTCCAGGGTCAACACCCGATCAATGCCGGGTTCATGCGCCGGCCCTTGCACCCCATGCGTGCTCGTCAGCACGTGAGTTACATGAGACCGGGCCTTGAGCGCCGCGTTGCACTCCTCGACGACCTGCTCCCAACCGCCGATGATGTGAGGCGGGTAGAAGGTAGTGATGAGCAGGATTCGCACTAGTAAGCTCCTCGGCCCTTGAGGACGGCGGGCAGAGTCTGAACAAACAGGATCTGCAGATCGAGCCAGACGCTGTAATTGCGGATATACAGCATGTCCAGCCGGACCCTTTCCTCATACGAAAGATCCGACCGGCCTGATACCTGCCACAGTCCGGTGATGCCCGGTTTGACCGTCAGAAGATTCAACTTGTGACGCCCGTACTTGCCGGCTTCTCCCGGAGAAATCATGCGCGGGCCCACCAGCCCCATCTGCCCGAGCAGAACGTTGAATAGCTGCGGCAACTCGTCCAGGCTGTACTTTCTCAGCCAGCGGCCGATCCTGGTGACTCGAGGGTCTTCCCTCAGCTTGTGCCTTTCCATCAGCTCTTTGGCCAACTGGTCGTGACCCGCCAGCAGCTCGTCGCCGTTCTGGTACATGGTCCGGAACTTGAAGGCGTCAAACTTTCTTCCCGAGACTCCCAGCACTCGGCGGCGGTAAAGAACCGGGCCGGGAGAGTCGATCTTGATCAGAACCGCAATGGCGATCAGGACCGGAAGCAGGAGCAGCAGGCCACAGACAGCCAGCGAATATTCAAGGACCGTCTTCACGAAGACTTCCGGACGGCCCAGGCGGATCTTGTTGACACTGATCAGGGGGACAGGCCCCAGGGTTTTGACAGTCACCCCGGTCGTGAGCATCTCGTACAGCCCGGACGACAGCCTGAGCTCCAGATTCGGGAGGTCGTTGACCTGCTCGCAAAGCGCCAGCAGCTCTTCACGATTGACGGCCGTCACGGCGACGACGAGGTCCTCGACCTCGGTTCTCCGGACGATGTCCCTGATCTTGTGAATGCTCCCGAGGATCGGCAGGTCGGGATTGGCGCCGCTCTCGCTTCCCGACTTGCTCTCCACGTAGCCCACAATGCGCACTCCGGACGCTCTCCAGTCCGCCAGGTCATGAGCCAACGCCTCGGCTTCCTGGTTGGTTCCCACGATGGCGGTCGGAACCAGCAAATAGCCTCGGTTGCGCAGGGAGTAGACCACCCGGCGCCAAAAGAAGCGGTTCAGAGCGATCAAGAGGAACGTCAGGATCCAGGCGCCGATCACGAAGGCGCGGGCCACGATAAAACCGGGCGCGATAAAGGTTGTCAGCACCACAAACATGGTGCCCGTGGTGCACGCATTGAAGATTCGCGAATACTCGGTCAGTCCGCCCAACAGCAGATGCGGCTCATACAGGCTGAAGAGCATGAAGATAAGAACCCAGGCCGGAATCAGGATGGCCGCCAGGGTCGGGTAAAACTGAGGATCCGGAACGACCTCGGGCGCCAAGGCCCACTTCATCTGAAAACGAAACCAAAAGGCCGCCCGAAAGGCCAGGCCGAGAACCAGGATATCCGACACAACCAGGGCGATCTTGAGGAAAACGCGCTGCACACAGAGCGAGATGGCCGGTGCAGCCGGGCAGGACAACGCGGCGCCGACTGAGGTGATTCTTCCAACTTGACTGCTCATAAGGCTTTATCTCTTCGGTCTCAGGAACGTGCGAGGTTTTGGAGCGGTGATTGGTTCCGGTTCCTTCGACGAGCCGGCTTGCTCGCCAGCCTTCTGACCCCGTCCATCAGGAAGACGAGGCCCAAGGCTCCGAATGGCATCAACACGGCGTCCACGGGGAGCCGATAACGAACCAGGGTCCACGATAACAGGTGGATACCGGTGTACAGACTTGCCAGAAAAAGCATCAGGAGTAGGCCTTGATTATCTTGTTGGATTCCGGATCGGAAACGGAGCGCGGCTGCGACCATACCTGTGACAAAAAGCGGGAGGTATATACCGAAAGAAAACACCCGAACAAGGTTGCTCAGGGTCCGGGATCTGCTGGTTGGCCAGAACTTGAAGAATTCCTTCCCGCGGCTCAGGGAAAGCCACATAAAGCGGGCCGGGTCCTCCCTGACGAAACGAAGACCGTGCTGGAGCAGACGGCGGTCCAGATCGGCTTCGTTCAAACCCCGAAGCTCGGCTGGGATCAGCTCGCCGTATCGCGGACCGGCGCCGATGATCGGAATGAAGCTCGTCTTGTGCAGCGGGTGGTTCCCCCAAAAGAAGGCGAAACCGGCGTTGGTGTTCAAAAGCACGAACCGGTCGAACGCCTGATAATTGCGGATGGTCCAGGGCAGAATGAACCCGGCGATTATCAGAACCGGCGCCGCGCCCCAGGCGAGAAGCTTCCTGAGACTGAAGTCCGGCCGCTTCTTTTCGCTATCGAAAACCCGCCACCAGGTCCAGATGAGAACGATCGGGACGAGGAAGACCACCACTTGACGCAGGAGGATGGCAGTTCCACTCGCAACTCCCAGCCGGATCCAGCGTCGCTTCTGCGCCCGCCGGGACGCGCCGGCAGCCCCCAGCGCAGTCGCAGTGTCGGCCATCCAGAGAACGGCCACGATATAGAAGGTCTCCGTCACCAGCGCTCCCGCGTAGTAGATGAAGTATCCATAGACGGAAACCAGCAGTGCAGCGGCTGCGGCGGGTTTGTCGCCCAGCAGCCGGCCGGTGATACGGCACGCGAGCAACGGCTGCAGGATCCCGGCGATCACCGCCTGGATGATCCTGGCGGCCAGAGGGCTGGGTCCCAAGACGAAATACACAGCCGTGAGGTACAGAACGTAGAGATAGCTCCAGTGGGCTGTCGGCGCCCCTGCCGGCGTGGCCGGCCACCAGTTGTACGCGAAAGTGAATCCATGACCTTCCAGGACCCGCCCCGCGAGCGAGTTGTAGCTGATCTGATCCCAAATTCCAGGCAATACTTCCACGGTATTCCCTTGGGCCAGGGCCGAACCAAGTCTGGCGATCACTGAAATGGCCAGTATCGCGGGAAGGAAACGGGTTGAGGATGATTTCTGCGTCATGAAAAGGTTCCTGAGGGAAACCCGTGGTAGGACGGACCACGGGGCGTGCAGGGGCGAAGGAGTGGAGTCTCAATCGACCTTCGTCACGTCTTCTTTCGAACTGCGAATCTAGGCAGGCTTTTATCGTGGCCGGACTCTCCAGAGTCCGGCGGCGGGCTCGCTTTTTGAGCCCGGCCAAAAAGCGGTCGGGCTGCCCGGACTCTGGAGAGTCCGGCCACGATAAAAGCCTGCCCGCACTTTCGAGCGTATTTTCGGAGCAGTGGCTTCAGCACTCTTTCGGAGCCCATCATGCGCGTTGGGGCGCCCGCGATCCCGAAAATTCAAGCGGCTTTTATCGTGGCCGGACTCTCCAGAGTC
>JBHGBF010000010.1:0-45022 GCA_041946865.1 Acidobacteriota bacterium | reverse complement strand
CAAAGAAAAGTTCTTTGAAACACCATGACCTTTTTTGCTGAACTATTGCAATATAACCACTTCCCGCAGGCGAATTGACGCTTGCGGATGGCTGATCCGACCTGGCCAGCGGCGCGCCAGCCCCCCTTGAATGTCACTTTTGAGCGACAACGGTGTCGGGCCCGCGTGTTCCGTCCTGGGCTCCAGCGCCAGGCGCTCTACCGCGAGGCTCAGCTCGCCCTGCGGGCCGCGATCGGCGCGCGCGAACTGGACGCTTTGCTCGCGGTCCGCCCGACTGCTCGAGAGCAACCCGGTGCTCATGCGCCTGCGAGAGCTGGAGACCCTGGGGAAGATCGCCGGGAACTCCAAGCTCAATGTGGTTCTTGGCGAGAGAAGCCTTGCCGAGCGTATCGTCAATCTGCTGTAAATCCGAGCCGGCTGCCTCAGCGGCCGGCTCTCTCGCCTTGTCTTCCAATTCCCGGTAAAGACGCGTTCGCAGCGTGTTACGTTCCGACCGTTCCAAAAAGCCGCATCCGATTTTGGAGCGGATTGTGCTAAGTTTTGTCGGACATGAGAAAAGTGGTAGCAACATTCGCTGTGTTCGCTGTATTCCTTGCCGTCGGGATCAACGCCCGGGGGGGAAGCGACAAGATGGGCAAGCGCCAGGTCACGGACCCCGGCGTCATCACGACGCGCCAGGCTATTACTCCCGCTGGCGTTCAGTCGGTCTTTTCGGGCAAAGTTTTCGGTCTGAGTTTTCTCGGTGGGCCCGATGAATTGGCGGTTGCCACCGTCGACCTCGGTGTCGGAACCGTGACAAGGGTTGATTGGCGCCGCAATGTCCTAAAAGAGGTGCTTCCTCTCAACGGCAATCCCGGATTGCAGGGACTCGTTTATGACCCGGTATCCAAGCGCCTCCTGCTCAGCGGGACACGTCTTGGCGATCCCCCACCGGAACCGCCGTCTCCGGTGAAGACATTCGGTAACCCCAGTGCGGCGGCGCGCCTGATGGAAATCACGGGCGGCCAGGTTAGCATTTTGGCGGACCGGCTCGGCACATACAGCGCCGGGTCGCCAGGCATCGCGGCAACTGGAGACAGGAAGGGCCGCCGGCTTCTTGCGCTTCCGTTGATTCATGACAACAAACTCGTATTGTTTGATCTGAACAAAGACATCTTAGTCGGCAGCGTGGGCGTTCCAGTGGCCCCCTTTGCTGCTGTTATCACGGATGACGGGGCTTTTGCGTATGTGACCAACTGGGGCGGGCGACTGCCGCAGACCGGCGATCAGACTGCTCCTTTGGGCACTCTGCCCGGCGCCGACCGGGTTGTGATTGATTCCAGAGGCGTGCTGGCCAGCGGAACCGTGACGAAGGTCAACCTCGAAACGCAGAAAGTAGAAAAAGTACTGAACCTCGGACTGCATCCGACTGCTCTTGCCATCGCCCGCGGATCGGGCCGTCTCTATGTCGCCAACACGAACGAAGACACGATTTCGGTAATCGACTCCCGTACGGATGCTGTAACCGCGACATGGCGCCTTCAGCCTTTCGAAGGTGTCGCCTACGGCCTTGCACCGACTGCCCTGCTGGTTTCTCCTGACGGCGGTTCCCTGTTCGTCGCCTGCGGTGGAATCAACGCCGTCTTGCTGCTGGATGCGGCCAATGGAAAGGTGCGCGGCATGATGCCTACGGCGTGGTATCCGAACGGCTTGGCGATCAGTCCGGACGGCAAGTATCTCGCGGTTTCGACTCTGCTGGGTGTCGGCTCCGGATCGAAGGACAAGCCCGAGGTCCGTTGGGTTCATGCCATCCGAGGCACCGTCCACGTCATTCCACTTCCGGATGAAGCGCAGCTGGCAAATTACACGCTTGCCGTGGCCGAGAATAACCACCTCGCTCGCCTTTCTCGAGGCACCTCTCCGACGGGAGCGGCGAGGAGTGCTTCTGCCCGCGCCATACCGCTACGCCCGGGAGAGCCGTCGTTTATTGAACACGTGGTTTATATCATCAAAGAGAATCGCTCCTACGATCAGCTCTTTGGCGACCTGGAGAAGGGGAACGGCGAACCATCCCTCGTGATGTTCGGCGCCGGAATTGCCGACAACCACAGAAAGCTTGCCCGAGAGTTTGTCCTGCTCGACAATTTTTACGCATCCGGCGGCAACAGCGGAGATGGCCACCAATGGGCCACCCAAGCCAACGAGACCTCATACGTGCTGTGGCCGGCATACCAAGGCCGCAGCTATCCGTTTGATGGAACCGACCCGATCGCGTACTCCGCAGGGGGCTTCATCTGGGATGCCGCCTTGCGCCAACGGAAGACCGTGGCTGTCTACGGGGAGTTCGCTCCGCGTCAGAACAGCCCCTTCCCGTCGGAGCGGAAGGAGTTGCTGCAACAGTGGAAACAGGGGAAGGATTTCTATGGCAGGTGGAATCCCGAACCGCAATTGCCCAACCTGAAAAAGGTTTTCTCCACGCAATTCCCGTCATATTCGATCGCTATCCCAGACGTGATCCGTGCGGACATCTTTCTGAAGGATCTGCATGCCTGGACCGATCGCGGTACGATGCCCAATCTGGTCATTCTGCAACTGCCCAGCGACCACTCTTACGGAACCCGGGCTGGCGTTTCCACTCCGGAAGCCATGGTTGCCGACAACGATCTGGCGCTTGGCAGAATTGTCGAAGCCTTGAGCCATTCTCCTTTCTGGAAGAAGATGGCGATTTTCGTCGTGGAGGACGATGCCGCATTGGGGGTCGATCACGTCGATGGCCACCGGACCGTCGCACTCGCGGTCAGTCCTTACGTTCGAAGAGAGGCTGTCGATTCCACGTTTTACGCGCACCAGAGCATTCTGAAGACCATCGAGCTCATCCTGGGACTCGAGCCGATGACGATCTTCGATCGAATCGCCAACGACATGCGGCAAAGCTTCGTGGATCAGCCGGACTACTCATCCTATACGGCCGTGACTCCAACGCAGGATCTTTACGAGCTCAATCCCGAGACCAGCTTGCTTCACGGACCAGCTCAGGAGGCCGCGCTGGCATGCGAGCAGATGCGATGGGATGTTCCGGACGCGGTGCCGAGCCGTCTGCTGAACCAGATCCTCTGGCATCATGTGAAAGGCTGGAATAGCGAGTTTCCGGGTGTGAGACGCTCGGTCTTTGCCCCGCTGTCGCTTGACATAGACGACGAAGCCATTTCGCCGGAAGATTAGTTCCGTAACGGGGGCAGGACGGGGGGCAGGACTTCAATCTTCAATTATCCGCAGGCAAATAGCCAGGGAGTAGAACTGAAGAGCTGCGGAACAGGGAGGCGCTTATACCCGACAGGGCAGGAGGTCGCTGGCGGGAATTCCTCTAAAAGGGCAGGAGGGATGCAGACTCGCTGTCTTCATCTCCTTCCTGGTCGGGCGGTCGCGACTCTCTCACTTTTGGGCCGTCGTTCTGCCTCCTCCGTTCGGACAGCTTGCCGCCGGGTTCAGCTACTCGTGGCGCAAGGCGACGAGGGGATTGACCCGAGTTGCACGGTACGCGGGAAGCGCAGCGGCCAGAAGCGCAATCACGATGAGGAACAGGCCGGCCCCGACGAAGACGCGCGGGTCGGTAGGGCTGACGCCAATCAACAGGCTCGCGACCAGTCTGGCGCCGGCAGAGGCGGCGACCAGGCCGGCCAGAAGGCCTAATCCGGCCATCAACATCGCCTTTCGGATGACCATAGCCAGCACTCTGAGGGACGCTGCCCCAAGGGCCATCCGAATTCCGCTCTCGTGGATTCGTTCGCCGACCTCATAAGCCATCATCGAATACAGTCCGACTGCGGACAGGAGCAGGGCAATTGCGCTCAACGCGGTCAACATGACTGCGGCGATTTTCTGAGGGAAAAGTGGCCCCATAATGTAATCGGACAGGAGCAGTGTTTGGGAGTAGATCTCCGGGTCGATCCTGGCCGTTTCACGCCGCACCAACGCGCTGGTTTGTCCGAGGTCGAGGCCGGTGCGCAGGTAGAAGTTGATGCCGGCAGGCACCGCGCCGCGCCGAAGTGGTTCAAAGAAGTAAGGCCGAGGTTCTTCATCCAACCGGTAACATTTGCTGTCCTTCACCAGGCCGACGATCTCGTTCCAGGCCCCGCCGATACGGACCCGGCGGCCAACTGGATTCTGAGCGCTGTAAAAACGTCTGGCGAAGGATTCGCTGACAATTATGGCCGGTTTTCCGCCGAGTCTGTCCCTTTCTGAAAAATCACGCCCGGCAAGAAGAGGAATCCGCATCAGCCCGAAATAGCCTGGAGCGACCAGGCTGTAGCCAAGGCTCATGAGCTCGTTTGGAGCAGGCACGTAGCCCTCAACCTCCACGTCCCTCTCCCCACCCGTGCCGAATCCCAGGGGAATTGTGTTGGCGTAACTGACGGCCTGGATACCCGGACGAGCTGCCAGGTTGGCACGCAGTTTTTCGCAAAAATCGCTGCGTTGCTCGTCGGTATAGCAGTTGGTCGAGAACGGGATCTGCGCAACAACCACATTCCTGGCATCAAACCCAAGATTTATCGCGGATGCTGACCGGAAACTGGTCACGAAGAGGCCGGCGCCGACGAGCGCGACAAAGGCCAGAGCGACTTCGGCAGCCACAAAAAGACTCCGGATGCGGAGTGATTGCCCGCTGGCAGTCCCGCCCCTTCCTCCTTCACGCAGGCTTTCGTTCACGTCTGTCTGCATCGCATGGAGCGCGGGGGAGAGGCCTGCGAGGAATCCGGCGGCGACCGAGATCAAGATCGCAAAGCCCATCACCTTGCCGCTGATTTGCGTGTTGAGTCGAATCGGCAGATTTCCCATCCGTGGCGCCAGTTGGGCGATCGAAGTCTGGATCCACGCCGTGAGAAGGAGCGCCGCAACGACTCCCAAAGCAGGCAACAGCGTGGCTTCGGTCAACAACTGGCGGACCAGGCGCCCCCGGGCGGCCCCCAGGGCCATCCGAACACTGATCTCCTTTTGTCGGGTGATCGACCGCGCCAACAGGAGATTGGCGACGTTCACACAAGCGATCAGGAGCACCAGGAAGCACATCCCAAGCAGTATCGTCAACGGAGCTTTCAACAGACCTGCAGGTTGTTGTGCGCCTCCCATTCGCGAAACAGCGTTGCCCCGAAATCTTTGTTTGTGTTCGGATAGTCCGCAGCCAGTTGGCGCGTCAGACCGGCGAGCTCCTGCCGCGCCTTCTCGATCGGAACGTCGGGTTTGAGCCGGGTGACGGCATTGAACATCCGCACCTTTCGGTTGGTGAGCATCCCGTCGCGAATGATGTTCAGCTCAGTGCCCATCGAGAGCGGCACCCACATGTCGAAGACCAGTCCTCTCATAGTGCCGTCGAACGCCGCAGGGGCTACGCCCACGAGAGTGAGTGTCCTCCGGTTGACCCTGATAGTGCGCCCAATGATGCCGGGGTTACCCAGAAAACGGCTGCGCCACAAGCGCTCGCTGATGACCGCCACAGGAACGGGCTTCAACTTGTCGCTCAGGTCATCCGTCGAGAAGAGCCTCCCGAGACGAGGCTTGACCCCCATGACACCGAAGTAATTGTCTGTGACCAGTTCCCCCCAGACGATCTCGCCCGTTTCGCCTTCGCCCACCATCAGCGCGTTCGGAAAATGCGACATGGCGGGAGTCGAGAACCTGAGGTTTTTGGGGAAATCGAGGTAGTCCGGATATGAGATGTTAAAGCCCTCGTGATCGGGATCAACCGACTCGAGCGTTGCCAGGTTGCGCCCGTCGGCTATTCCGCCCTGCGGCTGCAAAAGGACCGTATCGACCCAGGTGAAAACCGTGGTGTTCGCCGCGATCCCGATGGCCAATGTAAGCACCGCAATGACCGTGAACCCCGGGCTGTTCCAGAGAAGGCGGACGCCGTACCGCAGATCTTTAGAAAGAGTTGCAAGCATCGAAAGCGACCCACAGCAAGTCTCGGTCCAATTCTGTGCGAAATCGTTCGGACAGGATCCACAGCGACGGCAGCGACCTGATGCGGCAGGAACCAACTGCCTTCCTGCCGACGACGGCCGGAAAGCCAAAGATCCGCCGGCCGCTACCTGCTAGTAAACGAGGCCCTCTTTATCCGACTGTTCAGAAAAGTCGATGGTCAGGATGACGCCGAATGACGCACGACGAGACGACTCGTGGTTAACAAAGCAGTTGCAGAGGCCTGAGGCCAACGGTCTTGGCCCGAAGACGCATGCCGCGAGGTGGGGCTAGTCTTGACGAGCGTTTCGTCCGGCGGGTTCGTTCGGAGCTTCATAGGAGATGCGCGGAGTGACCTCGGATGCAGCCGCCTCCCGAAGAATACGGACTACCTTGCCTTCGAATCCGGCCTGGATTTCCGATTCCCTGTGAGTGACGTCTCGGCGCTCGGCTGCTTCGCGCGCGACTGACCGCAGTCGGCCGGAAGTCTCCGTGCGCCGGCTCAGCAACAGACGGTGTCTGGAGGCGAGATCAGCGATGCGCATCTTTCTCTCCTTCAGCGCTTCCTCGATTTTGTCAGCCTCCGTGCTCAGCAAGGCCTGGGACAGTATCGTTCGCAGCTGCATCTCCAGCTCGGCTCGCTCACTTTCCCGCAACGCTAGTTCCTGTTCCGTGGCGCTCGGCTGAAGCTCGATTTGCTCCAGATCGGCCTCCAATCGCTCCGTGTCGGTGGCCAGCTGCAAGCTCGAGGGTCCGCAGCTGCTTGGAGACGTACTTGCGGGCAATAACCTGACCAGGCGTCACGAAGAGGCCTTCGGTTATGAGAACCTGATGGTCAGGGCGCAACCGGAGCTCCACCAGGCGAATGACTTTCTGGCCACCAGAATCAGGGGAAAGACGCTCGAGCCCCGCCGGCAGATCGTGGATCTTCGCCAACACGGTACCCTCGCGAATCACCAGGTGGCCAATACCCTGTTCTTCGATGTCGCGGTACTCGGCATGCTCCAGCCTGATTTTGTCAAGCCGCAACGCGATGGAATCGTACCGGTCCCGATGGACACTGACCGGCATCATTTTGGCCGGCGTAAGGTAGCCGTAATAGAAAACCCGACTCGCACCCGGGAAACGGGGGATCTCGCCGAACGTCCGGCCGGCCATCTGGATTTCCCTCGTGGCAATGGTCGTCGGCGCCCCGATCGCTCGCCGCTTGATGGCGCCCGAGGTGGACTCTTCCCAGCCGGCCGAGGTCTGACTCAAGTGGCCGTTTCACCGGACAATGCTCTGATCGTGCAGAGCGATTGCAGTGTCCTTCTGGAGGTCCACGCACCGCGTGCCGAAGAGGCGAGGGCAGCGCTCGCCCCGTTCGCGGAGCTGGTGAAGAGCCCCGAGCACGTCCATACCTACCGTCTGACGCCGCTGTCCATCTGGAATGCCCGGGCAGCAGGCCTTTGCGCCCCGAAGATGGTGGCCGCGCTCAGGGAGCATGCCCGCTACCCGGTGCCTGCGACCGTCGAGATCCTGTCCTGGCGCGCGGATCGCGAGGGCGACTTCCCGCACCTCGAGCTGTTCCGGGCGCGCTCCTGGGGGTCTCATCATCTACGATGAGGTCCACCTCCTACCGGCGCCCGTGTTCCGCGCGGCGGCTTGGGCTCACGGCCACTCTCGTTCGCGAGGTTACAGAAGCTGCTCGATCAACACGAAACGGGGCGCATTCTCGTCATCGGTGAGTACCTCGCGCAGGTCGAGGCGATCGCTGAGAAGCTCGGCGCGCCCCTGGTGACGGGCAAGACCCCGCAAGCGGACCGAGAACAGGTCTACGAGCGATTCCGTCGCGGCGAGCTGCACTGCATCGTGCTCTCCAAGGTCGGCAACTTCGCTATCGACCTGCCCGATGCCGACGTGCTCATCCAGGTGCACCCTCACCTGCACGCTCTGGTTCCCGACGCGGTTTGGACGCGCGACGGTCGGCGCCTGCCGATCAGTTATCTGGACCGTTTTCGCCACCAGCCGGGTGGAGTACGACCCAAATCCGTTCCCGGCCTGCTTCCCGTCCTCCAGCCACCCCCTTCGCTCTGTCAGGACCACTCAATTGAGGCTTTTCTTCAACCCGTCCCGATTCCCCCTCTCTTTTACCCGCTTTTCCCACCTTTTCCACTCCCGTCTCCCCGTGTTTGCCTCCTTCACACCTCCGGAAACAGTCTGATGCCATCCTCCCCAAAAACAAAATCCCTATCCGGGATCGTGGTACTGCCGGTCCTGTCTCTTTTTGTGTGGGAGACGCTGGGGAGCTAGCGGAGACTGGCGCGGAGACAGCCTTTTTTGTTTCCCAGTCCACCGAATTTCAGCGCCTGGTGTTAAGATGCCGGGGTTAGAAATGCCAGGAAAGACAGAAGCGCGCCGGACCGATTCCAGGTCCGGCTGAATCACTTTGGATTAGAAGGGAGCAGCGCGGATAAGTGATTGATAGTTCGATATCTCCAGGAGCGATTGTCCGATGCCGTAACCGGGACTGGGTGCTACTCCCGAGCGACCGGCACGACGTCCATCTGCTCCGGCCGCTGACCGGCGCGACGGATGAAGTCGTTGCTATTCATAAGGGTCTTACCAACCTCCTGGGGTATTCTTTGCCGGGCGAGCGGATTCGATCCGCCACGTTCCCACTCCCGACACCGCAGGACGTCTCGGACGCAGCCGGCGCCGAGCTGCTGTGGCACGCGGCCCGCCTGACCCTGCGCGAAGGCGCCACTCCGTTCCGCTCCATGGGCCGCATCTCTATCCGGCCGAGAATCTACCAGTTCGTCCCTCTCCTGATGGCCCTGCGGCTTGATCCCGTTCGCATGCTCATCGCCGACGATGTCGGCGTCGGCAAAACCATCGAGGCTTTGCTTGTCGTGCGCGAGCTTCTTGACCGTGGCGAGATCAAGCGAGTGTGCGTACTCTGTCCGCCCTACCTGTGCGACCAATGGCAAAAGGAATTGGCCGAAAAGTTCAATCTTGAAGCGGTGGTCATACGGTCCGGCACCATCAGTCAGCTCGAGCGACGCAAGGCCGGAACCGACAGCATTTATCAGTACTACCCTTTCCAGGTTGCCAGCATCGACTTCCTCAAAAGCGACCGCAACCGGCACCTCTTCCTGCTTGACTGCCCGGAACTGGTGATCGTGGACGAGGCGCACGGCTCAACCGTCGCTACGGCCGGCAACGAGAGCCAGCATCAGCGCCACGGCCTGGTGCGCGAAATCGCCGCCCGACAAGATCGTCACCTTATTCTCCTCACCGCGACTCCTCACAGCGGAATCGAAGCGTCCTTCCGTTCGCTTCTGTCATTGGTGGACCCGGAATTCGAAACCTGGGACACATCTCAGCTTTCCGAGGCAGAACGCAGCCGGCTGGCGCAGCATTTTGTTCAAAGAACGCGGCGTGACATTGAAGTCGATTGGGAAGGGGACCACTGCTTTCCGCGACGGGAGACGAGCGACAAGACCTACCGGCTCTCCGCGGCCTACCGCGACCTTTTCTCCAAGACTTACGATTTCTGCTCGGAGATCGTGCAGTCGGGCCAGCTGATGGCGGAACGTCACAAAAGAGTACGCTACTGGGGGGCATTGGCGCTGCTTCGCTCGGTGATGTCCAGTCCGGCTGCCGCCCTGGCCGCCCTGGAAATCCGGCACGATGCGGCAATCGCGGAGGAGGAATCCGATTTTCGGCCCTTCATTTACGAGTCCGCCGAGGACCAGACCGATGACAGCCACCCGACCCCTCCCGTCGAATCCGCCGAGGCGACATTGGCCGATTCGGACCGGCGCCGACTGCGGGAGTTGGGGCGACTGGCGCAATCCTTGCTGAATTCGAGGGATGACACCAAACTCACCGGTTGCGTCGACCTGGTTGACGGCCTCCTGCGCGAAGGATTTCATCCCATCGTCTGGTGTCGATACATCGCGACGGCCGACTATGTTGCGGCAGGACTCGAGAAAGCGCTGAAGAATCATTATCCCGACATACGGGTCGTCTCGATCACCGGCCGCATTGACGATGACGAGCGTCGCATCCTTGTCGAAGAGCTGGCCGCACACAAACCGCGCGTGCTCGTCGCCACCGACTGCCTCAGCGAGGGAGTCAACCTCCAGAACGCTTTCGCCGCGGCCATTCATTACGACCTCCCCTGGAATCCGAACCGCCTGGAACAGCGTGAAGGCCGCGTGGATCGTTACGGTCAGACAGCGAAAGTAGTCAAGACGGTTCGCTACTTCAGCCCTGACAGCCCGGTCGACGGAGTCGTGCTGGATGTCCTGCTGAACAAGGCACGGGAAATTCACCGCGTGCTGGGCACGTATGTGCCGGTGCCCGACGAAAGCGAAACGGTGACTGAGGCCGTGTTGAACGCCCTGTTTCTGCGCGCCAACAAAGCGCCCGGCGAGACCGCTCAACTTCGCTTCGATTTCGGAGTCCCGGAGGTCGCCTCATTCCACCGGCGTTGGGAACTCGATGCCGAGAGGGAAAAGACAAACCGTACGCGTTTTGCGCAGCGCGCTCTCAAACCGGCTGAAGTCCGCCAGGAACTCGAAGAGACCGATTCGGTACTGGGCAACCCGGGCGCTGTCCGCGAGTTCGTCCTTAGCGCAGCTCAGCGCCTTGGACTCGCCATTACCCCCGAAAAGCGGCCGGATGTCTTTCGCGTGGCCGTTGGCGCTGAAAGCAGGGCGGCCTTGCCCGAGGCTATTTCTTATGCGCTCCCCGCATCGAAGGGCAGCCAGTGGCTGATCACATTTTCTTCGCCGACTCCGGAGGGCGCTGAATACCTGGGACGCAATCACCCCTTCGTTGCCGCGCTGGCCCGCTTTTTGATGGAGGAAGCTCTGACGAAAGGAAGCGCGGCGACCGCTTCCCGTTGCGGAGTCATGCGCACGAACGCCGTTTCGTTGCTCACGACCATTCTCCTTTTGCGGATTCGCTATCTTGTGAGCCAACCTGACCGACCACCCTTACTATCCGAGGAAGTCCGGGTCATGGGATTCTCCGGCGCCACACAGTCCGACGGGCCGGTTTGGATCTCGGACGACAAGGCTCTCGAGCTTCTTGGCGCCACGCGGCCTGATGCCAACGTGAGCCTGCCTGAAAAACGAGAGCTGATTGACAACGCGCTCCAGGAATGGCCGCGCATTCAGTCTGCAGTCGGTGATCGGATTCAAGCTCGGGCCGCCGATCTGCAGGAAAGCCATAAGCGCGTGCGCCAGGCGGTTTCGCTCAAGGTCCGTCAACTAACCGTTGATCCTCAGGCCCCGCCGGATCTGCTGGGGATCCTTGTCCTCCAGCCGGTGATTAAAAGATGAGCGCCTTCCCCTCGATCCGCATAGAAGGAGGCCTGCTCGGCCCGGATATCCTCGAGGAGCTGAGCGCCGGCAGCCTGCCTGGACAGCGCCCAACCGATTTCGGCCTCGACTCGAAGCGAAACCTTACCGATGAAATCGCCGCCGCCTTTGCAGACGCCACTGCGATTTGGGGCGTGTTCAAGCACCGGATCGAACGCCTGGCCGAGGACGATCCCGCTACCACGGTCACCCGCGACGCCTGGATGATCCCTTTTCTGGGGCTGCTCGGATATGAACTGCGCTACAACCAGCGCGCCTACACTGTGGATGGCGCGAGCTTTGCGATTTCGCACCGGGCCGGAGAGCCGGATGGTGCGCCCCCCGTCCACATCGTAGGGGTTCGTCTCAAGCTCGGCGCTGTGCCGCCTTCAGGCCGGCCGCGGCTCGCGGCGCACTCGCTTGTTCAGCAGTACCTCAACCGGGCCGAACCGGTTTGGGGAATCGTCACCAATGGAGAGACCTTGCGCCTGCTGCGGGACAGCACGTTTGTCCGGCGTCAGGCGTATGTCGAGTTCGATATCAAGGGGATTTTGGAAGAGCATCGATTCCAGGATTTTGCTGCGTTCTACCGCCTGCTGCATCGAACTCGCCTGCCGCACGGCCATGATGATGCGGACAAATGCCTGCTCGAGCAGTACTACAACCAATCCATCGAGCAAGGAGGACGCGTTCGCGAGCATCTGCGCGACGGGGTGGAGGAATGCCTCAAGGATCTTGCTAACGGCTTCTTGCGCCACCCGGACAACGGCGACCTGCGCCGTCGTGTGGCCCTTCCGGCCGGCGCTGTCGACCGGATCACGCCGGAATGCCTCTACCGCCAGCTGCTGCAACTCGTTTATCGCTTTCTTTTCCTTCTCGTCAGCGAGGACCGAGGGCTTCTGAGCACGGACCCGATCTACCGCGAACACTACGGCGTTGCGCGGCTGAGGCGGCTTCTCGATAAACGCCCGGCGTACACCGAGCATGACGACCTCTGGCAGTCGCTTCGCGTTCTCTGGACGGTTCTCGGCGACGAAAAGCTCGCGCCTTTTCTTCAGCTTGCGCCTTTGAATGGAGACCTCTTCGCGCCGCAGGGTCTCGACGGCTTCACTATTACCAACCGGGACCTGATCCAGGCGTTCCGGCGCCTTTGCTGGTATCAAGAAAGCGCCGGCGCCCCTCCCCGACGTGTGAACTACGCAGCGCTGGATGTCGAAGAGCTGGGCTCGGTGTACGAAAGCCTGCTTGAATACCATCCGGCTGTGGATCCGGATGGGTCCGGGCGCCCCGTATTCAACCTGGTTTTCGGGTCAGAGCGCAAGAAAACGGGCTCCTATTACACACCGCCGCAGTTGGTGCATGAACTGATTCAGTCGGCCCTGGCGCCGGTGGTTCGCGAAAAGCTGTCCGTCGCGCCCAACCAGCGGGAGAAAGCGCTTCTTTCCATCCGGGTCTGCGATCCGGCCTGCGGTTCGGGTCATTTCCTCCTGGCCGCAGCGCGAACGCTGGGCAAGGAACTCGCCCGGTTGCGGACCAACGAAGATGAGCCCGCGCCCGAACACGTCCGTTCCGGGATTCGCGACGTGATCTCGCATTGCATTTACGGTGTAGACAAAAATCCCTTGGCCGTGGACCTCTGCCGTGTGGCCCTCTGGCTGGAGAGCCACACGGGGGATAAGCCGCTTACTTTCCTCGACCACCGCATCCGGGTCGGCGACTCGCTGGTCGGGGTCTTCGATCTGGCCACATTGAAGAACGGAATTCCGGATAAAGCGTTCGAGCCGCTCGAAGGCGACAACAAGGCCATTGCTCGCGAACTCGCGCGCCGCAACCGAGAAGAGCGCACAGGTCAAACCGGCTTCGCATGGGACCCCGAGAAGACATTGGTGAAATTCAGCAGTCAGAATCGCGAGCTGGATGTGATCGCCGATGACTCTCCTGAAAGCATTCGCCGCAAGAAACAGCAGTTCGAGCGAAGCCACGCCGATCCGGCCTGGTACCGGCAAAACCAGGCCTGCAACCTCTGGACGGCGGCGTTTTTTCAGCCGCTCCAGGAAGGCGCGCCGGCGATAACTTCGGGAGAGTTGGCGGACCATCTCTCCGGCCGTCCGATCGACGGTCGCCTCCTCGGCCTGGCTGACGCCCTGGCGTCGCGCAACCGCTTCTTTCACTGGCCGCTCGAGTTTCCCGAGGTCTTCGCGGACGGAGGATTTGATGTGGTCCTGTCCAATCCTCCCTGGGAAAGAGTAAAGCTCCAGGAGCAGGAATTTTTCGCCGCGCGCGACGCTCGCATCGCCAACGCGTCGACGAAGGCCGCGAGGGCCCGAATGATTCGCGAACTATCGGACACAAACCCCGAACTCCACGCCGGCTTCATAGAGGCGCTCCGGGCCGCAGGCGCGGCAAGCGCATTCATGCGACACAGCGGGCGCTTCCCTCTGGGCGGCCGGGGTGATATCAACACCTATGCCGTTTTTGTGGAGCTTGCCTCCGTCTTGACGAGTTCGGAGGGTCGCGCCGGGTTGATCGTCCCAACCGGCATTGCGACAGACGACACCACCAAGGCCTTATTTGGTTCCTTCGTCAAAACCCGACGTCTGGTTGATCTGGTGGGGTTTCATAACGAAGAGTTCATCTTCCCGGCGGTTGATCATAGGGTAACATTCTGCAAGATAACCCTGGCAGGCACGGAACGGCCTGTCGATCAGACCCGCATCGCGTTTTTCGTCCGTCGATTCTCCCAGCTAGGCGAGGCACACCGTTTCTATGCGCTCAAGAGGGATGATTTCCGGTTGCTGAACCCAAACACGGGGAACTGCCCTGTTTCCCGAAGCGGCGCCGACGCGGAACTGACTAAGGCGATCTACCGCCGAGTCCCGATCCTCTGGCGCGAGACCAGCGAAGACGGTCCCGAAGCGAACCCCTGGCGGCTGTCATTTAAGCGGCTCTTCGACATGGCCAACGATTCCCATCACTTCCGCACCGCCCCGGATCTCGAGGCGGAAGGCTACTGCTTGGAGGGAAACATTTTCGTCGGCCCACATGAACGGTATTTGCCGCTTTACGAAGCGAAGATGCTGCACCAGTTTGATCACCGGTTTTCCACCTATGAAGGCGCGACCGAGAACCAGCTCAACGTGGGAATCCTGCCTCACCCAACCGCCATCCAAAAAGCCGATCCATCGTTTGTCGTTCAACCACGTTACTGGGTCCGGGAGGAGGTCGTCGATTCGGCGATCCCGAAGTGCCCCGAGCCCCTGGCACTCGCGCTGCAGGTAGAGGACCGAGCGAGCGTTCAGCGTGTGCTCTCCTACTGGGTGGCGGGCTACGATTTCAATCGCGGCAACAGGGATGCCGCGCACAAACACCTTCTCGCCTCGTTCCGCTTCGAGTGGAACCATCTCGTAGCCCGGTGTTTCGGCGCCGGCCAGGCGGAAGACCATGCCGCGACTCTGGAACGCGACTTCCCGCTCACCGAATCAGACATTTCGGACATCAAGCGCCACCTCGATGCCCCGGAGGACCTGGCCCGCCAACTGGTGGCCCGTTTCAGCCCCAAATGGTTCCTGGGCTGGCGGGATATCTGCCGCTCGACGGACGAGCGGACAATTATCAGCTCGGTCTGCCCAAAAGTACCGGTCGGGCATACCTTCCCTTTAGCTTTTTGTCCTGGCATCAGACCATCGATGCTTGTTCTCCTCATAGCCAACCTCAGTTCTTTTGTTGCAGACTATGCGGCGCGGCAAAAAGTGGGTGGCACGCATATCACTTACAACCTGCTGAAGCAGTTTGCGCTTCTCTCTCCCGAATGTTGGCTCAGCAAATCCGACGCTTTGGAATGGTATCTCGCGCGAAGCCTTGAGCTGATCTACACCGCACACGACTTGGGGCAATTCGCTTGCGATTGCGGCTATGACGGCCCTCCTTTCCCCTGGGACGACGCGCGCCGCTTCGAGATCCGCTGCGAGCTGGACGCCGCGTTCTTCCACCTTTACTTCCCCTCTGAGGCAGACGGGGCCTGGCGAAGGGCCGAAAACGAAACTCCCGAACAGCTGGCCGGCCTGATTCGGCATTTTCCAACGCCGCGCCACGCGGTCGAGCACATCATGGAGCAGTTCCCGATCGTGAAGGACAGGGACGAGAAGGCCCACGGTCGATATCGAACAAAGGAGCGCATCCTCGAAATCTACGACGAGATGCTCGCCGCGCAGCGTTCGGGAAATCCGTACCAAAGCAAACTGAATCCTCCCCCGGGCTGTAACAGAAGCGATACTCCCGCCGGAAATTGTTCATAAGGAACCGCTTCTGTCTTCGCTATGTGCTACGATCAGTAGTTGAAACGACTCCTGGAAGGCTGAATATGGAGCTCCCTACATACATCAAAACGGCACGTGGCCGGTGAGGGGCAACCGGTTCAATGGCAGACGCTGGAGGAACTGTCTACGGGACAAAAAGCCACCGCCGTCTTGCTTCTGCTGCTTCTCGAGTCGCAAGGGCCCTTGATTGTCGATCAGCCGGAAGACGATCTGGGTAATCGTTTTATTACTGACGGCGTCGTTCCCAAGATGCGCGAAGAGAAGCGTCGCCGACAGTTTTTTTTCGCGACCCACAATGCCAACATTTGATGCCTTTGAGACGCGGCGTTTGAAATACGGATTCTGCAAACTTGGAACCATGACGAAAACCGATCTGCTTGAACTGATCAGGAACGGTGAGAGCTCCGGCGTGGAGTTTAAAAAGGACACGATCGAGAACGCCAATACGGCAGGCGGCGTGCTCGTGGTTGGCGTCGAGAACGGCACACGCCGAGTGACAGGGGTCCGGGACGTGCCGGCCGTCGAGGAGAGACTGGCCGGCCTCGTGATGGACAGCATCCGACCTCGCGTTGTGCCGGAAATCGAGATCGCCCCATGGCGCCGGACGCACGTGTTGCTCGTTGAGGTTTGCCCGAGCCCGGCGCGCCCTCACTACTTGAAGCGCCTCGGACCCGTCTTCGGCCGGGAGGTTCGTCAGGGCCGGCAGGTTCCTGGAAACGAGTGACAAGTCCGTCGAATGGCTCAGCAATGACCACGAAAGAAGAAATCTTGCATACGTTGCGGGAGCAGCGCCGGTTGCTCGGCCGACGGTATCCGATCCATCGCCTCGCGCTGTTTGGATCCTGGGCACGCGGAGACGCCCGGGAGGACAGCGATGTGGATGTGCTGGTTGAGGTCGATCCATCCATCGGCATGCGTTTTGTCGAGCTGGCGGAAGAGCTCGAACGAGCCTTAGGGCGGCAGGTGGATTTGGTCTCCCGCCGTGCCATCAGGCCCGGTTATTGGAAGCGGATCGAACGGGAGTTGATCGATGCCTAGACGAGATCCGGATTTGCTGGTGGAGGGAATGCTGGTTGCAGTCCGAAAAATCGAGGTGTACACCGCTGGGCTCGACCAGGCGGCGTTCGTTCAGGACGAAAAGACAATCGACGCTGTGGTTCGGAATCTCGAAGTGCTCGGCGAAGCGGCTCGACAGCTGCCGGTCGATTTCACGTTGCGGCATGCCGATATCCCATGGAATCAGATTGCCGGACTTCGGAATCGGGTTATCCATGAGTATTTCGGGTTGGATCTCGAGATTATCTGGCAGATCATCCGACATGACCTGCCCCAGCTCAAAGCTCAGCTGGAGAAATTCGTATGAGCATATTCAGCCTTCATTTGCAGGTTCTTTCGGATTACCGGGATTTTGTTCAATCGTTCTTCACTGTGGCCGATGCGCATGCTCGCGAGTTCGTCGACCGCGCCTTGATGGAAGAAGCTCGGCTGTGGCCGGACTTTCTGTTGCAGGTCAGCCCTTCCTATGCTCGCCCGTGCACCGTCGATGATTTGGCGGATCGCGGCTCTTTACACGTCGAAGCTTCCCGAATTTTCCGGACCGCGGACGGAAAGCCCTTCCGGCTGTATCAACACCAGGTCGAGGCGGTGGAAAAGGCAGGGCAGGGACAAAGCTACATCGTGACCAGCGGAACGGGTTCCGGCAAGAGCCTGACCTACTTCCAGCCGATCATCGACAGCCTGTTACGCGAGCCGCCTGCGGACGACAGGGTTGCGGCCCTGATCGTTTACCCGATGAACGCGCTTGCGAACTCGCAGTATCAGGCGCTAAAGGAGCTGCGGGACGGCTATGAGCGACGCACATCGCGTCGTTTTCCAGTCTCCTTTGCCAAATTCACCGGGGACACCCGAGACAGGGAGCGGGAGGATTTGCGGCGCCACCCGCCGCAGATCCTGCTCACAAACTACGTCATGGCCGAACTCTTGCTGGTGCGCCCGGAGGATCAGCGCTTCCTGGATCGCGCCGGCGGGGGATTACGGTTCCTGGTATTCGACGAACTGCACACCTATCGGGGGCGACAAGGCGCGGACGTGGCCATGCTCATCCGCCGGCTTAAAGAGAGGTGTGCCGGCGGCCACCTGGTGCAGATCGGGACAAGCGCGACCATGATCGCTGCCCGAGACAGCTCCCCCCAGCAGAGGCGGGCGGCGGTGGCCGAATTCGCCCAGCGCATTTTCGGCCACCCGTTCCATCCCGACCAGGTCATCGAGGAAACGCTGGTCACCTTTACCGAGGGAGGAGAGCCCTCGGCTGAGGAGTTGACCGCTGCCGTCCGGGGGCCGTTGCCGGTGACGGTTGAAGAATTCCGCCGTAACGCCTCGGCACGCTGGTCGGAGATGGAGTTTGGTGTTGAAAGAGACAGCGCGGGGAGTCTGAAGCGCCGGGTTCCTTGCACATTGGCCGCTGCCGCTGCGCGTTTGCAGGCAGCCACAGGCATCGATGGGCCGGTATGCGAGGAACGACTGCGCGATATCCTGAATCGCGGCGGAGAATTGCTGCGCGAAGACGGCGGGCGGGCATTCGCCTTCAAGCTCCATCAGTTCATAGGCCAGGGCCGGGCGTTGTACGCTACGCTCGAGCCCCTGGAAAGACGCGAATTCTCGCTGGACGGGCAAGTGCGGGCAGGCGGCGACAAGATCTTCATCCCCATCAAGTTCTGCCGCCAGTGCGGCCAGGATTATTACCACGTTGAGGAATCAGACCGTCGGTTTCTCCCGCATCCGGTCGGTACCGAGGCGCCCGACCACAATTCCATCTCGGCCTACCTCATGTTAGCGCCGGCCGAGAATGACTGGACCGAAGACCGTATTCCGGAGGAGTGGTACGACCGGAAGGGGAGATTGTCTCAGACCTGGCGCGACCGGGTCCCTCGACCGGTATGGGTTTCGCCTGATGGGGTTCATTCCGCGGGCCCACGCGAGGGCGCTGTCAAGATGTGGCGGCAGACGGCTCCCTTCTCGCTGTGCCTGAACTGTGGCGAGTACTACACGGCGCGGGAGCGCGAGTTCGGAAAGCTCGCCTCGCTGTCGAGCGAAGCGCGGAGCAGCGCCACCACTGTACTGGCTGCCTCACTCTTGCGCTCTGCCGGGCAGACCGGCGTGGCGCGTGACAAGCTCTTGTCGTTTACCGACAACCGCCAGGACGCCTCGCTCCAGGCCGGACATTTCAATGACTTCATTCACGTCTCTCTGCTTCGTTGCGCGCTGCATTCGGCTTTGGTGCGCAACACGGAACTCGCTTTCGACTGCGTAGCACGGGAAGTCGTTGCTTCCTGCGGGCTTACCTTACGAGACATCGCCAGGAACCCGGAGCTCGATCCGCAGTCGCCGGCGGCTCAAGAGGTATGGCGGGTTTTCACGGAGCTTACCGAGTATCGGCTCTACGAGGATCTGCGGCGCGGCTGGCGGGTCGTGCAGCCGAATCTGGAACACGTCGGATTGTTGCGCGTGGGGTATCGCGGGCTGGAGACGGTCTGTTCGAACTCTTCGCTCTGGAGTTTCCATCCGGCTGTCGCGGCTTTTTCACCTGCCGAGAGAGAATTTCTGACGCGTGCCGTGTTGGATCACTTCCGGAGGAAGCTTGCCATCTCCAGCCGTTGCCTGGAGGAGACGACTCAACAGCAGATGAGGCGGCGTTCCGAGCAGCACTTAAACGATTTCTGGGGCCTGGATCCCGAGATCGCGGAACTTCGGACGGCGAACCGCTTTGTGAGGCTGGGCCGGTCCGGGCGCATGGTAGAAGGATTCAGTCTCGGCCAGCGAAGCGCGCTCGGCAAGTTTCTGTGCCGGCAGTTGGGGACTCAAGAGGACTTCTCGGCTCTTATTGACGGCTTCCTCGATCTCCTGGTGCGTCAGGGCTTTCTCGTGCGGCTGGACCCGATCGACGATCACGAGTTCTACCAGCTTGATTCCGCGTGCCTCCTTTGGCGCCTGGGTGACGGCACTCCTCCGCCTCCTGACCCGGTTTATTCAAGGCGTGCGGGCGGGGCAGGATACTCGAATGCTCCGCCGCCCGTTAATGCTTTCTTTCAGCGATTCTACCGGGAATCTGCGGGCGCCTTGGCCGCATTAGAAGCCAGAGAGCACACGGCTCAGGTCGTCAGGCCCGGAGAACGCGAGAGGCGCGAACGCCGTTTTCGATGGGATCCGACTGACACCCTCAAGGAACGGGAAGTCGGCCGCCGCTTGCCGTACCTGGTGTGCTCGCCCACGATGGAACTGGGCGTGGATATCGCCGACCTGGATCTGGTTCATCTACGCAACGTGCCCCCGACTCCTGCCAACTACGTGCAAAGGGGTGGCCGCGCCGGCAGGCAGGGGCAGCCGGGGATCGTCTTTACTTATTGCGGGGCCCTGAACAGCCATGATCAGTATTTCTTCCAGCGGCGGGAAGAGATGGTTGCGGGCAGCGTACGTCCGCCGCGCCTGGATCTTGCCAATGAGGCGCTGCTGCGTGCTCATGTGCATGCGGTGTGGCTGGCCCGAGTCCGCCTGCCGCTCGGGCAATCCATCGAACAGGTTATCGACACGCGGTCGGATGATCTTCCCTTGCAGACCAACGCTGCCGGTCAGATCCTTCTCGGTGAACCGGCCCGCCACGAATTGCGTGAACAAGTGCGACGCATGCTTGCCTCGGACACCGGGATACTGGCCGCCTCCGGATGGTTTACCGAGGCCTGGATCGATCAGGTTCTTAATGACGCGCCAGAGCGATTCGACCGAGCCTTCGATCGATGGAGAGAGTTGTACCGCGCTGCCACGAGGCAGTTGCTGGAGGCCCAGAACGCGCTCCTGCGAGCGCGGCGTCCGGACGAGCAAGCTGCGGCGACAGCGCGACAACAGGAAGCCCTGAGACAGCGTAACCTGCTTCTGCAGATTGATACGAGCCGCGAAGAAAGCGACTTCTATCCTTACCGCTACCTGGCTAGCGAAGGTTTTCTGCCGGGCTACAACTTCCCGGCCCTGCCGGTTCGGGCCTGGATTCCGAGAGATGATGGGGAATTCATTGGGCGGCCGCGCTTTCTTGCGCTGCGGGAGTTTGCCCCGGGCAATATCCTGTATCACGAAGGCGCCAAGTGGGAGATCGTGAGCTTCCAGGCGCCGCCCGGAGGACTTGACGAGCGCCGCATTATAAGACGGCTGTGCCGCACCTGCGGAGGTTTTTGCGACAACACACTGGATCTTTGCCCGGTCTGCGAGACGCGATTCGATGGAGAAAACAGCCTGCTTGCCGGGCTGCTGGAAATGCCTAACGTTCGCGTCCGACGGCGCGAACGTATTACCTGCGACGAAGAGGAACGCCGGCGACGCGGGTATGAACTTGAGACCTGCTTCCAGTTCGCCCAGCAACACGGAGCTGCCCGTGTTCAGGAAGCTGACGTGATGGTGGGCGGCGCCTCAGTGCTTCGCCTGATCTACGCTCCTGCCGCAACGCTTTTGCGTGTGAATCACGGCTGGCGCGCCGCCCGTCAGCCTGGTTTCATCGTTGATTTCGAAAGCGGCGAGGTCTTGGCAGCCGGCAGCCCTTCGAATCGAGCCTTACCGCGGCAACCGCGGCTGCTGAATGTCAGGCTCTCGGTGGCAGGGACGCACAATTTGCTGTTGATCAGGTTCCAGCAGCCCGAGTGGCGATGCGATCCGATGGCCGCCACGTTGCAGTACGCGCTCCAACGTGGCTGCGAACAGTTCTTTCAACTTGAGGAGTCCGAGTTGGCTGCCGAGCGGGTAGGCGCCGGCCAGCATCGGGCCATTCTGTTTTACGAAGCTGGGGAAGGCGGCGCCGGTGTTCTGCGCCGTCTCGTCGAGGAGGCGGATGTGCTTTCTCGAGTGGCAGAGGAAGCCACGGCGCGCTGCCATTTTGATCGAGACGGCAATGACCTGAAACCGGAATGCCGGGCAGCCTGCTACGAATGCCTGATGAGCTTCAGCAACCAGCATGAAGCCATGCAATTGGATCGTCACGGCATTCGTCAGACCCTGCTGGACCTGGCGACGAGCCTCACCATGCCCCGCATCGGAGGCCGTGACTGGGCGGCTCATTACCAGTGGCTCCGGTCGTTGACAGATTCTCGCTCGAATCTGGAACGCGATTTTCTGGGTGCGCTGGCGGCCGGTCGCCACCGGTTGCCCGATGAAGCACAAAAGCCCATCGAGACGCCGCGATGCCTTCCCGACTTTTTCTACAGGCCCAATGTGTGCATCTTCTGTGACGGCTCGGTTCATGACGATCCGGTTCAGGCGAGGTCGGACGCCGAGATTCGCCGGGAATTGCTGAATCGTGGTTATCGTGTTGTGGTCATCAGGTATGACCGAAGCCTGCAGGAGCAGATTCTTCAGTTTCCCGACATCTTCGGGACCGGCGGCGCCGGCGGCAGGATGACCGGGGGATGGATCGCAGGCGAACCCGCCTGACTTCCTGGAAGGCAAATCCCCGGCCAGAGAGCCTTTCAGGCGCAAGCTACTTGTCGGACGACACGTGGTGTTTGCGCATCAGGGCCTGGAAGTTCTGGCGTTTGACCCCGACCTCTCGGGCGGCCCGGCTGACGTTCCAGTCGTTGCGCTCCAGGGCCTGCAGGACAAATACTCGCTCCAGATCGGCAATGGCCTGGTCGCGGAGTTTTCTCTTGGCCGCGAGCAGTTCGACGTTGGTGTGGGGAACGGCCATCTGGCGGACGACGTTCTGCCGAAAGAGATCCCGGGGAAGATGGCAAGGCTCAATGACGTCACGGTCGCAGGTGATCGTGGCCCACTCCATGACGTTTTCCAGTTGCCGGATGTTCCCGGGCCAATCGTATTCCTGCAGGAGCTTGAGAGCCCCGTCGGCGATGGCCCGGATCTTCTTACCGATCTTGGCCTGCACCTTGCCGAGCAGGTGATAGGCGAGCAAGGCGATGTCTTCCTTGCGTTCCCGCAGAGGGGGAAGGTAAATGGGGACGACGCACAGACGATAGTACAGATCTTCGCGAAAACTCCCTTCCGCAACCATTTGGCCAAGGTCCCGGTTCGTGGCGAAAATCAGGCGTACATCGACTTTTCGAGGCTCAGTTGAGCCGACCGGGAGCAATTCCCGTTCCTGGATGAACCGTAGAAGCTTGGCCTGGATTTCCGGGTCCAGGTTAGCGATTTCGTCCAGGAAGACAGTGCCGTGGTCGGCGACCTCGAAGACACCCATTTTGTTGCCGATCGCGCCGGTGAAAGCTCCTTTCACGTGGCCGAAAAGCTCGCTCTGGAGCAGGTCGACCGACAAGGCGCCGCAATCGATGGCGAAGAATTTCTCGAGCTTCCGCGGGCTGAGCTGGTGCACGGCGCGCGCAATCAATTCCTTCCCGGTTCCGCTCTCCCCGATGATCAGCACGGTACTGTCGGTGGCCGCCACTTTCTGAACGAGGCGGGAAACTTCCTGCATCGAGGCGCTCTTGCCCACGATTCCCAGCAACTCGCACACGCTCTCGCCATTGAGCAACGCTTTTCTGTCCAGGATTTGCTTGCGTCTTTCCCAGGCCTTTCGGGCTGCCGCGGCCAGCTCCTGCGCGGTAAAAGGTTTGGGGAGGTAGTCGTAAGCGCCGAGCCGCATGGATTCGACGACGGAAGCCACGGTCGCGTAACCGGTGATCACCACGCAGACCACGTCCGGGAAACGAGTCTGCAGGTTCTCGAGGAGCTCCATTCCGCCCATCCCGAGCATCTTCAGATCGGTGAACACGATGTCGAAGGGTTCCTGGACGAGCAAGGCCAGCGCCTCTTTGCCGGACAAGGCGGTTCTGGCGTCAAACCCAAGGCGCAGCAGAATGCGCTGACAGCTCTTGCAGATTGACAATTCGTCGTCGACTATCAAAGCCCGCGGTCTTTGTCTTTCAGGCATGGCTCAAAACCGAGTGGAAAGGGAGATCCACGTAAACCGTAGTCCCCTTGCCTTCCAGGCTGCTGATGGAGATCTCCCCACCATGTCTCTCCACGATCCCATAGGCGATACTGAGTCCCAGGCCGGTCCCGTTCGCCTTGGTCGTGAAAAAGGGCTCAAAGATTTTGCTCCTCACATCGTCTGGGATCCCCGGTCCGTTGTCAGAAATGGCCAGGCGGACGAAGCCGGCTTTCGGGTCTGTCGAGGTCGTGATGTCGATCTCCCCCTTGCCGCCCATGGCTTCAGCCGCGTTCAGCACGATGTTCAGAATAACCTGACGCATCTGATCTCGATCGGCCATGACCGAAGGTGGACTGGAATCAAGCTTCTTGCTTATCCTGATGTCACGAAAACCGGCCTGATTACAGACCAGACCGAGCACATTCTCGACGACCTGGTTCAAGCTGATCAGCTCCTTTTGCGGCGCCGTCTGGCGGGCAAAATCGAGCAAGCCCTTCACGATTTTGCGGCACCTCAGCGTCTCGTCGACAATTGTCTGGAGGTCGGCCCGGTTAGGGTTATCCGCCGGGCAGTCCTCCAGCATCAGGCTGCTGTTGGTGAGGATACCTGTGAGCGGGTTGTTGATTTCATGGGCCACACCCGCAGCCAGCTTCCCCAGCGCCGCCAGCTTTTCCGTCTGAATCAACTGGTCCTGCATGGCGCGCAGTTGGGCGGTTCGCTCTTCGACTTTGCGCTCCAGGGTCTCGGCTGATTCAACCAGGAGTCTATGGGCAGCTGCCAGTTCCTGGGACATCTTGTTGAAATTCTCGGCCAGGTTGCCGATTTCATCTTTTGACTTCACCTCAAGTTGGGGCGGGTAGTCGCCTTTGGCGAGGCGCTGCATGGCCTCCGCCATCAGATGGACCGGCCGGGATATCCGGTGAGAGATGGTGATGTCTATAACCCCCACCAGTATTACAGCAAGAAGCGTGATGCCGAGGAAAACAAAGACGCTCCTCCAGAGGCTGTCCCGATAGGGCCGCTCCAGGATACCGACGTAAAGCATGCCGATGATCGCGTCATCGACGTCTCGTATAGGCGAGTATGCCGAAATGTACCAGTCTGTGACGACGAAGGCGCGGTCGCGAAAGGTTTCGCCTCGCCGCAGCACCTGATCGGCGACTTGGGCGGAGACACGTGTCGTGATGGCTCTGCGCCCGCTTTTGTCCATGACGTTGGTCGAGATCCGAACATCATCCTGAAAAATCGTTGCCGTCCCGATCTCGCTGCCTTTGTACACTTCTTCTTTGAAGACCGTGGTCCGGATCTTGTCGACGATCTCGTAGTTCCGGTTCAGCAAAACTGCGCCCCACAGCACGCCCACCATCTGGTTGTCAGGCGTGAAGACGGGCGCGGCAGCCTTCAGGACCATGCCGTGGCTCTCGACTCTCTTTCCCGTCGGGGTGGCGTAAGGGGTTGGAGTGATCTCCATAAAGGCCTGGCGGGCCAGGGCGTCTGACTCGAGCCTCAGCTCCTCCACGCTGACGATGTCGGTGCCGGCTACCGCTGTTTTCCCGGTCAGGACTTGTTGGATTACCTTGTCTGAGGCTTGACTCCCGCGGATCGAGGGATTGTTTGTGCGATAAAGGACCGCTCCATTCAAGTCAGTCAGCGTCAGGATATCCAGCCGCTCCGCTTTCTGAACTCGCTGCAACTCGGGGCCCAGGCGTGTCATGTCGCCGGCGCGCGCCGCCTCATAGATGATCATGCGGGTCGCATGGATGCGGATGGAATTCTGCAGGCGCTCGAGGTAGTTCTGATAGATCTCCACGGCGGACTCCAAGTCGGAGTTGACCTTGGATTGAGCCTGCCGGTAGACGTGCTGGTGAATCATGTAGACGCCGGCCACTCCTGCGGCTATCGCCGGGATCAGGATGGCGGCGGCGAAAGCGACCACCAGCCGTCTTTTGAGACTGCTCCTTTTCATCACAGTCCTGGACCGAGGAGTATCATATACGATTCCGCCGGCCGGCGATCAGTAAAGGCGGCCGGTCAGCTTTCGTCCCGTCGCTTGTTCTCCTCCAGGTAGTCCTGCATGGTGTTCAGATTGCGGTACCAGTCCCCGCCCGGCATGTCAACGAACCTGGTCCTCACCTGCGGCAGCAAATCCCTGATCTTTCTTTTCCCCTCGGCGAGTAAGGCTCGAGCCGGTTCGAGCACGGACTTGCGGTAGACGGCAAAAAGGGGTTCGACACGCCCGTCCGCCCAGCGGGGCACAACGGCGTCGAACCGCTCCGCCTCGGTGATCATCTTTTCGATCAGCTCAATGCTCATTTCCGGGATGTCGCAGCCGGTCACAAAGCTCAGATCGAACCCGGACTCGGAAAGGCAGGAGACGATTCCCATCAGTGGTCCCTGGTCAGGGGCCTGGTCAGGGACCACCTTCAGCTTGAGGAATGCGAATTTCCCGGGATGATTCGCTCCTATGATCACATCGTCGAGGATCGGCTGTAGCTGATCGACAACCTGCCCGATGAGCGTCCGGCCTTGGAGCCGCATGAGGCTCTTATCCTGTCCCATCCGGTTGCTTCTCCCTCCGGCCAGTATCACCGCGCCGGCCTCGGGTCGGGTTTTCCATCGACCTTCGACAAAGACGACGCGCTTGGGGGGAAGGTCCCAGCCGGCGCCGTCGAATTCGACGATTCGATCGGCCAAAGGAAGCACCTGGCGACAGGAATCCTTGAGATCCGGCTGTCCCTTCTGCTGAATCACCAGAAACAGGCCGGGTTCAAGAACCAGGCGTGAAGAATTGGACTCGCAAACGATGCCTGTTCCCGCCGGTATCCGCCGCAAAACCGCCTTCACACCTTCGCCCAGGCTCTCTCTCACTGACCGCAGCCAAAACACTTTCGAGGCGCCGGCTACGAGCAACCGAGAAGTGTCTTTCTTGCCGTTAAGCGTCATCTCCTCGCTGATGACGTAATGGCCTGGGAGCTCCTCACAAACCCCGCAGCCTTCTGATCCTCGCGGGCAGCAAGCGCCAGGATTGTCGACCGGAGTGACTTTGATCGCCACGAGGCCCTTTGTCCTGGCGTAGCGCTGCAATACCTCGCAAGCAAATTGTGTCTTGCCTGCGCCGCGGGATGCGGCGCCAATCATCAGCATCTCTCGGCGCCTGACCAGTACTCTTTCCATGCCGGTAAGATCAGCGCCCCATATTACCAGAACGGATCACACTGATTCCTTGGTAAGCTTGTGGAATGATCTCTTTGGAAGAGGCATTCGAGCGTCTGGACGCTGCCTGCGAACATGTCATGCTTCCGGCCGAGCGTGTGCCGCTCAGGGAAGCGCACGGTCGGATCTTGGCCGCCGACGCGGTTTCACCTCTTGACCTGCCGTCTTTCGACCGGTCTGCTGTGGACGGGTATGCCCTGGCTGCTGGAGAAGAACAATCGGAATACGAGCTTCTGGAAACCGTCCCGGCGGGCCGGCCAGGGCGGGCCGAGCTGGCGCCGGGCACGACCGTCAAGGTGATGACGGGGGCGCCCGTCCCGCCGGGAACCGCCAGGGTGGCTATGGTCGAATACGCGCATGAAAACCAGGGCCGTGTTCGCTTTGACAGGTATCCGGCTCAATCGAACCTGCGCCGCAAAGGCGAAGACCTCCAGGCGGGCCAGGTTGTTCTGCCCAAGGGTCAGTGGCTGGGAGCGCTGGAAATCTCCTGCTTGACAGCTTGCGCGATTACCGAGGTGGAGACCCGCCTGCCCCCGGCGGTTTTCATTATCTCTACGGGAGACGAAATAGTCGACCGGCCCGAGGACCTCGCGCCCGGCAAAATCATGAACAGCAACGGGCCCCTGCTCGCCGGACTGGCCAGAGAACACGGCCTGCGTCTCCAAGGCCGGCGGACGGTGGGGGATGATCCGGCCGGAATCGAGGATGCTTTGCAGGAGGGCATCCGAGCGGCGGACATCGTGCTCCTTTCCGGAGGTGTATCAGTCGGCGACCGCGACTATGTTCCGGAGGTGATGAAAAGGCTGGGACTGACGATTCACTTCGATCGCATAGCCGTGAAGCCAGGCAAGCCGACGACGGTCGCCAGCGGGGACAAAGCTGTGGTGTTCGGTCTGCCCGGCAATCCGGTGGCGGTCTACGTGATGTTCCATCTCTTGGTCCTTCGGGCGGCAGCCCGGCTTTCCGGCCAGGTTCCCAGGACAGCGGGGATCGCTGCCACCATGGCACAGAGCTACCGGCGGGGCTCCACCGCTCGACTGGCCTTTGTCCCTGCCCGGGTCACGGCCGAAGGGGCAGTCGAGACTGTGGATTATCACGGTTCCGGCCACCTGACGGCTCTGGTTCGGGCCGATGGGTTCATCGTCGTTCGGCAGGGAGTCGGAAGAATCGAGGCTGGAGAGAAGGTGCGCTTCCTGCCGAGATGAGTTTGCGAGCCCTCGTCCTTCATCCTTCGTCTTTCGTCCTTCATTCTCCGAAGGTCTTCTCGACGCGCACAGCACATGCCTTGTACTCGGCCGTCTCGGTGATCGGGTCGAAGGCATCGAGCGTGACGGCATTGATGCAGGCTTCGCGGAAGTGGAAACAGGACCAAACCATCCCCTCGGGACAGCGCTCGGTGACACGTGCCCGCATCTGAACGCGCCCCCGCCGGGAGATGACCTCGACCCTGTCGCCATCGTTGATACCTATGCGGCGGGCATCTGCGGGTGACATCTCCACCAGCTCTTCCGGACAAAGCTCTTCAAAACCGGCCGATCGGCGCGTCTGGGTTCCGGTATGGTAGTGCCACAGCCGCCTTCCGGTCGACAAAGTGAGCGGATATTCCGCGTCTGGAAGCTCTGCCGGAGGGGTCCATTCGGCCGGTACGAAACGACCCTTCCCGCGCGTGAACTGTCCATCCCGATGAAGTAACCGGACCCCCGGATGGTCCAAGGTGGGTGCAGGCCACTGAATACCGGTCTGTTCCAGCCGATCCCAGGCGATGCCGGCGTAGCTGGTGCCGAGGGATCGCATCTCCTCCCAGACCTGCCGGCTGGACCGGAAACCCATATCAAAGCCCATGCGCAGGCCGATCTCGTTCAGTATCCACCAGACATCGCGCGCTTCCCCGGGCGGTTTTACCGCGGCCCGGACTCGCTGGACTCGCCTTTCCGTGTTGGTGAAGGTCCCGTCCGCTTCACCCCAGCACTTGGACGGAACCACCAGGTCGGCGAATCTGGTCGTTTCGGTTTCGAATATATCAGCCGTGAGCAGGAAGCCGGCTTTGTCAAGGCACTTGCGGATGTGATTCAGGTTCGGCTCGCTCATGGCGAGATTCTCGCCCAGGCACAGCAGGCCGCGCGCGCGGCCGTCGAGCAGACCCTCGAGCATGGTGGGGATTTTGAGCCCGGGAACGGCCGGCAGACTGGGCCGTCCCCATGCCTGCTCAAACTTTTCCCGGGTGCCCGGGTTATCCACCCTCTGATAGTTGTGGAAGTACTCCGGCAAAGCACCCATGTCGCAGGCGCCCTGGACGTTGTTCTGCCCGCGAAGCGGGTTGACGCCTGCCGCGTACTTGCCGATATTTCCGAGCAGCATCTGCAGGTTGGCGCAGCTCAGGACATTGTCCGTGCCGCAGACATGCTCCGTAATCCCCAGCGTGTAACAGAGCGAAACAGGCCCTTGAGTCCCCAGGATTGACGCCACCTCGCGGAGCAGCGAAAGCTCCACTCCTGTGATTCCCGCGACTCTCTCCAACGGATACCGGCTCACGACTTCTCGAAGCGACTCGGAATTCTCCGTGTGGGCTTCGATGAAGGTTCGATCCTCCCAGCCCTGGCGCAGGATCTCGTTCATCAGGCCATTCAGCAAGGCCACGTCGGTACCGGGCCGGTGTTGAACATGATGAGTCGCCCAGCGAGTCAGATCGATCTTGCGCGGATCACAAACGATCAGATTGCCGCCTTTACGTACGGCCCGCTTCATGTAGTAGCTGATGACCGGGTGGGCTTCGGTTGTATTGGAACCGATCACCAGCAACGTGCGCGCATCCTGGATCTCCATGACCGAATTCGTCATGGCCCCGGAGCCGAAGGCGGTCGCCAGACCGGCGACCGTAGGGGCGTGTCAAGTGCGCGCGCAATTATCCACGTTGTTGGTGCCGATGACCGCCCGCATGAACTTCATAGCCGCATAGGCGTTCTCATTGGTGTCACGGGAAGAGGCAATGCCGGCGATAGAATCAGGTCCATACTCGTTCCTCAGCCGGGTCAAGCGCTGGGCTGCCAGGTTCAGCGCCTCATCCCAGGAAACGGGAACCTGTTTGCCCTTGCGCTTGACGAGAGGCTGGGTCAGTCGCTCAGGGCTGGAGACGAAGTCAAAGCCGTACCGCCCTTTGACGCACAACATGCCGTCATTGGGCGGGACTTCCCGTCCCGTGACCCGGACGATTCGATTGGCGGTTCTTGAAACGTGAAGTGTGAGCTGGCACCCGGCGCCGCAATAGGGACAGGTCGTGTTGACCGATTCAAGCTCCCATGGCCGACCCTTCCCGGCCGATTTCTTGTCCACCAGTGCACCGACAGGGCAAAGCTGGACACATTCGCCGCATTGAACGCAGCTCGACTGGCCCATCGGCAGGTCGGCGTCACAGATCACGACGGTCTCATGTGCCCGATAGCCGAAATCCAGCACCTCGTTGACGACGGTGCGGTTACAGGCCACCACGCAGCGGCCGCATTTGATGCATTTGGCAAGGTCCCGGCGGATCATGACACCCGAGGTATCGGAGACGACCGATCCGTTTCCGACCACAAAAGCCGGCGACTCTATTCCCAGGTGATAGGCCGCATCCTGAAGCTCGCAGCGTCCGTTCGCCTCGCAGGAGAGGCAATTGTGCTCCCCGCCTGCAAGGAGCAGATTGACAATCAGCCGCCGGGCTTCGAGGATCTGGGCCGTCTGCGTGTTCACCACCAGGTTACCCCTGGCCGGTGTGTTACAAGCGGTCTGATAACCCCGGACGCCTTCCACTTCGACCAGGCAGATTCGACAGCGGGCAGCCGGGCCCGTCTTGCGGTGATAACATAGCGAAGGAATATAGATGCCATGGGCACGTGCCACCTCAAGCACGGTTTGCCCTTCTTCAAACCCGACCGTCTTCCCGTCAATCTTCATTTCTAAGGTCATGACATCTCTCTTCGAACTCCCCTCGGAATTTCGTCACCATTGTCCCCACCGTCAGCGCCAGGCAGTCACCGGTCGGGCAAAGGCTTGTTCCTTTCATGGCGCAGCAGATGTCTTGAATCGTATTCAGGGTCTGGCGGGTCCCCTGCCCGTTGAGGATCCTGGAAAGCATGCCGACAACCGCGTGCGAGCCTTCCCGGCAGGGGACGCACTGACCGCACGATTCGTGAGCATAGAAGCGCGCTGTCCGGAGCGCGATTTCCGGGATTGAAACGGTCTCGTTCATCACGATAACCCCGCCCGAGCCCAGCATGGTCCCCTTTTGGGCGCACGAGTCGAAGTCCATTCGGAGATCGGCGGCCTCTTCGGCAGTCAGGATTGGCGCCGAAAGCCCTCCGGGGATGACAGCCTTAAGCCGACCGCACACGCCTCCTGCCGCCTTGAGCAGGGTCGCGAGCGGAGTCCCGAGCGGATACTCATAGACCCCCGGCCGTTCGATGTGGCCGCTCAGGCAAAAGAGCTTGGGCCCGTGGTTCGCCTCGCCGCCTATCTCCCGGAAGGCCTCCGGCCCCTCGCTTAGAATGAACGGCAAGCAGGCCAGCGTTTCCACGTTGTTGACGATAGTCGGACACCCGTAAAGGCCTTTGACGGCGGGGAAGGGCGGGCGGGGACGGGGACAGGCGCGGCGGCCTTCAAGCGACTCGATCAGCGCTGTTTCTTCCCCTGCTACATATGAGCCTGCGCCCAGGTGGACCTTCAGATCGAGGCCGTCCAGCCGTCCGTCGTTGCGGGCCTCTTCGATTGCAGCTCTCAGAACTCCGGCGATAGCTCGGAATTCACCTCTTATATAAATGAAGGCTGTCTTCGCGCGGATGGCGCGAGCGGCTATCGCCATCCCTTCGACCAGCAGGTGCGGGTCGTACTGCATGATGACGCGGTCTTTGAAAGTGCCCGGCTCGCCCTCATCGGCGTTACAGATGAGATAGACAGGCCGGCTGGTCTCCTTGGGCAGGAATTCCCACTTCTTTCCGGTAGGGAATCCGGCGCCGCCGCGGCCCCGCAGTCCCGACTCCTTGACCCGGCGGATAATCTCTTCGGGATCCATACTTCGGGCGGCTTCCAGACCTCGATAGCCGCCCCGGCTCTTGTACGCAGCGAGCTGGGTGCTGTCCGGCCACTGTCGATTCTTGAGCAGGACCCCACATTGAGTCCCGAAGTTGGCCCTGGCATCCGGCTGCGGCATTTGCCCTGACCGCAAGCTGTCGATCAGCTGCTCAACCTTGGCTGTGTCCAGATTCTCGTAGTAAACGTCGTTGACCTGAATCACGGGGCAGGTGCCGCCTGAGCCAAGGTCGTCCACCTCGGTGAGACTGAACAGCCCGTCGGGACTGGTCTGGCCTGGACGGATGCCCAGCCTCTTTTCGACATAGACGAGCAGGCCCAAGGCGCCGCGCAGCACCGCCGGAACGCTCGTGTCAATGGACAAGTGATACCGCCCGACGGGCTGACGGTTAAACAACGTGTAGAAGCTCGCTGTCCCGTAAGCCTGGCTGGGCGTGAGGCGCAACGCGTGAGCAGCGGTTTCAATAGCGGCTCGAGTGAGAAACGAGGCATGGCCGCGCTGTAAGGCGTCGAGACAAGGCAGTAGCGCGGTCCTCGGCTGAGGGTACTGGGCGGCTTCAGCGCGAATCAGGCCGATTGTCTTGTCGGGCTCCGCCATGGCGTCTCCTGACTGAAACCAAAGTGGACGAAATGGGCGAAGTGGACAAAGGGGCGGTGTTCACGCCGTCCCTTTCGTCCACCTCGCCCATTTCAGCTAAAACAGGCCCTTGACCTTGCCGGTGTTCACGTCGACGTCCACGCGGCGAAACGCCGGATTCGAGCTGGTTCCGGGCATCAGGCTGATCGTTCCGGTGCACGGGCACAAAAACTGCGCGCCGGAGTAAATCAACACGTCCCGTACCGGCAAAGTCCAGCCCTTGGGGACTCCCTTGATTTGCGGATCATGAGTCAGGCTCAGGTGAGTCTTGACCATCATGGTGGCGTAGTCGTCGTATTTCGGGTCCCCTTCAAAACTCTTGGCCTTGGTTTCCGCTTCCGGGCTCCAGGCGACGCCGTCGGCCCCGTACACTTCCTTGGCGATCAGGGCGACCCGGTCGCGCAGCTTCATCTTGAGCGGATAGAGGAAGTGGAAATCGCTCTTGTCGTTGCAGGCGTCGATGACGGCATCGGCGAGCTCGAGGGCGCCCTCTCCGCCTTTGGCCCAGTGCTCCGACACGGCACAGCGCGCCCCGGCCTGCTCGGCGGCCCGGCGCACCATCTTGATCTCATCCTCGGTGTCGGTGGAGAACCGGTTGACGCAAACGACGGGATTTATCCCCGATTTCCGGATCGTGTTGATGTGCTGAATCATGTTGGGCAGTCCCTTTTCCAGGAGGCACAAGTCCTCCTTCTGGTACTCGCCGGGAAGGGGCAATCCAGGGACTACCTTGGGCCCGCCGCCGTGCATCTTGAGGGCCCTGACGGTGGTGGTCAGGACCGAGACATTGGGTGTGAGCCGGCTGTAGCGGCATTTGACGTTCCAGAATTTCTCGAATCCGATGTCGGCGCCGAATCCGCTCTCGGTGACGTGATAATCAAAGAGCTTGAGCGCGAGCCGGTCGCCGATGACCGACGACTGCCCGACCGCGATATTGGCAAAAGGTCCGGCGTGGACCAGGCATGGCTGGTACTCCGCGGTGCTGCACAGGGTGGGGTTGATGGTATTGCGCATCCAGGCGCACATGGCGCCCGCCACCTCCAGGTCGCCGGTCGTCACGGGCCGTCCTTTCCTGTCAAACGCCACCGTGATGTTCTCCAGCCGCTCGCGCAGGTCGGCGAGGTTGCGGACGATAGCGAGAATGGCCATCAGCTCAGACGACACGGCGATGCTGAATTTGGACTGCATCATGAAGCCGTCCTGCTTGCCGCCGAGGCCGATCACGATGTTACGCAGGGACTGGGCGCAGAAATCGATCACCCAGGACATCTCAACGCGCGTCGGGTCGATGTTGAGCCGGCGCATCTTGGTCAGACGTTCCAATTGCTCGTCATCGTAGTTGCGCTCGTGCTGCATGCGGGAGGTCAGCGCCACCATGGCCAGGTTGTGCGCGTTCATGATGTCGTTGATGTCCCCGGTCAACCCCATGGAGAATTCCGTCATCGGGATCAGCAGCGCGTTACCTCCGCCGGCGGCAGTCCCCTTGATGTTCATCGTTGGGCCGCCGGAAGGCTGGCGAAGGCAGCCCCCCACGTTCTTTCCGCGCTTCCCGAGACCTTCGATCAGGCCGATTGACGTCGTGCTCTTCCCTTCGCCCAGCGGAGTTGGCGTAATGGCCGTCACCTCGATGTACTTGCCGTCGGGCCGGCTTTCAAGCCGGTTCATGATCTTCATGAAATCCAGCTTGCAGAGCCTTCCCATGGGGATGATCTCGTCTTTCTGAAGACCGAGCCTGTCTTGCCAATCCCAAGGGGTCGGCATACAGGGCTCGGCCGCCTCTGAAATCTGCCAGTCTTGCATTACTGAAGTGTCGTATGGCATGTGTCCGTCCCTTTCGAATTCCAGATTGTGGACTGCAGAGCGCCTTTTGGCAACCCCTGACCACCGGTATGGTTGGATGAGACCGAAACTGCGAAGAACAGGCGGGAAATCCGGCTGAAACCGGACCTCAGCGCGGCAATCCCCGCTGCTTGCCAATGAGGTGTCGCGGCCAGACGCCCTCGCCAGTTAACTCGCTTCCGCATAAAAACACTATGCGCATGTATTCTAGTGGCATTTGTTGAGATTGTCTTCAATTTTATTCCTTGACATATTCGTCAAAGTTCGAGTATTTCAGGGTCAGGCCGTCAGGCTCAAAACGGAGATTCTGCTGTGGGGCGAAGGCCGAGTTCTTCGAATCCGGCGCCGCGCAGGATCTCCTGTTTGTTTTTTCCGTGACGGCTGGAGGAAACGTATTTTCAAACGCTTACGTGGGAACGTATCTTCCTCCATTCAGGAGTCATTATGGAACGCCTGTACTGTGATGGCCGGTTGTGTGTGGCATGTCACGCCTGCGAGGTGGCATGCGCGGTGGAGCACGCCTCGTCCCGCAACATCCTGTCGGTGATTTCAACAAGGGAGTTTGCTTTCCCCCGTCGCTTGGTGCAGGCGGTGGGGCAGTCGACTTACCATCCCCGCGTCGGAGGCGTCGCCCTGTCGCTGGGATGCCAACACTGCTCGCCCGCCGCTTGTGTCGATGCCTGTATTTCGGGGGCCATGCACAAGGAAGGGGGCGCGACGGTTTGCGACACGGAAAAGTGCGTGGGCTGCTGGATGTGCGTCATGGCCTGTCCCTTCGATGCCATTACTCCCCAAAAAACAGCCTGGAAGTGCGATCTCTGTCCCAATCGCGCCGGGCTGAGTGGTCGGGCGCGCTATGCGTGTGTGGAGGCTTGTCCGACCGAGGCCCTGCACGCCGTGAGCGGCCAGCTGCCGATCACGAGTAGCGAGTTACGGGTTCCGAGCTCCGAGTTGTGAGGTTTGCGAGTTACGGCTTGCGGCTACGGGGTGCTGGTTCCCGGCAGCCGGCTTCCGGTCACGGGTCGCGATGGCGGCATCGGGTCCGACCACACTGGAAGCCGGCGGCCGGTCATTGGCAACCGCTGACCGTAACCCGTGACGCAGGAGGGTTTCATGAGACGCGTGATCATTGGTCTGTCGGCGGCCGGCGTGAGTGCTGTGGAGACGTTGAGAAACGGGGACCCGCAATCCGACATTGTGGCCATCTCCGATGAGTCTCTGATTTACTCGCGTCCCTTACTTTCCTATTACCTGGCGACCAAGCTGGAAATGCCCCGCCTCCTCTATCGTCCTTCCGATTTTTTTGACCGGAACCGCCTCACCACGGTCTTCACCAGGGCCAGCCGCATCGATCTGGAGAACCAGAAAGTCTATTTGGAGAACGGCTCGGTCGAGCCTTACGACCAGTTGCTGATCGCCACCGGCGCGAGGCCCCGCTATCCCAGAGCGGCCGGAATCCAGAAGAAGGGAGTCTTCGGGCTGCGCCGCATCGAGGACGTCCACGGCATGTTCGCGCGTCTGCCTGAGGTGAAGAAGGCGGTTGTGCTGGGTGCCGGGCTCGTCGGCTTGAAGGCCGCCGCCGCTTTGCGTGAGCACGACGTGGAGGTCACCATCCTGGTCGGATCCCGCCACGTCCTTTCCCAGATGCTCGATGAACCTTCAGCGCGGGTCTATGAGGACATTTTCCAGAAACACGGCGTCCGGATCATTACCGGGGTGAAGCCGGCGGCCATCCTGGGAAATGGCGAAGTCTCAGGCGTGGAGACCGCCGACGGCCAGGTGTTCACCTGCGAGCTGGTGGTGGTAGGCAAGGGCGTGGATCCGAACATGGAGCTGGTGAGCGACACGCGGATCAATACCGACTACGGGATCGTGGTTGACAACTATTGCCGGACGAACGTGCCGGGCGTCTATGCCGCCGGGGACGTCGCTCAGGCGCCCGACATCATTCGGGGTGAGACCTGGATCAATGCTCTCTGGCCCTGTGCGGTCGAGCAAGGCCGGATCGCGGCTCTGAACATGCTCGGCCAGGAAACGGTCTACAAGGGCTCCATGCGCATGAATTCGGTCCAGTTCTTTGGCGTGCCGGTGATCTCGGCAGGGCTTGCGGTCCTGACGCCCGGACCCTTGGGCGCCCGCCCCGGTGAGCATGACGAGACACTGGAGGATCGCCCGGCCGAACTCGTCTACCGCAAGGTGTTTCTGAAAGACGATACGATCGTCGGCTTTGTTCAGATTGGAGAGATCGGCACAGCCGGGCTGTTGCGCATCCTGATGGAGAGGCGGCTCAACGTGGCCTCCATCAAATCGGAGCTGCTTTCGCCCCGGCTGAGTCTGGGCTTCCTGCTGCCTCTGATCAAGGACAATCGGGACCGCTTTGACGAGCGGGAGTTTCAGGAGTTGATGGAAAGCGTGGGAGTGTAAAACATGTCAAAGATTATTGCTTCAGCTGCGATTCGGGGTGCCCATTTCTACGTCTCCAAAGCCGAGGAGAATCTGAAGGCGGCCATTGAGGCCCACGGCCCGGACGCGCGTGTGGCGTACCCCAACACGGCCTACTATCTACCGCTCATCCTGGCCCTCCTGGGCCTTAAAGTCGAGACGCTCAAGCAGTGTGGCCAGGCCCTCAGTGAAGCCCGGCTGCTGCTGCCCTCTGTTCCTACCGACCGGCTCTGGCTTCCCTACCTTGGCTCGGCGCTGGATGCGGGTATCGCCACGCTGATTTCGCAAGAGGTCATCGAAGCGTTGCGCTACCTGGATCCCGCCTACAAGCCTGAACCGCCCTTCCTCGGCTTCACCGACGACTCCATCCTCCGTAACCAGGGCATCAAGCTGGTCGACGGACGCATGCCCGGCTTCGCAGCCTGTGTGGGGGCTCTTCCCACCAACCAGCAGGCCGTGGCGCTCGCGCGCGAGTTGCAGGAGAAAAGCATCCTGGTGTTCATGGCCGGAAGCAGCAACGGCAAAACGATGGCCGAACAGCTGGCGGAAGAGGGTGTGGAGATGGGCTGGGACACCTACCTGGTCCCCTACGGCAGGGACATGAGCGCCGCAGTCTACGCGCTGAACTTTGCTGCCCGCGCGGCCATGACCTTCGGCGGCGTCAAGCCGGGCGATCTTGAATCGGCCCGCCAGATTCTGCTTTACAACAAGGACCGTGTTTTCGCTTTTGTACTCGCGCTGGGCACCGATCCGGAAGCGCCTGCCGATCAGCTCCTGACCGATCAGAAGTACGCCACCGCGGCCGGCGCCATCAACTACGGCTTCCCGGTCATTGCCGATTCAGGCATCCCGCAGATTCTGCCCCGAGGTATCTGCACCTACGAACACGTGGTGTCCAATGTCCCTCTCGACAAGATTGTCTCTAAGGCGGTTGAGGTCCGAGGCCTCAAGCTGAAAACCTCGAAGATTCCCATTCCGATCGCGTACGGCGCCGCTTTTGAGGGCGAGCGTGTCCGGAAAGAAAGCCTGCACGTGGAGTTCGGCGGCAAGTACTCCACGGCGTTTGAGTACTTGCGCGGCCGGCCGATGGAACAGGTCGAGGACGGGAAGATCAACACGATCGGGCCGGACCTGGACACTGCCGCAGAGGGATCGGCGCTGCCCCTGGGCATCTACGTTGAGGTGGCAGGCCGTAATTTCAGCGAAGACTTCGAAAGCGTGCTGGAACGCCGCATCCACAAGTTCGTGAGTTGCGCGGCCGGCATCATGCATATCGGCCAGCGTGACATCCCCTGGGTGCGCATCAGCAAAGAGGCGTTTGCCAAGGGCTTCCGGCTCCGTCACCTGGGAGAACTGCTCATTCACAAGTTCAAGGACGAATTCGGCGGAATTGTGGACAAGGTACAGGTGACGATCTTCACCGACGAGGAGAAGATGCAGGATACCCTGAAAGCCGCGCGTGACGCTTACCGCAAGCGGGACGAGCGCATGGAAGGCATGAAGGACCAGGATGTCGACCGGTTCTACAGCTGCATTCTCTGCCAGAGCTACGCTCCCAATCACGTCTGCGTGGTGACGCCTCAACGCCTTGGTTTGTGCGGCGCCTACACCTGGCTCGACTGCCGCGCCGCTTTTGAAATGGACCCGCGCGGGCCTAATCAGCCGATCCTCAAAGGGACTTGTCTCGATCCGAACCTCGGGATCTGGGAAGGGGTCAACGAGTACGTGGCCAAGGCCTCCAACGGCAATCTGCAGCAGGTGACGATGTACTCGATCATGCAGGATCCGCAGACGAGTTGCGGCTGCTTCGAGTGCCTGGTCGCGGTCCTTCCTGAGGCTAACGGCGTCATGGTAGTCAACCGCGAGTATCAGGGGATGACCCCGATCGGCATGAGTTTCTCAACCATGGCCGGGGAAGTCGGCGGAGGAGTCCAGACACCGGGCTTCTTGGGCGTCGGCCGCATGTACATCGTGAGCGAGAAATTCATCTCCGCCGAAGGGGGCCTGCAGAGACTGGTCTGGATGCCCCAGGAGCTCAAAGACGAAATGCGCGAGCGGCTGGTCCCGCGCCTGGCCCAGTTGGGGCAACCGGACTTCCTGGACAAGATCGCAACGGAAAACGACGCGACCGAGGTCAACGACCTGATTGAGTTCCTGCAGCGCGTCGGCCACCCGGCGCTGGCCATGGAATCAGTGATGTAGTCACAGGTCAGGCTTACCGGTTACGACAAAAAGGAGTAGCCATCATGGCGAAATTGACTGGCATTGATATTTACAAGCTTCTTCCAAAGACGAACTGCGGCGACTGCCAGGTGCCGACGTGCATGGCTTTCGCAATGCAGGTAGCAGCCAAAAAAACGGCCCTCGAGAAGTGTCCGCATGTGTCGGAACAGGCCAAGCAGGCCCTGGCCGAGTCGGCCGAGCCGCCGATGCGGACCGTGACGGTCGGTGCCGGGCCGAAGGCCATTCAGCTTGGCGGCGAGACGGTCCTGTTCCGCCATGAGGAGAAGTTTCATCGGCCTCCCGGAGTCGCCCTGCGAGTCAGCGATGCCGAAGACGCAACAAAAGCCGCGCAGACGGCAAACAACCTGCATTTCATCCGCGCCGGCAAGGAAGTCCGAGTCGATCTGATTGCGCTCGAACAGACGCAGGATGCGGCGACATTTGCAGCCAAAGCGGCCGAAATCGCCAAGGCCACGAATCTTCCTCTGGTACTGGTCTCCTCGGATCCGGCGGCTTTAGGGGCGGCGCTCAAGAACCTGCCCGGCCAGCGTCCCTTGATCTGCGGGGCCAACCGCCAGAACTTCGCGGAAGTGGCTGCCCTGGCCAGGTCGAACAACGCTCCGCTGGCGGTTCAGGGCGACAGTCTCGAAGAGCTGGCGAACCTGACAGGCGAGATCAAGAAGCTGGGAGTGAACGATCTGGTCTTGGCGCCGAAGACGGAAAGCCCGGCGGATGCGTTGACCAGGCTCACGCAGTTGCGCCGCCTCGCTCTGGAGAAGAACTTCCGACCCCTCGGCTTCCCGGTCATCGTCTTCACCGATCCCCGCGACCCGTTCCAGGAAACCAGCCAGGCCATTACGTTCGTATGCAAGTACGCCTCGATCGTGGTCATGTCGGGACGCGAACGCTGGCAGATCCTTCCGGTTCTCACCGCCCGGTTCAACATCTTTACCGACCCGCAGGTGCCGAATGCTGTCGAGGCCAGGCTCTACAAGGTTGGCGAGCCCGGACCGGATGCGCCCGTCATTGTGACAACGAATTTTGCGCTCACTTACTTCACCGTTGAAGGGGAGATCGAAAACAGCAAGGTCCCGGCCTATATCGCGGTGGTTGAAACGGGCGGTTTGGGAGTCTTGAACTCTTACGCCGACGATAAACTCAGCGGTGAGACCATCGCAGCGGCCGTCAAGAAGTGCGGGGCCCTCGAGCAGGTCAACCACAAGAAACTGGTGATCCCGGGCCTGGTGGCGGTATTGAAGGGAGAGCTGGAAGACGAATCGGGATGCGACGTCGTCGTCGGACCTGAGGAAGCGGCCGGACTTCCCGGATTCCTCAAGAACGAGTGGAAACGGTTATCAGCGGCATGAAAAAAAGCGGTATCTCCCCCGGCACGACGCTCAAGACGGCCCAGGTGCTGTTCACCCCCGAGGCGGAGCGCCGGTGTGTGTCGGTGGGAACCACGGTCTTGGAGGCAGCACGCGGTACCGGACTCGATCTGACCAGCCCCTGCGGCGGCGACGGGCTGTGTGGAAAGTGCCGGGTGATCATCAAAAGAGGGGAGGTCCTCTCGGTACCCACCAGCCTGCTTACCCGGGAGGAGATACGCCAGGGCTACGTCCTGGCGTGCCAGACCAGGATTGAAGGCGATCTGGAGGTAGAGATACCGCCCGAATCCCGCACCGAAGCGTCGCAGTTCCTGATCGATGCTGACGCCCAAAGGTTCCGGGCCCTGCGTCCCGCCGCGGAAGCGGTCACTTTTCCATTGGCCCCGCTGGCGCGCAAGGTCGCCTTGAACCTGCCGCCTCCGACGCTGGACGACAGCCTCTCTGATCAATCGCGACTCTTCCGGGAAATCCAGCGGCGTCACCCGGCCTCTGTCATGCAGATGGGCCTCAAGGTGATTCAGAAGCTGCCGCGACTCCTGCGCAGCTCGAACTGGAGGGTCACTGCGACATTGGGGTGGCGCGGAGGCGTGCAGGAAATCGTCCAGCTCGAGCCGGGGAACACGGAGAACCGTAATTACGGCGTGGCGGTCGATGTCGGTACGTCCACGGTTGTCACTCACCTGCTCAATCTCGGGACTACCGAGAGAGTGGATGCCGAGGCCGTCTACAACTCCCAGAGGAAATGGGGCGCAGAGGTCACGCGCCGCATTGTTCACGCCGACTCGGGCGGGCTTGACGAGCTGCAGAAAGCCGTTGTCGCCGACATCAACTCAATGCTGTCTGCCATGGTGGAGCGGAACAATCTGTCGCTGAGCGACATTACCGCGGTGGTCTGCTCAGGGAACACCACCATGTCCCATCTGCTCCTGGGGATTTCGCCGGGCACTATACGGAAGTCTCCCTACGTGCCGGCCTCCGCCTTTCCCCCGCCGGTTCGCGCGGTCGAGGTGGGGATTCAGATCAATCCTCGGGGGTTGCTCTACGTGACTCCCGGGATCGGCGGCTGGGTCGGCGGCGACATCACCTCCGGCATTATGTCCGTTGGTCTGCACCGGTCCGAGCGTATCCGAATGCTTATCGATATCGGGACCAACGGCGAGATTGCGCTCGGCAACAAGGACTGGATGATCGCCTGCTCAGCGTCGGCCGGACCCGCTTTTGAAGGTTCGGGTGTCAGGCACGGCATGAAGGCCATGCGAGGAGCGATCGAGCGGGTGACGATCAGCCCCGAAGGTCATGTGCAATATCGGACCGTGGGTAATGCCCGGGCGCGCGGCCTGTGCGGCTCCGGGCTGATCGACCTGGTGGCCGAGCTCTATCGCGTCGGCTTTATCGACCGTTCCGGACGCCTGCTCGCGGGAAGCTCGGATCGAATCCGGGAGCAGGACGGTTTCCTCGAATTCGTCGTGGTTCCGGGAGCCCGTTCGGATACCGGACAGGACATCTGCCTGAGCCAGACGGATCTGACTAACATTTTAAGCGCGAAGGCGGCGATCTATTCCGGAGCCCGGGTGCTAGCCGCCAGTGTCGGCCTGGATTTCAAAGCCATTGACGCCATTCTGATCGCCGGCGGCTTCGGCAATTACATTGACCGGGAGAAAGCGGTTACGCTGGGCCTGATTCCGGATCTGCCGCTCGAGAAGATTCGTTTTGTTGGGAACACTTCCATCCTCGGCTCGGAGATGGCCCTGCTGTCCATTGACGCCTGGCGGGAGCTGATCCAGATCGCCCAGTCCGTAACGTACTACGATCTGATTAGTCATCCTCAGTATTTTGATGAATTTCTGGCTGCCCGTTTTATCCCGCATACCGAGTTGGATCGGTTTGAGTCGGTTGCCGCCCGGCTAGCCAAGGAGCGTGCCTGATGGCGTTTACGGTCGCGGTCGCAGGCAAAGGCGGAACCGGCAAGACAACCATTGCGGCGTTGCTCGTTTCCCTGCTTGTGAAACAGGGACGCCGGCCGGTGCTGGCCGTCGATGCCGACCCGAATCCAAACCTGGATATCGCGCTCGGCGCCCGTATCAATAAGACCATCGGCGAGCTGCGTGAAGACCTGCTCAATCATATCCGGAAACTGCCGCCAGGGATGACCAAGGACGATTATTTGGAGATGGGAATCCAGGAGTGTCTAAGCGAAGGGAAGGGCGTCGACCTCCTGGCCATGGGTTGCGGAGAAGGCCCGCGCTGTTACTGCGCCGTCAACCATGTGCTGCGTCGCTGTATCGATCGGCTGCGCGGCTCCTATCCTTACATGGTCATCGATAACGAGGCGGGACTGGAGCATTTGTCCCGGTCGACGACCCAGAATGTCAACGTCCTGTTGATCGTCAGCAGCGCTTCGCCGGCCGCACTGAAGGGCGCCCAGCGGATTCTGAAGCTGTCTCACGAATTATCTCTCGGGATCGAGCGGCGATTCCTGATTCTGAACAATTCGACGGATTGCGACCCGGATCAGCTCCGGGGCTATTGTCAGGCACTCGGGCTGGAAGTCGGGGGGATCATTCCGTACGACCGCCAGCTGATCGAATTCGGTTTGGCCGGTCGCCCGGTCAGCGAGCTGGCCAACGGCTCACCCGGGAAGAAGGCGGTTGAGGAGATCTTGGGGAAGATATTGGAAGGTCATAAGGCGATGAGGTAATCCACGAATTTTCAGGAATCGGACGAATTTCCACCCGATTAATTCGTGGAGCTTCGTCCAATTCGTGAAAATTCGTGGATCCTTTACAGTCCAGCCGAAGCGAGTACGAAAGGGGAACTATGATTCCGGAAACGAAGAAAACGTGGGTCGGCAAGTGTCATACGGTGACGCTGGGAGCGACCGCGGCCGAGGGTGGCACCCGGACGTCGGTAGTGAAGATTGGAGGGGCGTCCACGCTACCTTTCCTCCACTTTGAAGGGACAGTCGCGGAGCCGAAGGTGGCGCTGGAAGTCTGGGATGTCTACCCGGAGGACTGGCCGGAATTGCTGAAGCAGTCTTTGGCAGACGCCGACCTGCGAGATCCGGCCAGGTGGGCTTCCAAATGCCAGGAGTATGGCGCTGACCTCGTCTGCCTCAGGCTTGCCGGCTGCCATCCGGAACGAGGCAACCGGGGGCCGGCGGAGGCGGTAGCGACGGCTAAGGCCGTCCTGCAGGCGGTGGGAGTGCCCTTGATTGTCTGGGGGACCGGAAACGCCGACAAAGACAATGAGATCTTCCCCGCGGTGGCCGAGGCTCTCAGCGGTGAGAACTGCCTTCTCGGGACCATAACGGAAGCCAACTACAAGACCCTGGTTGCCGTCTGCACGGCCTACAAGCACAAGCTCATCGCCGAGTCTCCGTGCGATGTGAACATGGCGAAGCAGGTGAACATTCTCGCCACCGACATGGGCTTTCCTGCCGAGGATCTGGTTATTTATCCGACCAGCGGCGCGTTGGGCTACGGCCTTGAATACATCTACTCGGTCATGGAACGCGCTCGACTGGCGGGTCTGAAAGGCGACCGCATGCTGGCTCAGCCCTTCGTCTGCGATATCGGGATTGAAGTGTGGGGAGTGAAAGAGGCCAAGGTGTCTGAGCAGGAAGTACCCGAGTGGGGAAGCCAGGCGTGCCGAGCCCCTCTCTGGGAGGCCTCCACGGTCGCTGCGTACCTGCAAAGCGGCGCGGATCTGGCCATTCTGCGCCACCCTCAGGCGATCAGCGCGGTTAAGGCGACTATCGCCGGCCTGATGGGAACGGGCGCCCAGGCGTAAGGAAGGAAACTTATGGGAATCATCTTAATTGGCGAACGAATCAACGGGTCTTTTAAGGACGTAGGGCGTGCCATCCAGGAGAAATCGAAGGACGTTATCCGCGACCGGGCCTGCCGTCAGGCCAAGGCGGGGGCCCATTACCTGGACGTGAACATGGGGGCGGCCTCGCGCGATGTGCAGGACTATGCCTGGCTGGTCAAGACGGCGGTGGAGTCGACTCACCTGCCTCTGTCTCTGGACTGCAACAAGATCGAGCATTTCAAGGTCGGTCTGGAGGCCTATCGGGAAGTGGCGGGCGATCGGCCGGTCCTCATCAACAGCACCACTGCCGAGGACAGCAAACTTGGCCCGCTGTTGGAAATGGCGGTGCAGTATGACGCCAGTATCCTCGGCGTGGTCATGGACGAACGAGGCAGCCCTCAGGATGTTGACCGGCGGGTGGAGTTGGGCGCCAAGATATTCGGCGCTGCCTTGGAAGCCGGTATCCCTCAGGATCGCATCATTCTCGATCCCATCGTCATGCCGGTGAAGTTCATGCAGGATCAGGCGAAAAACGTGTTGGCCGCCATCCAGCAGCTGACCATGCTGTCGGACCCGCCGCCGCATATCTCGATCGGGTTGAGCAATGTCGCCTCCAAGACCGAGGAGCGAAAGCTGATCAACCGCACCTTCATGGTCATGGCCATGGCCATGGGATTGGACTGCGCCATCCTGGATGTTTCCGACCCCGACCTGATGGCTTCAGTCCTGACGGCGGAGTTGTTGCTGAACAAGGAAATTTACAGTGACGGTTATTTGAAGGCTTATCAGAAAGTGATCGGCCTGGCGGAAGAAGGTTCATAAAGAGGGTTCAAGGTTCAAAGGTTCAGAGGTTCAGAGGTTCAGAGGTTCAGAGGTTCAGAGGTTCAGAG
>JBHGBF010000001.1:0-122265 GCA_041946865.1 Acidobacteriota bacterium | reverse complement strand
ATTCCACAAGTACTCGCGGAGTGTGAGGAGCGAGGAGCGGAGTGGCCGCGTTTTAGGTCGAGGCGGGTGAATGCCGTGGCGGAAGACCGGCGTTTTTCGCTTTATGCCGGACTGGAGCCGGCAGATCCCCGACTCGACCGTCTTAGCGGACACGGGAGCGACGAGCGACGAACCGGAGCGACAGGTGAAAGTGCCCGGCGGAGGGCTGGCCGGCGCCGCTGAAGACCCGGCGCTTTTGTCTTATGCCGGTCTGAAGCGGAGAACGCCGGACAGACCCGAGCCGGGCGTACCGCAGGTGTTTTTCCGAGGGATGGTTCGAGATCGGAAATGCGAGCTGCCGTCCGAGCTTCCGCAAGACTTAATCTATCGGATCGTGTCCTGCGGCCCGAACAGGACGACACAAGAAGAAAGTCGGGAAAAAGACAGGAAGAAAAAGGGAAAAGCTCAACCTTATTCAGAGAAGGAGAGGAAGAAGATGACGAAGTAAAACTCAGAACATAACCCGACTCGCGACATTACTCAAATCGTGAAAGCGGATTCGGCGCAATCCGGCCTTGTCCAGGGCCTTATGAAAGCCACGGCGCACAGCGTTGCACATGTCCAGAGGCTTGCGCTTTTCGTTGGCAAACACCCATTCGGGTATTTCGTTGAACCCCTTCTTCAGCCAGTCCTGTTGCACTTTGCCCTTGTGCGCCTTCAGAGCGGTTATTACCGCGTCGGACAGGTCCACGCGGCGCTGCTTCTTCGTCTTGGTGTAATCGACCAGTTCACCCCTTACGAAGTTGCGCCTGACCGCTACAAACTTGCCGTTGAAGTCGAAGTCCGACCACTTCACGCCCGCCAGTTCCCCCTCTCGCAATCCCGTGTGGATAGCCGTCAGGAACAGCGGATAGTAGGTCACTGAATCCTTTCGCCGGGCCACGGCTTGCGCGTCGAGGTCTTTGGATACCTTCAGGAACAGCGGTACTTCCGTCTTCGTCAGAGGTTCGATTTCCTGGTGCTTGGTTGGTGCATTCGCGTACATCTTGGTGGTTTTCACGACCGGGTTCCTGCTGATCACTTCGTGTTCCAGGGCATGACCGAACATCGCCCGCAGGCAGGAAAGCGTCATCCGGATCGTGGGCTTTGCCAGCTTCTTCACCAGGTCAGCAACCAGGTCTTCGATATCCGCCCTGGTCACATCGTCCAGACCCTTCTCCCCGAGTTTCGGAAGAATGTGCTTGTCGAATGCCGTCGCGTAAATCTCCAGGGTCGTTTCCCGAACCGCGACATCCAGATAGACCCGCTTGAACCGCTTGTAATACTCATCCACACTCTCAACTTTCGGCTTTGGCTCCTCTTCTTCCTCGATTGGTGGAAGGTTCAGAGCCAGGCGGGCCTGAATCTGGTCAGCCGCCTTGTTGGCTGCCTTCTCCGTGCCTACACACTTCGAAAGCCGTTCCCCTTTGTGATGAATGAAGATCCACCAAACGCCTGAACCCCGGACCTTCTCTTTGACCTTTACTCCCATGGGGTTTCCTTCCTTTCTCTCGCGTTGAAGGGGGGCCATGCCTTACGGCCCCCGTCCTTTCTGGGCTTTTTCCGTTTCAGTCGGGTTCCTTGCCGGTCAGTCCTTCTCGCTCGGCTATAAGGGCCTTGATCTCCGATCCAGTGAGGCTTCTTTTCTCAAGAAGGGCATTCGCGACAGCCGTGACGCATGCCCAAACAGGCGCGAAGTCGAGAATCCGGCGAGTTCTCAGCCACAGCAGCTTCATGTACGTGTTCAACTCGTCTTCTGAAGGCCCGGTCAGAGACGCCAGGTGATCGAAAGCGTAGTGTCTGTCGTGTCCGCTTCCTTTGTGGCTGTAGTGTCCCCGAAATTTCCTTTCTGCTTCAGGGCCTGAAAGCAGGACCATGATTCGACGTTCGAGGAGATCCCGCTGAGAAGGTCTCAGGTCGGTCTCGTCTGTTGGGAGCAATTTCTTGAAGTGGGTCACACTACCCAAGTAGTCCTTGTGAGGAACTATGGTTGCCTTTCGGATCGCCAGCCCATGCCACCAGGCCATGACTGCGTGCCCGGCTTCGTGGTAGGCAATCGATTGCAGTTTCTTTGTCGCGTTCACAGCACTTCCTTTCCGGTCAGTCCGTCCCGATAGCCAAGGCCCCTTTCTCGCCCCTGGCTGTCTTCTCGACCGATCAACGATAGCCACAGTCTGTGTTCCGCGTCAGTCCCGAAGGCTCTCCCGTGGAAGGCCCGTCGAAGTCCGCGCATGTAACCGGCCCAATAATCGGCCCGTTCCGGCTGAAGCCGGTTCATGGCCGTGGCAAAGCTCATCCTGGATTCAAAGGCAGCCCGTCTCATAGCCCACCTGCCAGGATTCCGCCCAAGTCGTCAGGGTTCTCGGGTTCCAGTTGTACCGTTCCCCGCACTCGCAGCCCGGCCCGCCTGGTCAGTCGCTTGATTGGCCTGCCAGCCCGGTCTTCCAGGAGTTCAGCGTAATACGTCCCATCGCTCCAGATAATGCCAACCAGGAAGCCTCCGGGCTGACGGCAGACCAGCCAACCGCCGCGCAGCTCCAGGGCCTGCAAGCGGCACTCACCCCCGCCTTTCTGGCTCCAGTGGATCTCTCCCGGCAAGTCGGGATCTTGTTCGATCACCCAGACCGGCTGCCCGTAATGAGAAAGGGGGCTGTCGGTCGTGTGATGCGCGATCACCTGGCTGTTCTGGGTGATCGTAATGCTTGGAAACTGTGATAGGTTTGTCTGAGCCATTCTGCACCTCCAATGCAGTCTGGTCAGGGCCTGCCGTTCTGTTCGCGCAGACGGTAGGTCCGCTCCAAGAAAAAAGGCCCTGAGTCCGAACGGGTGAAACCTTTCAAGTTGCGAGACGAGAAAGGGCCGTCGAATCTCAGGGCCAATGAAATTGTACGGGATTCCAGTTTCACCTGGCTACCCTCTTCCTCGTCTCGCAGCTTCAAACTACACCCCTTCCCCTGGAAGGTCAACTCTTTCCAGAGATTTCCAAAGATCTGCCACACGGGCATTCCCAAATAGGGTACCCTATCCCGGCGAACAGCCAGGCAGCCCCAATCCGAACATGACCACCAGATTCTCAACTTTCGCTTGCCGGTTGCCATTATTTCCCCCTGAGAAGCGGTCTGTGTCGCCCGCCATTGAACGATCCGACTTGGGGCCATGTCTTTACATGGGTGCTAATCTGACACTCTCACCCTTTGTGAAGCGGTAACATGAACAGCCACAGGGTCTTTGACCTGGAAAAACAGTTTTGAGAAATTGCCCGAAACAGGTCATTTTGAACACCAGGCCGAGAAGCGTTGAAAGGGGGCCAGGGCGCATCCTGGGACGGAAGAATGCCTGGCCCCCAGTCCCGGCCACGCCCGCCATGTTCGAAAACGGGCTGCCGGGTGTCGCGGTTGCTTTCGATGGGGGGGTGACTCACGACTTAGACCCCTGGGGACGGTCTTCTAGGCCCCGTGGATCTCGCTGAACGAAGCCGCATGGCGGACTCCGGCATCAAGATCCATCAAGGCCCGGACAAGCACGGTTCCCTTGGTGAACCCGCTTGTTGAGAACGGATTCACCAGGATTTCGACCACGCCCCAAAAACCGATCACCAATTCCGCCCAGTTGCCGAAAAGGACATAGCCAGCCGGAAGGTTCGCGGTCGGAAAAGACTTGTAACCGTTCATCATTCCGTTTTCCCAGATGAACTGACCGGTATCCCCGGCCACAGCCGGGCTGGCGTTGAAATCATCGTTCTTGTCGGTCGTCTTCAGGCCCTGGAGCAAGTCAGGGGCCACCAGGTAAGCGAAGTTTCCGCCTTCCAGCAAAGCGTTCGCCACAGCCAGGTCAGCTTCGAGTCCGACGATATCCCCCCAATCCGGGTTTGCTCCCGGATAGGTGCCCGTCCCGATGCCCGAATTCAAGATGCCCGTGGGCTCAGACGCCAGGCCGGTCCCCTGCAAGATCTGCTTGTCCATTTCGGTGAAAAGCGTATCGGTCAGGTCTTTTCTCAGGATCTGTTCGATAGCCGGATTGGACTGTGCCAGCATCTTGTGGGAAAAGCCGACCAAGGCCCCCACCGTCTTGGCTGCCAGGGTCAACTGGTCGAAGGTCGGGGTGGATTCGGTCACATCGGCCACGTTATCGGCATCGATCCAGTAAGCCGTGGAGGCAGCGGTTTTTCTGGGAATCAAGCAATCCCCGCTTCCAGCCAGGTCTTCAATCACCGTTGCCCCAAGGGACAAGACCAGGCTTGCCGGTCTGAGGACATCGATGAATCTGGAACCCTGGTAGGAAGTCGGAACAACGGAACCCCCGGTTCCTGGTGCCGTCTTGACGATAGTGGCCAACGGGATTGGCCTTCCCAGTGCCGTCAGAGGCACGAAGATTCCGCCTGGTCTGGGTTTTCTGCCCAGTTTGCGGGCCAATTCCTGGCTGACTTCCAGTTCATGACCGGCATCAGTGCCCTTGATTCCGGCCTGGTGACAGATTGCCGCCTGAAGGCTGAACTTCTGGCCTGTCCCACCACCAATGATGGTCCCTTCGTCAGTGCCCTGGTAACCTGGTCCAGAAACCCCGGATTGTTCCAGGGCCAAAACCCGGTCAGATATGACATTCACGCGGTCATTGACGGCCTTGAATGCCGAAGTGGTCATTTCCCGCAGGCTTCCCAATCCTTGATCCAGATGCTGTTTGACTTCATCAACTTGAATAGACATGAGTTACAAACCTCCTCCCGCTCCATCGCGGGGACGCGCTATTACGCGCAAATTTCCTGATTTGCCGGTTGATCCTTTTCGGCAGTCAGAATCCCTCTGACCCGTCAAGGTTGGCCTATCAGAATCCCTCTGATGGCCGGAAGGGCAGCCTGATCAGAATCCCTCTGATCCCGGTCAGAATCCCTCTGACTTCGGACGGCTGCGAAGCCCCTGTCTTCCAGGGGCCGCTACCTTCAATTCTTCACAGGCCCGGTGACAAGATTCCGAAATCTCCGGTCGGTCTTCAGCCCGTCGAAGATCCGTTGGTGGATCTGCAAGGCCGTTTCGAGCTTGCCAACCAGTTCCGCCATAGCCCGGATGATTTCATCCTGGTTCGAGAGTCTTTCGGACTGAACCTTCAAGGCCCGCTGAAGCCGGTCCACCTTGGCTTCCAGGTCTTCAACCTTTTGTGCTAATTGGTCCCGCGTCATGCTTTCCTCCGTTCTTCCATGTCGCCCGAAAGGGCCACGGACATCCGATCCAGGACGGCTTCGAAGCTGTGAACCTGCCCGTGCAAGTCGCGTAACAGCTGGTCCCGCTTCGAATCGGCCTGAGATTTCAACTTCTGGCCTTCCTCGACTCGCTTCAGCTTCGCTTCCAGGTAGTCAACGCGCTTCGTTAACAGTTCCAGCCGATCCATGTTTCTCCCTCCGCGCTTCCCGCCGTTGGGCTTCCTGCTTTCGCCACTGGAAGCGTTTCCCGCACTTGTCCGAACAGAAGCGTTTCCGCTTCGAAGGGGACTTGACCAGGAACGGGTTCCCGCACTGGGCACAGGTCAGAAGCCGGTCTTTCAGCCTGGTCCGTTCGCGCTTCCGGGCCTTCTGGCCTTCCCTGGCACAGCCAGGCTTGCAGTAGACCCGCTTCCCGATCCGTTCAAACGGCAACCCGCAGTTCTTACAGGCCCGAGTGGAGCCAGGCCCCTTCTTTTCCCGCCATTGCCTTTGCTGGGCCTTCTGGGCCTGCCTGGCACAGTCCCGCGAACAATACCGCCGACGCAAAGGACGGCCACAGACAGCACAGGATGCCTGGTTTTGTCCCCGCCTTCTCTGCCGCTTCCCGCAGGCTTGCGAACAGAAAAGGTGGTTCGGCCTGATTCGAAAAAAGGGCTTCCCACAGCCCCTGCAAGTCGCGCCCTGGTTCATTTTGACCCCCCGTTGCTAACCAACAAAATTTTGCAGATAAGTCCCGGGGTGTCTGAAGGGAGAAGGGTCTTGAAGATTTGACCCACCCCCACCCCCTGGTCAGTTTCGGAAGTCCGCAGACTCACGCTTCCCTCTGCCGCCTGGCTGTCTGCATCCTGGTCAGGATCTCCCCCGGCTGCCGGGACTGACCTGTCCATCAGCTGGTCATGGTCCCCTTTCCCGGTCGTTGCCTTCTGGCCTTTCACCAGGCTTCGCAACAGGGCATAGACCAGCTGAAGCTGCTTCGGTGATGCCAGGAAGAGAAGTTCTTCCAGCAGCCGCCTGATTCCGTCTTTCAGGTACTTGTCAAAGGTCATCACTCCGCACCTTTCGGGCTACGCGGAAGGCGTTTGCTGGTCAGCGCCTTCCCCCAGGATGATTCGCTTGGTTCGTTCCCGTATCCGTTCCAGGTCCGCTTGGCCCTTAGTCTTGGCCGGCTGATCGGTCCACCTTCGGTCTTTCAGCCACGTGGCAGGATGGGGAATGAATGCGGGGTCTTGCCACTGCCTTGACCCCTTCTGTTCTTCGACAGCCTTCAGGATCTGGTCTACCAGGTCAGCTGATGGGTTCAGCCTGCACCACTCTTCCAAGGCCTTTTTGCGGTTTACCTTTCGGGGATAGGCTGCCCAGAACCTATCGAAGCTGGCTTGCAGTTCCGGGCTGATTCCCCGCTGGGGCCTTTTGGTTGATTGCCGACCGGAAGAAGAGAGAGAGTGGCCGGTCGGTAGACCGGTCGAATGTGCATCGTCGGTTGCGCACTTGTGTGCATCGTCTGCACACTCTCTCTTTACCAGGTTAGTTTTACCAGGTTTAGAACTACCAGGATCTGTCCGCAATCTAGGACGGGTCTGGTTACCGTCCTCCAGGACGGGGCTGATACCGTCCTCCAGGACGGGTCTGGTACCACCACTACCGTCATCTGGACCGGGGCTGGTACCACCACCACTACCGTCATCTAGGACGGGTCTGCTACCGTCATCTGGACCGGTGCCTATGCTCAAAACGGAGACTCTGTAATTTTGATTCCCCACTTTGACGGTGGTGACCCCGTGCTTGACCAGCCAGCCGGTTCCGAGCAGTGAGTTCAGGGCCTTTTCAACGGTTCGTCGGGTTAATCCGCTGTCCCGCGACAGCTTCCCAACCGAAAGCGGGAAGCGATCTTTCCCGTAAGGGACAGTCGCGAGTCCCACCAAGATCAGGATACGGAGTTCGGCACTGGTCCGATTGGATTTTGCCCACCGCTTCATCAGATCCTCCAAACGACGGAGTTTCTCAAGAGGCGTCGTCCTGGTCAGTCCTGCCACTGTCCCTCCCCGTGGGTACATGCTTTTCCCACCACTCCCGCGCTGCATTGAAGACGCGCATAAGCTCGCTGTCGCCGCCGACATCGGGATGATGTTCGCGGGCTGCCGCTCTGAACCCGCGAGTGACCATTTCGGTCAGGGCAGGTGCCAGGTCAGGCGGGATGCCGGGTGAGTCGCAGGTCAGGGCCTTCTGATTGCGGCGTTCGGCTTCTTTCCAAACAGCATCAACAAGTGGCGGGCGAAGGTCGATGGTTAAGAGCCATCGGAAATAAGGCTCGGGCAGCTTCGAGAGCGGACGGCCTTTGTATCGACCGAACGGCATCAATGTGCTACTCTTGCGCTTGCCCATAACAACTCCCGTGTTTTGGCCCGGTTGTCCTGGCTGGCTGCCGGGCCTTTTTCTCCCTTTGCTTACAGAACCTCCAGGTCCAAGGTGCGTCGGTTACTCATCCTGAGAACCTGATTCGCTCCGGCCAGGGCAGCCGAAAACACTTCAATCAGATCCTCCAGGCCGCGACGGTCCCCTTGGGCTGCAAGTTCGCGGACAATCTCAGCAATTCGGTGTGCGTCAGCCCCGTAACGTTCGACAAAATGAGCCGAGAGGTCCAGCTTCACGGTTTTAGCCTGGCTTGCTCTCATTGGCGGACTCTCCTTTTCTTGAACTGGCTCACAACGTCCTCGACAATCCGCCTGGTCCCGCCTGCCTGGCAGCGGAATTGAGTCATCCAGCGGTCTAGTTCGGAACGTTTGAACCGGAGCAGCTTGGGACTGAGGCGGTAATAGGGAAGGCCCTCGTGCATGTACTCCTGAAGGGTTCTTTCCTTGACCTTCAGGTAATCGCAGGCGCCGCGCTTATCAAGCCAGGCATCCCTTTCCAGGTATTGCAAAACGTCTTGGATGTCGATGACGCCTTTCGGCCTTTCGCCTGCCATCGCGGGGAATTGTGTCGCAGGTTCAGGCCCCTGGTTCGGAAGTAAGACAGCAGTAAGACAAAAATCTTTCGAAAGGCAGGAAAGACGCGGGTTTGCAAAAAGCGTTTTAAGACAGCATTAAGATTAAGACAGGAATTTTAAGACAATTTCCGAGACTGTTCCAGGACATCCGCCTTGACCATCTTCTTCCTGCAATAGTGGACGAAATTGGTCAGCTTCTTCCGCATGGCCTGTGTCTCTGCCGGATTGTTCCCCTTCATGGTCGCCAGGTCGCTCGGCTTCGTGATTTTCGGGAATTCCTCTTGCCAGTCTCGGAACGTCTGGCCGCTCCGGAAGTTCAGGTCCTCGTCCAGTTCGAACGCTACCGCCTTTGCAGTCGGCTTCTCGCCCTTAGCACAGTTCCGGCCAGCCTTTTCAAAGGCCTGGAAGATACCCTGGCAGCCATCCCGGTTCAGAATGTCCGTAAACCTCTTTCGCATCGATTCGCGTCCCGGATCAGCCTGGGCTTCATGCTCCTGGTATTGGGATGCCTGCTGAAAATACTCCTCAGCCCGGAGAAGCGGCACTTTCCGCCCCTTCCGGCTTTCATGGAAGCCCTTTATGCTGTCCCATCGCGGATCGCTCCTTGCGGCCAACTCCACTCTTTGCCGGGTGAAGCTGAAGCCGAGACTGTCCGCCATTTTCCGGACTGCGGCCTCCGTCTCGCCAACAAACCCGAGTGGGTCTGGTGCCTGTTTTTTGATTTCAGATTTTCGGCACTCCTCGGCATATCGCCGAAGCTCCTGGTCCACCTGTTCTATCAGCTGATCATCGGTCATGGCCTTGTCCCCCGTTCAACAAGCAATCTCCGGAGAAGGGGAAATCAGCCAGGGCTTCGGAGTGGGCCTTTTCGTGTCGCGAACACTAGGCCGATTCCCGTCTTTCGGCCCATGCTTCTATCATGACCGGTCTGACAAAAACTGATCGTTTTGCCGGGAACAAATCCGGGGTGTCGGTACGGACTCGTATACTACCGTCAGACGATGCCCGCTGATTCCCGGACAGCGGAAGAAGGAACCGGCGATTAAGCCGAAAGGAAGGAACCATGAAGCAGGATTACAACGTTTTTCGAGTATTGGGAGCCAGCCTTGAATGCTCTTTTCAACACGGTCAAGCTCCGGATGCCAGAAATTCAGAAATACCTCGAACAAGGGACTACTCTCAGCGAGGCGTCACCCGAAAGCGTGGCACAGCTGGCAATGGATGATGTCCGTAAGCGGCTAGAAGATTTCGAAGGCATCTTGGATGCAGTGGAAGAAAGGATCTGGAAAGGCCGAACCCGGTAGAAAACCAGGGTGCGCCCAGGGTGCGGAAAGTGTTTCAAAATGCCCCTAATTTGCCGGAATACGCACCCACAAGTCATTTAAATCCAATACTATCAACACTTGGGAAAGACCTGATAAGCGTGAGGTCAGTGGTTCAACTCCACTTAGGCCCACCAACCGATACCAGGCCGGCGTGGCTGCTTTCGATTCCTCTGCAGACCGGGCCCAGGTTTCAGCCCACACCTCCTGCTTGAGCAGCCGCAACACGGTAGCCAGAGCAGGGTCGTCCCCTATTTCCGTGGATAGGAAGCGACCTGGCTGGTGGACTACTCGTAGTGAAGCGCTTTGATCGGATCAAGGCGCGAAGCACGCAGCGCGGGCAGCATGCCGGCAACCAAGCCGATCAGGAACAGGACGCCGACCGAGACAACGATAGAAGAAGCAGAAATTTCGAAGTATAGCCGCCCGTATTCCTTGGCAACCTCTTCCCCCATCAGAGCGCCCAGAAACGGAAGCGAACCGACCGCTGAGGCTATCCCTACTCCAAGCGTGACGCCGCAGATCGCGCCGAGCAACACGATGACAACCGCCTCGGAAAGGAATTGAAACAGGACCGTGCTGCGCCTCGCTCCCAGCGCTTTCTGCATCCCGATCTCCGTAGTCCGCTCCAGGACCGACGTGTACATGATGTTCGCCAGGCCCACTCCGCCAACCGCAAGTGTCACCGTCCCGATGAAGGCGAGCAGCATCTTGAGAGCCATAGATATCCCATCGGCCAGGCTTGTGAACTTGCTAAAGGGGAGGATGAAAACCGCCTTCTCATCTTTAGGCGAAAAACGGTGGGTTCCAGCCAAGGTTTCGCGAACCTGCTCGATGGCTTTTTCCGTCATGGTGGGCACAAGCGGCGCCCAAACAATCAGGTTAGGGTAACGGAGTTGTCCAAACAACGAACCGGTTTGGTAAGGAATGAAGACACACTCGTTGTCGGGGCGGTTATAGTTGGCAATCTCCACCTTGGTCGCTAACCGTCCGATAACGGTAAAAGTGACTCCGTTCAGAGTGATTACCTCGTCCAGGAACGGCCGTCCCTTAAACAACTCGCGGTAGACGCTTGCACCTATGACGGCCACCCGGCGTCGATACCGGTTGTCGTCGTCGTTCAGCCAACGCCCGCCATCGAGTTTCATGTTGCGGACACGTTCGTACTCGGGGACTACGGCCCGGGCCAGGTACTGCTTTTCACGGCTTCCCCGGACAACGGAGACGTTGCGCATCACCTCCGGGGAGATGGCGGCGACGAGCGGCACGTTTTCGCGAATGATATATGCGTCCTTCTCTTCCAGCCGAATGGCCCGTCCGGATCGCATGCCTCCCGCCTGAAGGCTGGTTTGCCCATCATCCATGATAATGAGTTCCTGGCCGACCGCGCGGAAGGCAAGCGTCATGGCCTTGTGGAAGCCTTCACCATAGCTCATCAGGATGAGAAACGAGGCCACCGCCCAGGCGAGACTGATCATAGTGATGATCGACCTCCGCTTATAAAAGCGCAGCGCAGCCAGAGCATTTTCGAAAACGGCTTTCACGACCATGGTTATTTCTCAAAACGCAGTGCCTGGACGGGCGTCATCCGGGCCGCTCGCCAAGCCGGGGGAAGAGCAGACAGGACCGCTACTGCGCCAAGCAGAAGGATGACGAGCCGGACCGTTTCGAGCTCGATCGGCAACCCTGAGAAGAAGGCCGGCATCGGGAGCGAATTTACGATACCCGCCAGGAGCGCTACCAGCATCAAGCCGCATGTCCCGCTGATCAAGGCCAGCACCAGGCCCTCCGCCAGGATTTCGAGCAGCACCCGGCGCCGAGTCGCGCCGAGAGCTTTGCGCAACCCGATCTCAGCCGTTCGCTCTGTCACCGACGTCATCATCGTGTTCATGACGCCAATACCGCCCAGAGACAGCGTGATGATGGCGACGGACCCAAGAAAGACCCCCAGGGCGCGGAAAGTATCATCGAACAAGGCAGCCGTCTCAATCGTGTCCCACATCGGAGCAGCGGCTTCATCGCGAGGATCAAAACCATGAATTCGGCCGAGGGTGCGGCGCACCTGTTCCTGCGCCAGTCTCCACTCGTGAACCGACCTCGGCCGATAAATGATTGCGCTCACCCGGCCCTCCTTTGCCACCCCTGGATTCGGCGGGCAGTCGGAGCGGACCAGAGGGCCCGGGATTACGACTTTGTCGTTGTCAAACCCATCGTAATTCGAGTTTTGATTCTTCTCGGGCATCACGCCAACAACTATGTAGCGGTAGCCGCAGATTGATACTGTGTTGCCGATCGGGTCGCGGCGATTCTCAAATAGCTGTTTGCGGACAGAGTCACCCAGGACGCACACGCGTGACCGATTGTTCAAGTCGCTCCAGTTGATGGCGCGTCCCCCGCTGACTGGCAGGTTGCGCATGCGCAAATAGTCCGGATCAACGCCGAGAACCAGGAAGCGGCCGGCGTTCCAACCGCTGGCGACAGGAACGGCAAACCTCTTGATTTCGGCCGCTGCCAGCTCGACCGCCGGACATTGCTCACGAATAGCTTTCACATCTGACTCGTAGAGCCGGATCTCACGCCCGGCACGCCGGCCGCCCGCCTGCATTTCGGTCCGGCCGGAGAATATCATGACGATGCGATCGCCCAGCTGCTTCCAATTCTCGCGCTGCCCCTGTTCGAAACCATTGCCGGAGGCGGAAACGAGAGCCAGAGCGACAACCCCCCAGCCGATGCCGAACATCGTCAGCAAGCTGCGCAGCTTGTGGCGCATCAGCTCGCCAACACCCTGGCGTACAATCTCAACCAAATGCCCGAAGAATCCCATAGTCGGTCCCATTCCCCCTGGGAGCGGAGGCATCCTGCCTGCTTGTGCCACGTCGATTCGCAGGGCCAGCATGGCAGTCCGGAGCTCAGGGAGTCTTCAGGGCGGCCTCTGGTTTGATTCAGCTTCTCCTCAAGAAATCGTCACGATGCTTTTACGTGGCTGCGAGATCGGGGGCTTCAGACATACCCATTGATCCACGCACCAACCGGTCACGGGCTTGATCCCTTTCTTACATAGTCATTAGGACCTGAGGACGATATTGAGCGGATCAGCGGCCGGCGTTATACTCTGGGTCACCTTCCGAGAGACGTCTAAGCCATGAGGGATGAGCTGCGAATCGGCGAGTGGCGGGTCGAGCCGGACATAGGAAAGCTGAGCCGCGGCGAGAAGCAGGTCCAGCTCGAACCGAAGGTCATGGACCTTCTGGTTTACCTCGCAGAGCACGCCGGGAAAGTCCTTCCCAAAGAGCGCTTGATCCAAGCCATCTGGCCGGATACCTTCGTCACAGACGAGGTGCTTTCTAACGCTATCTGGCTGCTCCGCAAGGCGTTGGGCGATGACTCCAGGCATCCGAGCTATATCGAAACGCTCCCGCGACGTGGGTACAGGTTGATCGCGCCGGTTGAATTCCCTGGTGTCGCTTCAGAGCATCGAGATGGATCCAACGTCCGAAAGGCAGCCATCCAGCCGCGAGCGCGTCGCCGGGCCCTGGGCCTCGCAGTGGGCTTTGTCCTGCTTGGCGTAGTCCTGGCCATCGCCATCTGGTTTCCGCGAACGACGCTGGCCCCAACTGAAGCTCCAACACTCCGGGCCGTTCCGTTCACCAGCTACCCCGGGTCTGAGGAGCGCCCGGACTTTTCGCCTCAGGGAGACCGCATCGCCTATCAGTGGACGGCAAAAGACGACAAGAACGGGAACTCGGACATCTACGTCAAGCAGATCGGCCTCGGGGAGCCTCTCAGGCTGACGTCGGACTCGAACCCGGAGTGGTGCCCACGATGGTCTCCTGATGGGCAACGCATAGTTTTCGCGCGCTCGCTTGCAGACAAAGTAGCCATAGTCGAGGTGCCTGCCCTGGGTGGATCTGAACGGACACTGGCTGAGCTCCGCACTGACGCGCTCTACGATCAGGGCCTGACTGACCTGTCCTGGTCACCCGATGGAAGACACCTGGCTGTTTCGTTTCGCCCTCATGGGGCGATTGAAGCGCGCTGCCACCTCCTGGATGTCGATTCCGGCCATTTGGAGGCATGCACTTCACCGCCAGGGGGAACTCTAGGTGATTACTTCGGTCAGTTTTCACCCGCCGGTGGGACGATTGGGTTCTTTCGACGCAGGGGTTGGGCAGTCTGGGACTTGTATCAGCAATCTCTGCCAAAGGGTCCCGTGCAGCAGTTGACGTTCGAGAGCTTCCGCAGCGTGCACGGACTGGCCTGGATGCCAGACGGCAGGCAGATTGTCTTCGCCGCCGAAGATCGCCTCTGGCGGGTCACTATCGCCGGGGATGGCCCGGTACCTTTGACCGGATCTGGAGAGAATCTCGCAAGGGAATACCCGTCGGTGTCGAGGAAAGGCAGGCCTATGGCCTACACCCAGGGCGGCCCGCCTTTCCAGCGCGATATCTGGCGACTCGCTGGTCCACTTACGCAAGATAGCAGTCAAGCACGAGCCGAGCGCATCATCTCTTCAACACGTTCGGATGACAATCCTCAATTCTCCCCCGATGGAACCAGGATTGCGTTTGCCTCGAACAGGACCGGGTATTTTGAGATCTTTGTCTGCAATAGCGACGGCTCACGGTTGAGGCAGGTTACCTGGCTGAAGGCCGAAAGCGGCTCGCCGACATGGTCGCCGGATGGCCGGCAGATTTGCTTTGACAGTTGGAACCACGATGCAGAGATCTATGTGGTGAACGCCGAAGGGGGCACTCCACGCCGACTGACAACTCATCCCGCCGCGGATGTCACGCCCACCTGGTCGCGAGATGGGCGATGGGTCTATTTCTCCTCTAATCGGTCTGGAAGATATGAAATCTGGAAGACAACTGTGGCAGGAAGCGAGCTCCGCCAGGTGACAAGGCAAGGCGGTTTCCGCGGGTTGGAATCGGTCGACGGCACACAGTTGTACTACGCGACTGGCTTTCCTGGACAGATCATGGTCATGCCGACCGGCGGAGGAGCAGAAACCCGGATTCTCGAAAAAGACCTTTCCTTTACCCAATGGGACTTGAGCTCAACGGGGATCTACTTCAGGCGCGAGCGTAACGTCTACTTTCTCGGTTTCGAAGACGGGAGGACACGAAAAGTCCTGACGCTAAATGTACCGAATCCCGCGACGTTCAGAGTCAGCCTCGACGGCCGCTGGTTTCTCTGCTCGGGTTCTGATCCAAGAGAGGGATCGGACATCGTGCTCGTAGAGGATTTCCGCTGAGATCCCGCTGGGGTGTCCCCCTATTTCTGATTCGGACTCACGGCGGCCGGGCTCCGTTGAACGAGGAGCCCGGCCACGATGAGGAGGCCACCGATGCTTATTCTCAGTTGCCGGCCTAGAAGAAAAGATGCAGCCCTAACTGCACAGTCCGGTTGTTTATGGCGGTGCGCGTGATCCTTCCGAAGTTGGAGTTGGTCAGGTCACCATTGGACTCTGCAAATTGCGGATGATTCGGCAAGTTGAAGAAATCCCCTCGGAACCTCAGGCGCGTCTCTTCTCCCATGGGCAGCGCAACGTCTTTCTGCACCGAGAAATCGAGGTTGTTCACCCTTGGATTCCGAATGTCTGAGAAGTAGCGGGGCGCATCGCCGAACGCCTTGTTGGGGTCTCCCGGACCGGTGGGAGTCAACAGCCCCGGCGCCGGGAAATTCCCGGAGAAATCAAAGGCCTGAGTATCAAACCAGTGCTCGATGGTCTGATCGAAGCCCGGCGGAAGCGGATCGCCGAGCATCATCGGACGATTGCTCAGAGTGTGCGCGGCATTGCAGTACCCGTAACAGTTGTCCAGGATTCCAAAGGGAGTGCCGCTGCTGAGCGAATAGATTGCGCTCACATGCCAACCCCCGAGTGCCTGAGCAACAATCCCCTTGTTCAGCCACTTTTTTCCGGGGCCGAACGGGAGTTCCACAATGGAGGCCACCGAGAGGCGAGCCGGAATGTCGCCGGCGCTTACCGAGCGGTCCCCCCTCCGGTTGTAGAAGTCCTGTCCGAGGGTGTCAAGAGACCAGAATCCGCCCCAGTCCGAGGACGAATCGTCGATCAGCTTGCTCCAGGTGAAGGTCCCCAGCAGCGAGAAGCCCCTCGAGAAGCGACGCTCGACCTTCGCCTGCATGGCGTGATAAATCGAGTTGGAGAGGCCCCAATAGCCTGGAGTGACTATCAGATCATAAAGCGAGCCGCCTGCCGCCAGCACCTTTTCGGCGGCCAGCGGACAAAACGGGCTGGTGGTAGCGTCATAGCCGAATTGCGCCGTGCTTTCCCGTGTCTGCTGGCAGATGTTGTACGCGTAATTGATGGGCAAGTGCGTGCCGCGGGTGCCGACATACGCCAGCTGCCCCAGGGTGCTGCCTGTAAGTTGCTTCTCGACCGTCAGATTCCAGCTCTGGATATACGTCGGCGTTTGCTTGCGTGGCGCCCAGGCGGAAAACGAAACGTTGCTTCCCACGGCTATGGGCGCCCTGATGGCGGACGGATCCGGGTTGGTGATCGGGGGCAGACTGGACCAGTTTGTTCCCCTCGGAAACTGCGTGGTGGCCTTCAGGTTGGGACTGGGCTCGCCGTCCCCTCCGCGGCCGTGACCGACCACACCCGGATACGTGATGCCGTAACCGGCGCGGACGACGAAATCGCTGATCGGACTCCACGCAAACCCGAGACGCGGCCCGAACATTTTCCGTGACGGATCAAACGGAGTGTCCGGGGCGTTCACTCCAAACTGTTCCCACTCCGCCGTGAACGGATTAAAGAAGGCAAGCCCATCGTTCACTTCACTGAACGACTGATCATACTGGTACCGCAGTCCCAGGTTGAGCGTTAGTCTTGGAGTCAGCTTGAAGTCATCCTGAATGAACAGCGAGTAACTCCAGGCCCGTGTCGAAAGCATGGCGTTTTGCAGCCCGGCCGAGCCGCTGTGAATGGTTCCGAACAGGAAATCGGCAAAGGCATTGTCGGTTTGTGAGCCGGTGAAATTGAAGCTGGCGACGGCATCCGGCTGGTAGTTGTCGATGGAATAGCGGCGGGCTTCACCGCCGATCTTCAGGTTGTGCCGGCCGAAGAGCCGGGAAAAAGTGTCGTTGATCTGGAGCGTATCTGCCGGCTCATAGAGAAGTCCTGCACCGCCAAGCCCTTGAAATCCGACAACGCTGATCGAGGGTGTGCCGCACTTCTTGCCACTCTCCGTGTTGGGAATAGTGGACAGACAATCCGGGATTCCCTGCAGCCCGAAGTCCGACGGCGAAGTGGAACCCTGGCCGTGGTTGCTGCGGTCACCGATTCGGTGCATATACCCAAACCGAAAATCGTTCAGGGATACTGAGCTGAAGCTGTGAGTCCACCCCGTCGTGAGTGCATAGTCGTTCTGCCGGTGGATCTGTTCGCCTGCAGGCCCGGGAATAATGCCCGGATGCGAGGTCTGGCGGCCGGTTTGCCGGTGAAAGACGCCAAAGAAAAGATCCGACGCCGACAGGTGGTAGTCTACCCGGGGATTAAACCGGGTCGTCCTGTTATCGTTATCCCTCGTGAAGCTGAACAAATTGGTTCCGGGCACAGTCCCAGCGACCGTAGACGACGGCCACACGTCGATGACCCGCTGCGAAATGGGGTTAATCTGCGAGGCGGGGATTCGATTGAAAGGAACGAACTGGTCCGTCCCCGGGAACCGGAACTGCTGGCTGGGGTCCGCACAAATCCCCGCGGCATCGAAACCGGCCGTACACAAAGCGGAAAGGTCGCCGCTGCGGAAGGCCGAATTCGGCACGACGTGATCAACGCTGGGGCTGCTCCCGTCAAGGCGTAATACCTGGAGGTCGGTAAAGAAGAACAGCTTGTCCCTCAGGATTGGCCCGCCTATTGTTCCACCGAATTCGTGCTGGCTAAAAGGGTTCTTGGGTTGTGTCGGATCTTCGAAGAAGTTGCGGGCGTTGAGGCTTTCGTTGCGATGGTACCAGTAGCCGGACCCGTGGAACTCGTTCGTGCCCGACCTAGTCACGGCGATAATGATACCGCCGCCGGCTTTGCCGTATTCGGCGGACATGCTGTTCGTCTCGACTCTGAATTCGGCAACGGAATCGATCGCCGGATTGAGCGCCTGGCCCCCGAACACCGGCGCGTTGATCGTGGTGCCATCCAGGATGTAATCCTGGGTACGTGGCCGGTCGCCGTTGATGCGCATGTTGCCGTTGTTCCCACACCCGTCACAACCGGCTTGCTGAGATACCCCTGCTGAGAGCGGAAGCAGGTTGAACAGGTCGCGTCCCGTGGGCAACTGCTCGATCTGCCGTTGCGTCACGGTCTGACCAAGATTGGATTGCTGGGTGGTCAGAAGAGGCGCCTCCGACGTGACGTTGACGACCTCCGTCACTTCACCCAACTCCATGACCAGGTTGATCTTCAGGTTGGCGTTCACTTCGAGCGTGACATCGGAGACAACCGCCTTCTTGAAGCCGGGCATTTCTGCCTCCACCCTGTACACGCCGGGAATCAAACTGGTTGCGGTGTAGATCCCTACTTCATTGGTCGTCACCTGGCGCACTACGCCAGTGTTCACGTTCGTGACGGTCACGCCTGCACCCGGAATTGCCGCTCCTTTGGAGTCTTGAATGGTGCCGCTGATCGTCCCGAACACTCCCTGCGCATGCAGGGGTAACGGGCAAAGAAGAGTTCCAGCTCCCAGCAGGCATAGGAGCAGTAGACTCAAAGACGGACTTTTCATACGTATCCTCCTCCGCGGTAAGTGCACCATGGGGCAGACCAGGAGGCCGTTGACAACCTGAAGCGGGCTGCACCGCGAAAATCGCCCCATCGAACAAGACTCCCAGTCGTCCCGAAGGCGGAATGAAAGTGCGCCATAGAGACAGGTTCTCCCTCGCCGATTTGAATTTGGACAGTGGTCCCGGCTATTGCGCTTCGGCCTAGAGGCAACATACCTGTCGAGAGCTTGGATAAGCTGATTATAGGCGGCAGGCTTGAAAAAAGAGCACCATTTTGCGTAAATTTGTAACCATTTTGCGAACACGCTCTTTCGCCGAAGGGCGATTTCTTACTGGAGCAATTGGAACTTGAAGGCGTCGGCGACGACTTGCTGGTCCTCTCCCGCCTCGATCTCGACCGCCAGACGTCGCCCCTGCTCAAACCTGAATACGCCCACTTCCTGCCATCGCCCGCCGCCTTGTTGCTGGTTCAGCTTGATCTTTTGCGTGCCTCCGGCGTGATGGATCTGCACGCTTACATCTGCGGCGTACTCTTTTGAAGCGGGATGCCAGGAGTAGACCTTGTAATTACCCGACTTGAAAAAGTAGGGAGTGTATTCGAAGGTCCCGCTCCTGCCTGGCCGCTTCACTCGAAAATTCATCTCGTAACGCCCGGCGTGAACCGTCTCCTCTTCCAACCAGTCGCCGGTAAAGGACACAAATCCCTTCATGTTATTGTCGATGACGATTTCCTTTTCGTTGCTCCACAGCCCGTAAGGGTTTTCTCTAAGTGACAGAATCTGCCGCTGGCCTTTCAGCTTCTCCTGGAGCTCATAGGTGTCGATCTTCTGGACCGGCCTCCCGGTCTTCGCGGCCACGGCGGCGGCGACCCCGGCCGAGTGGCCCATGATCATGTACTGCGGTTCCATTCGGATGGATGCGACAGCGAGGTGTGTCCCCGAAACGCAGACTGGAACCAGCAGGTTCTGGCATTCTGAATACCTCGGTACAAGCGAGCGATAGGGTATCTGGTACAGTTCGACCGGTATCGACAGATACCCTTCGTTGTACACCTCATACTTCAAGTCGGGAAATCTGCTGATCGGAATGTGGACACGCTGCATCTCACGCACGTCGATGTTGTAGGAGCCCATGCCGATAGAATCGTATTTTTCCGTTTGTTCGATGAGGTCATGCTGGGTCAGAAAGTACTCGCCTTTCATCCTTCTCGCCACTCGGACGTAGAGTTGATGTGGAAAATGATCGTTGTCTACATACTCGTCCTTGCAGAGCCCGAAGGTCTTCATTTCCTCCCTGACCTTCTGAGGAACCGCCGGGTCGTGGGCCAGGAACCAGGCCAGGCCGAGGGTGTAGTCCTTATGCCACTGCCAGATTCGATCACGCTCTGCGTAGTCCGCTTCCGGATAGTCCCAACTGGAGCCATCCAGGAGATTAGTGGAGATGCCTGCTGAGGAATTGATGTCCGATTTCCCGTTTGGAAGAGTGGGCCAGTAGTGAATCAGCGGGCCGGCGTCCGGGCGGGCCTGGTAATATCTTCTCGCCAGCTCGAAAACAGAGGGGTCGTAGTTAGCGGGTTTCGGCCAGGGAACCATATTTTCGGGTCGATTGGTGGTGATCATCCGAAAGCAGTAGGCCTGAATTCCCTTGTCACCTTCGCCGATCTCCACCATGGGCCTGGGGTTGATCAACGGCAACAGCTTTTTTTCTTTATCGTTTGTGAAGGGATTGAGCCTGGCATCAATCTGGTGGCTCGTCTGCATGATCGGTTGCCGCCCGGCCCACGACTCGTTGTAGTCTTTTTTCCCTTCTCGACCGCAGGTGTAGCTGACCCCGGCTCGGGCCATCAGGTCGCCCTCATATCCCGCGTCAACAAAGACCTTGCCTGACACCTCCGTCCCATCTACCAGAATGATTTTCCTGATCGTCCGCTCTTGCTTGACGACGCGGTCCACGCGGCTTGCGAACCGTACTACCACCTTGGACTCCTGAAGCCAGTCCTTCAGGGTCTTCTCCCCGACGTGCGGCTCTGGTCCTCTCCAGTAGAACACGTGTGTCTTGTAGTGATCGGCGACTTTCTTGTAGAACTCCATGGCCAGTCCGCCGATCACCGTCCTGTCTCCGTAGTCGGTGTGCGACAAACCGCCAGTGACCATCCCGCCCACATGCCGGCCCGGCTCGAGTAGCAGGACAGTGCTCCCCTCTCGGGCGGCGGCGACGGAGGCCACGACCCCGCCGCCGGTCGCTCCGTAAACAACGACATCGTAATCCTGAGCCGCCACGTAAGCCGAAGTCAGGAAGAGGGAAAAGAGGAGACAGAAAGCAGCTTGTTTCATGGAGTCCTCCGCTGCACGTTTCGCAGGTCTGTGAGCCACGTCAAACCCGCCGAGGTATCACCGAGCCGTGTAGAGGCGGCGATAGGCCAGCGGGCTCATGCCTTTTTCTTCCCGGAAGTAGCGCGCGAAATGGCCCACACCGTCAAACCCGCTCGTAAGGGCAATCTGCAGGATCGACATCTCCTTTTCCGCGAGGAGGCGGCTGATATGATCCACCCGTACTCTGCGAATTTCCTTCAGGACCGAGCGGCCCAGGACGCTTTGAAAGCGCTTTTCGAGAACCCGCCGGGATACGCCGGCGGCGCGGGCGACATCCTCGACTCGGATACCGTCCCGGTAACGACTTCTTATAAACCGCAGACCCTTGGCGACGGCCTCATCGCCGACCGCTACGATATCCGTCGACTGCCGAGTGACAAGGTGGGTTGGGGGGACGAAAATGACTTCCCGCGCCGCTCTCTCGCCCGCCACAAGTTGTCTCATCACTTCGGCCGCCTCATAACCGGCGCGTTCGAAATTGATCGCAACGCTGGATATAGGAGGCGCAGAGAACTCGCAAATCAATTCATCGTTGTCCGCCCCGACGAGTGCGACCTGCTCGGGGACCCGAATTCCGGCCATCTGGCAGGCCTCGCTCACCTGTTGCGCACGGTCATCATTACAGGCCATAACGCCGACCGGCTTCGGAAGGGTTAACAGCCACTGGGCCAGTTCAGTAAGACCAGTCTCGAGCAGAGCCGACTCGGTAGGTTCCGGCGATTCGTAGCAGCTGGTCTCATAACCGGCCTTGGCGACCGTGCCCGAAAAGCTGGCCAGCCGTTCTCCCGACCACGGCTTGTCCTGAAATCCACAGAACGCAAAGCGCTTCAAACCGCAGGCAAGCAAGTGCTCTGCCGCCATTCGGCCGATACTCGCCGAGTCGGTGATGATATTTACCACGCCCGGTATCGCGGTGTACCTGTGGCCAACGACTATGAGAGGAACACCATAACCCATCATCTCGCCGATGTCCGGATCGCGCGTGATGATGCCGTCCGGTTTCCAGGACGTGAGATGCAGCGGAGTCGGCTGAAGCCCTCTCGGTTCCCAATGGAAGGTCACATCGCCGTGAAGCCTGGAGTAACCGGCAATTCCCTTCAGCAAGTCCCGCCCCGAAGCACGCGAGGATTCGATATGAAGCAGGATGCGCATAGGAGCTCCTCGATGCAACTCAAGGACGTGCCGGGATGCGGCGCGTCGTAGTGCATGCCCTCCATCTCTCGGAAGCCTGATTATAGCCGCTTTGGAGCCAGAGTATCACCAATTTGCGGAATGCAGTACCCATTTTGCGAATCCGTGTTCTCTGTATGATCCTGACGAATGTGCCCGGAAATGGCTGATCGCTGGTCGCGGGCCCGCGATTGTTCGCAAAATGGCTAATTATTTACGCAGCTTGGCTCTATGTTTCGGCAGCTGACCGACTTTGATGGAAGGGCATCAAAAAAGGACAAATTCTTCCGCATGGCGCACCCCGTTGGTGCGCGCCGTTCCACCCGTTGCCGAGCGTTAGGTTGATCGAGGCAACAGGCAAAACTAAAAAGGTGCTCAGACCTGCTTTTCTATCCTTTATTTTCAATCAATTGCACGCTTGTTACGAGCGTGTCAGCAGTTTTGTCGAGGGGCTGGACGGCGGTGGTTCGGTCGAGGTGGATCACGGCGTCGAACTGATCCGAGAGCCTCGCGTAGAAGTAGTGGCTGATTCGCTCGCTCTCCGGTCGGTAGATGACTCCGATCCCCCGCTCCAAACGGGCCTGCTTCAGCTCGCCGGTGGCCGCCTCGTAATCCCAGAGGGTTATCAGGAAGCGGGGAATCCCGGTTCGGTGGAACAGCTCTTCGTAGCTTGCACGCAGGGCTGGCCGGACGCGTTTGGTCTCCGCCGGCCCTCCCCAGTCAGAGGCAGCAGTGACCTCCCCCTCGTAGGTGGTAAAACCGAGGAGGAAGCAGTCGTTTGGGTACTTCTGCCGGATCAGCTGACCGACATTGATCTCCCCCTGCTGGCCGAGCTCGGTCGCTGAGGCGTCGCCGATGTGAGAGTTGTGCGCCCAAATCACCAGTTTTGGCGGAGCGCCCCGCTGCTGTCTGAGATGTGCTTCCAGCTCTTCCAGGGTCTCCGCCATGTGCGTATCGCGTATGTTCCAGGACGACACCCTCCCTGTGAACATTTCCCGATAGTATTTCTCGGCGTTTTTCACGAGGCGCGCGTTTTGCACGATCTGGAAATACTCCTCTTCGGCAACCTGTCCGTCACGGCGCAGGTAGTCGAGAGCGTTCTTGCGCAGATCGACGAGTTGCTTGATCACTTCTTTCTCGCAGGACTCCTCCAGGTCAAAACTGGCCGCGTAACCGTAAGCTTCCGTGTTCTCGCCGAAATGGTCGAAGCAGGAGTATCGAAAGCGCGCCCTGGCCTCCGCCTTAGGATCGACTTTCTGCAGGTACTCGAGGACGCTTTTGATCGACCCGTAGAGACCATAGAGGTCCAGGCCGAAGACCCCGACTTTTGGCCGATCGGGCGGGAGCGAGTTGTTGTGTGCCCGAAGCCACTCGACAAAAGCCTCGACGACCCGGTTACGCCACATCCACGTTGGGAAGTGTCTGAAACGGCTGAGCGAGGCCGTCGTGCTTGGCATGGCATCCATGTTCGTGACGTAGCGATGGACCCGATACGCGTCCGGCCAATCGGCCTCAATGGCAACTCCCTGAAAGCCCTTTTCTTTGATCAAGCGCTTCGTGATTTCCGCACGCTGCTGGTAGAACTCGTGCGTCCCATGGCTGGCTTCCCCAATAAAAACAAAGGAAGCTTCAGCCATCCGGTCGATCAGGATGTCATGCTCTTCAGCTCCGTGCCTGAGCGGCAGCGCAGAGTTGTTGAGCGCCTTTATGACAGCCTGTTCCCCGACCTCGGGCATATGCTTTTATCCCCCCTTTTCAGATGTCTCACGCTTTGGCAGGGCGCCGGCTCTTGCCTTTGATCCGAGACCTGCTGTACTCCTCTTTGGCTTCTTTCGCTTTCTTCACCGCTTCCTTTCGTGAGCGTGTGACTTTCCCGCCGCCCGTAGCTAACTGTCGGACCGTAGCTTTCGACCAGGTCCCTGTCCGCAAGCCAAGCGTGAGAACGATACGGCAGGAATGAGATCCTGTCGTGAGAGAGCATACGCATTAGGAGCTCACAATCCCTGACTCACACGCGGTCTCCCGATTCGCCGTAAGCCGAAAGAAGTGTTCAGGATCAATCAGGTGAGCACTTTGGTCCGGAGCGTGAAGCGCTGCCCTATAGCTATTGTACCTCGACGGTTGTTCTTGAAGAGGATTCGATTTTCCTCTTAAGTTTCCAGACCAATCTGCCGATTGAACACTGTGGATTGTCAGGTCCGAGAGGTAGAGCCCTATGATTCGTCCCGAGTTCGCTCAGCGGGTGCTCGGCAAGGCGAGGTGTTCGGAGCGCCGCCCTTCGGCAAGAAGCCAATTGGCCCCTGCTGAAAGGCGCCAGGAAGAGCGGTCCCAGGCGGGAATTCCTGGGCGCCGTCTGGAGCAGATACCCTGCGTGAATTCCACCGGTGAGGATGGTCGCGAAGAAGAGGCGCCTAGACTGCCGGATGGCAGAAAGTGGTTGGGGAACCGGGTTCTTGTGCTGCGAGGTACTGGCGGACAGCCCACCATGAACATGGCCGGTCACTCCACTCGCGGCACGTTGGTCGAGGAGTACCTGAGCCGGCGTGACAAAGAACTGTCGGTTTTGAATGGCCTGACGCAAAAAGTCACGGCTCAACAATCCCTCGCGGACGCCTGCGATGCGGCCGTACACGAACTGCTAAGCGCACTGGAGTTGGATATGGCCGTGCTTTATGTCAAAGACGGCGAGGCTCTTGTCTTGAGAGGCTGTGCACGGCGCGCAGAGACCGTCGCCAGTGCTGAGGTTCAGGCGATGCCGGGGGTTCGGCCTGGTGACTGTATCTGTGGGCGGGCGGCACGCGAGCGGCGCCCCGTCTATTCAGGCGACATCATATCCTATGGCTCATGCGCTGAAACGCAATGCCAGGAATTCGGCTTCCGCTCGTTCGTCGCGGTTCCGATGATCCTGGCTGACGAATTGATTGGGGTCCTCGGCCTGGCATCGGTGAACGAGCGCGATTTTGCGCGAAGGGCGCGATTCCTGGAGACAGCCGGTGATCACCTGGCGGTTGGCATATCCAATGCGCGACTGCTGGAGCGGACTCGGGCCTACGCCGCTCGACTGGAGCAGCAGATGGCTGAGCTGAGGCAGGCCGAGGATGAGAGGCAGCGGCTTCAGGCCCAGCTCGTCCAAGCTCAGAAAATGGAGGCCGTAGGACAACTCGCGAGTGGGGTGGCCCACGACTTCAACAACATTTTGGCCGCGATTCTAATGTATCTGGGCCTGTTGCAGGCCGAGCCTGATATCAACTCGGAAATGCGTAGCGTGCTGGGGGACTTGGAGACCCAGGCAAACCGCGCCGCCGGCCTGACCCGGCAGTTGCTGATGTTCAGCCGGCGACAGGTGATGCAGACGCAGGTGTTCGATCTGAACTCGCTGCTCGGTAACCTCCTCAAGATGCTGCGCCGTTTGATCGGTGAAGACATCGGTCTCGAATTCAAGGGCGAAGCAGCGGCGCTTTGGGTGGAAGCTGATCCGGGCATGCTCGAGCAGGTCGTGATGAACCTGGTTGTAAACGCGCGCGATGCAATGCCCCATGGCGGTCGCCTGACCCTGGCAACCAGAAGCGTCGTTCTGGATGAGAGCTACTCAAAGCAAAATCCGGAAGGTCGCGGCGGCCGTTTTGTCTGCCTCTCCGTGGCCGACACGGGAGTCGGGATGGATGAGGCAACCGTCAAGCACATCTTTGAACCGTTCTTCACGACCAAAGAGCCGGGCAGGGGAACCGGCCTGGGTTTAGCCACCGTGTACGGAATCCTCAGGCAGCACGGGGGATGGGTAGAAGCGGAGAGCACAGTCGGAAAAGGAAGCACCTTTCGGGTCTTCCTCCCGGAACACCCGCAGGCGGCCAAACTGGAAGCAGACGAGGCAAACGAGCCCTGCACGGGGGGGCGGGAGACCATCCTGGTTGTCGAGGACGAGCCGTCTGTGAGATCTGTCATTGCCCGAGCGCTGCACCGTTGTGGCTATCACGTCATGGAGGCGGCAAACGGCCAGATGGCGCTTGGAATGTGGCGACAGCGACAAGGACGCATCGACCTGCTGCTCACCGATATGGTTATGCCCGAGGGGATGACCGGCCTGGAGCTGGCTGAGCAGTTGTGTCGCGAAAACCGGAATCTGAAAGTCATGCTCATGAGCGGGTACAACCCCGAACTTGTTCGTCATGCTCACCGCGGTGTCGCCTATCTGTCCAAGCCCTTCACGGCGAAAGTCCTGGCCAGGGCCATCCGCGACCATCTTGACTCGAAAGACAGCTGAGGAAGGATGCAAGAGCGACGCTGACGTCTGGTCTTTCGAAGTTGTCTGACAGCAGCGTTGACGTAGCCTTCGAAAAACCCTCAAGTCCTTCTCACCTCCCGCCGATAAGAAGACCGGATAGAGATCCTATGATCAAATTGCGGCGGTTGAACGAGACACAGGTGGTGGTGAACTCGGATTTGATCGAGTTTATTGAGACCACGCCTGATACGGTGCTGACGTTGACGACAGGCCAGAAGATCATCGTAGCCGAGGCGGCCGACGACGTCATCGACAAGGTAGTAGAGTTCCGTCGAAGGATTTTTCCCTACTTCCGGATCGTGCATTCACAGTCGGCTGTGATAGAGGAACGGCCGTTGCTCACACAGCCATGCCCGGCGGCTGCCGGGCCGCAGCCTCCAGGGTCGCTGGTGGAGTGATCATGGATCTCGGGACTCTTGTCGGAATTCTGATCGCCCTCGCCGGAATCGGCCTGGGGTTGACGCTGGAGGGAGGGAGTATCAGCCAGATCCTTCAGCCAACCGCCGCGCTGATCGTGTTCGGAGGCACTCTGGGCGCCACCCTTATCGCCTTCCCTTTGCCGGTGTTCCTTAGTGCGTCCAAGGGCCTCATCGGAGTTTTTATTCGCTCCAAGACAGACCCGGGCGAGGTGATCGCGCAAATTGTCGCTTTTGCGCAAAAGGCCAGGCGAAAAGGGATCATTTCGCTGGAATCCGATGCGGATCAGGTGCAAGACCCGTTCCTGAAACAGGCACTGCAGATGGCGGTGGACGGCACCGACCCGGCCGACTTGCGGGAGACCATGGAACTCAAACTGGCCTGCGATGAGGAGCGCCAGGATCGCCTCCCGCAGGTGTGGGAGGCAGCGGGGGGATTTGCCCCCACGATCGGCATTATCGGGGCTGTCTTGGGACTGATCCAGGTCATGCAGCATCTGGACGATATTGAGGAGGTCGGCAAAGGGATTGCGGTCGCATTTGTGGCCACGATTTACGGGGTCGGCTCCGCCAATGTCTTCTTCCTCCCCGCCGCCGCCAAGATGAAGCTGATCAACCGGTCCGGCACGATCCTCAGACAACTCATGCTGGAGGGCGTCATCTCCATCCTGGAAGGCATGAATCCACGCCTCATCGAGACCAAACTGCGAGCGTTCTTAGATGAACAGTCCCAAGATAGAACCGAGCCGAGCAGCGAGGAGGAGAGCGAGGCGGCTTGAGGCACCGGTCAGAAAACGCAAAAAGGAAGGGCATCCCAGCCATGAGCGATGGCTGGTGTCTTACGCTGACTTCATCACCCTGCTGTTCGCCTTTTTTGTCGTGATGTTCGCGTCCTCTCACGTCGACCAGCGCAAGGTCGAACGGTTTTCAGAGTCCTTTCGAGCGGCTATCGAACACCTGGGGTTGTTCGAACTCGGCTCGCACGCGATGGCGGTTTCCGACAAGGCCGCCTCTCCGGAGGAAACGTATCGGTTTGTGGAGCCGATCGGCGTGATGGCAGGCGAGGACGTGCTGCGGGCTACCGGGGAACGCATTCTGGAAAGGCTCCGGCGGGAGAACGTGCTGCACAAGGTCCGTATCGGGAATGATCGCAGGGGATTGGTGATCAGCCTGGCTGAGGCGGCTTTTTTCGACTCCGGATCAGCCGAACTACGACCGGACTCGCTCGTGATCCTGGATACGATTGCCGAGGAAATTCGCAAAATCAGGAATCACGTGAGAGTGGAAGGACACACCGACGACGTGCCGATTCACAACGCGAGGTTTCCGTCCAACTGGGAGCTGTCCACGGCCCGCGCGACTCAGGTCATCGCTTATCTGCTGAGCAGATACGATTTTGACCCGGCCCTGCTCTCCGCCGCCGGCTACGGGCAATTCCACCCGGTCGCAGACAACAGCACCGCAGAAGGCCGGGCGCTCAACCGCCGCGTCGATATCGTCGTGCTCAATCAGGCGGCTGCGAGGGACGAGCCCTGAGACCTGGGCGAGGGACAAGCAGAGAGACCGCATGGATGTTTTTGTTGCCCGTCAACCAATTTTCACGAGGCTGCAGAAGGTCTTCGGTTACGAACTCCTCTTTCGCTCGAGCATGGACAACTTCTGCAGCCGCGACATCGAGCGCAATCTGGCTGCGGCGAACGTCATCGTCGGCGCTCTGGTCAACTTCGGCTTGGATACGCTCTCCGGCGGCAAGAGGGTTTTCGTCAATCTTACGCACGATCTGCTCGTAAGCGGCGCTGCCGCTCTGCTTCCGAGGGAACAGACAGTCATCGAGGTTCTGGAGGGGATCGCGCCTGACCAGGCGGTCATCGACGCCTGTCGTGGTCTCAGAAAACAGGGATATTTGCTTGCGCTCGATGACTTCGTGGAAATTGAAGGCAATCAGCCCCTGGTTGAGATCGCGGATTTCATCAAGGTCGATTTCCTCGCCACAACTCCGCGTCAGCGACGAGAACTGGGTCGTGCCCTCGCAGCGCAGGGTAAGAAGATGCTGGCGGAGAAGGTGGAAACCCCTGAACAAGCCGCGGAGGCACTTGACTCGGGATATTCCTACCTGCAAGGCTATTTTTTTGCCCGCCCGGCGATTGCCCGAGGGCGCGCCATTCCCGGATCGAGACTCCGTCACCTGGAAATGACCAAGATCCTTCGAGAACCGGAGTTGGACTTTCGCGCTGTAGAACAGATCGTCAAGTGCGACCTCTCGCTGTCGTACAAACTGCTGAGGTTCGTCAATTCAGCCGCTCACGCTTGGACGGACCAAATCGATTCCATTCGCCACGCGTTGGTGCTGCTCGGCGAGGACGACGTCAGGCGTCTGCTCTCACTGATTGCCCTGTCGGGTTTGGTGCAGGACAAACCGCCGGAATTGGCGCTGGCTTCGGTAGTTCGGGCCCGTTTTGCGGAGAGCCTGGCGGGACAGGGCAGCCTCAGTCATCGTCAGCTCGACCTGTTTCTCCTCGGTATGTTCTCTCTGATCGATGCTCTGCTCGACTTGCCTCTGGAGGAAGCCCTGTCTCAGATCGCACTGCCGGCGGATGTTAAAGCGGCCCTGTGCGGAGAGCCTAACCCGCTCAGGGGCATCCTGGACCTGATCCTCGCCCACGAAAGGGGCGACTGGAACAACGTGGCCATTCAGGCGTCGCTGAACGGGATCCCACTTGCCATGATCACCGCTCTTTACGTGGCATCGGTGAAGTCGGCTCAGGCTGTGTTTTGTTAGCCGCGTACGGCACCAGGCAAAGCAGCTCCTTCCGAGCAGGCCAAGCCTCGCGGGGAGCCTTCACGATACCTTTCGAAGAAGCGGGAAGAAGTGCGGACCTTCGTGACTCGCCTGACGCCTTACGGGAGCTTCGGACTGACCGGATGGTTTGCTGAGAGATGACTCGCCTCCACGATAAAAGTCGCTACCTCCTCCAGAATCGGTTCGGCTTCGGTGGAACCGCGGTAAAGATAGTCGTCCAGGCGCAAGAGTGCCTCTGCGATCAGGCTCCGGACGGCGTCCGGCTGCGTCGTTGCACTGGCCAGCTCGAAAAAAGTCTTTCGAAGCTCCTCGAGGTCTCCGATATGGCCTAGTGGGATCTGAAAGAAACGCGCCGCTAGATCTTCCAGCTTCGAGCGTCCGGCCGGATTCAGCCAGCGGCTTCCTCCTGGGGAGGACATGGGGCCGTTCATCGGTGAAGTGTCACTCAGTTCGGAACTGGCGACCTTCAGTCCGCTGTTGTTTTGGCCTGAGCACCCTCTGTCCTTAAGCACTAGCTCCTCCGCGGTTGAGTATTGGCCTGGACTACGGACAAGAGAATCCCTCTGCCGCCGCAGATGAGGGGCTGACTGACCACTCGGCGCCCCTGCACGATATCCATCGAGTAGTCCGATCCCTCGATGAGGCAGGGCAGTGTCAGCGAGGAATTCCCGGGCAGGCTGTTTTTGAAGTTGCCGGCCACCATGTTGGTGATTTCGCCGATGACGTCTTTCACGACTTCGTCGACCGTCTCGGGAGGTTCCTGGCCGAGCATGGTTGCGGTGAGGAAGCAGGCCGTAGGAGCTCCACACTCGAAGATCACAGCTCCGTTCCAGTCTCCACTGATTCCGACAGCGGCGGACACTCTTCGCCCGGGAGGGAAATCGGGCAAGCCGTGGCCGTTTGCCCCAACGAGCTCGAGTCTGAGCATAGATTTGAAGACTTGTTGAATGGCCCGGGTAATTGCCTCGGTTTTTTCATCGCTCATTTTCGGTCCTCGCGAGCAGAAGTCAGAAGCCTGGCCTGGCCGACTTTGCCGTCATGCGGCTGACTCGCCTATGACCACTCGAGTCAGGGATTCCCTGTCGAACGGCTTAAAGAGAACGTCGGAAAAGCCCGCCATTCGGGCCTTGTCGGCCTGTTCCGCCATCGACGTGGTGGCCAGCCCCACAAAGCGGGAAGAGGACAGCCCGGATTCCTTCTGTAGAGTGCGCAGCACGCTGAGGCCGTCCGCTTTCAGATCCAGCAAAACCACCTGAGGCGCGTGCTGACAGGCGAGCTGAAGGGCTTTTTCCGGCCGGGTTGTCGTCACCACCTCAGCAATTCCGGTGAGAAACCTCCGGGCCACCAGCAGGATGCTCTCATTGTCGTCGACCACCAGTACGCGCCGCGTGTTTGTCACCGGGGATGCGACCTGCGGCCTTCCGGTCGGTGAGAGCTGCAGGATTTTAGCGACTTTCCTCAGAAGGAGTTCCTGCTGAAAGGGCTTGACGATGTAGTCGGAGATGCCCAGTTTGATCACCTCCAGCACCATTCTTTCGGAGGATTCTGCTGTCAGCATCAGGACACGGACTTCCTTCAACTCCGGATCGCGTCGCAGTTCTCTGAGGACCGCCGCGCCGTCCATGACCGGCATGTTGATGTCCAGGATGACGAGATCAGGCCGCTCCGCCCTCACCTGCTCGAGCGCTTGCTTTCCATCCGCAGCTTCAATGATGTTTAGGGGGAAAGATGACAGGTACTTTCTGACCAGAGTGCGAATCATGCGACTGTCATCAACCGTAAGGACTTTCATACACCCTCCCTGCGCATACATACCCTTTTCCTATATCGGAGGATCGGTGGGAATATTTAGCCGATTTCTCAACGACTCGTGATTCTCTTTTGGAAGAGTTTTGCGAGAAGTAAGCACAAGCAGGGAGGGTGTTTTTCCCGTTGCTGCGCATTTTCCTCTACAGAATCCTGGGACACCGGCCGATAAGAAAGGTGTGTGAAATTCACCGGCAGTGAAACCGAGGGCAAGGAAGCCTGAGGTGATCTTCAGGGAGGAAAAGACAATGGGTGGATTCAGCGTTCTCAACAATCTCGCCAGTATCGTGGCTCAGCAGCAGTCGAGCACCAATCAGTTGAACCTGCAGAAGACGTTGTTCCGGCTCTCCTCCGGTTCTCGCGTCAACCGCGGTGGGGACGACGCGGCGGGGCTGGCCATTGCCGACGGATTGAAAGGACAGATTGGCACGCTTCAGCAGTCGGTCAGAAACGCCAACGACGGCATCGGCTTCATTCAGGTGGCCGACAGTGCGTTGGGGCAGGTTTCCAATCTCCTGACCCGGGCCGCCTCGCTGCTTACACAGGCGGCTTCGTCGACCAACAGCAGCAGCACCACCGCGATTGAGACGGAACTGGGCCAGATCTACCAGGAAATTGACCGGATCGGCTCAGCCACGAAGTACAACGGGGTGGCGGTGTTTTCGACCACGGCACAGACCATCTTTCTGGGGGACACTCAGAACCTTGCGGCCTCGACGGCTCAAATCAGCTTCACGACCGGAGTTCTGAGCATGAGCGCCTTGAACGTGGCCAGCGGAGTCTCAGGCTCGGGTTCGACCATCGCCGTCAGCCTCAGCGCCGCCTCGCCCGCGGCCCAACTGGTCGAGGTCGAAGCCGCCATCGATAAAGTGGCAGAGACGCGCGGAAGCCTCGGTGCCCGTATGAACCGCCTCGAGAATTCGGTCTCGATCATGCAGGCGCAGATTCAGAACCTCACTGCGGCGGAATCGCAGATTCGAGACGCCGACATGGCGGCCGAGATCGCCAACCTGACGAAATTCCAGATCCTTTCCCAGGTGGGCACTGCCGCGATGGCGCAAGCCAACAGCGTGCCCCAGGGGATCCTGTCGTTGCTCGGGCAGTAACCGTTAGCAGAATCGTCTGACTAACGTGCTGATAGAAGGCAAGGAAGCCTATCTCATTCAAGGAGGAAAAAACTATGGGAGGATTTAGCGTTCTCAACAATCTGGCGAGCCTGGTTGCCCAGCAGCAATCCAGCACCAACCAACTGAGCCTGCAGAAAACGTTGTTCCGGTTGTCTTCAGGCTCTCGGGTCAATCGCGGCGGAGACGATGCGGCTGGGCTGGCCATCGCCGACGGGTTGAAGGGTCAGATTCGCACTCTGCAGCAATCCGTCAGGAATGCCAACGACGGTATCGGCTTCATCCAGGTGGCGGACAGCGCCTTGGGCCAGGTCTCGAACCTGCTCACGCGCGCCGCTTCGCTCCTGACGCAGGCGGCTTCGTCAACGAACAGCAGCAGCGAAGCGGCCATCGAGACAGAGCTCGGGCAGATCTACTCCGAGATCAACCGGATCGGTTCGGCCACCAAGTACAACGGAGTTTCTGTCTTCTCCGACACGGCGATGAACATTTTCGTCGGGGACACGCAGAACCTCACGGCGGCAAACGCCGAGATCAGCTTTACGACCAGCACTCTTAGTGTGGCCAATCTGAGCATCTCGGCCGGAATCGGGGGAAGCGGAACCAGCATTACCGTGGCCATCAGCGCCTCGCAGACCGCCACCGCCATGCTGACCGAGGTCGAGGCGGCCATCGACGATGTCGCCACCAGGCGCGGCCGGCTGGGTGCCCGTATGAACCGGTTGGAGAATTCCGTCTCGATTATGCAGGCCCAGATCCAGAATCTGACGGCGGCAGAGTCACAGATCCGGGACGCCGACATGGCGGAGGAGATCGCCAACCTGACCAAGTTCCAGATTCTCTCACAAGTAGGGACGGCGGCCATGGCCCAGGCCAATTCCGTGCCTCAGAGCATCTTGTCTCTGCTCGGGTAGGCGCGGGCCCTGGCCTGACGCTGGTGATTGATGATCGGCTTGGGCTTGGGGCTGGGGCACCTGGATCATGGATCGTAAATCACCATTGTCGGGTCGACACGATTCAGGCAAGGAAGCCAGAGTCTTTCAAGGAGGAAGAAAATGGGTGCATTTAGCGTTCTCAACAACTTATCGAGCCTGGTGGCGCAACAGCAATCCAGCGCGAACCAGCTGAGCCTGCAGAAGACACTGTTTCGTTTGTCGTCGGGCTCTCGCGTCAATCGCGGGGGAGATGACGCAGCCGGCCTGGCCATCGCTGACGGCTTGAGGGGCCAGATCCGGACTTTGCAGCAGTCCGTCAGGAATGCCAACGACGGCATCGGCTTCATCCAGGTCGCTGACAGCGCCCTGGGGCAGGTGTCCAATCTGCTCACTCGTGCCGCCTCGCTTCTGACTCAGGCCGCATCGTCGACGAACAGCAGCAGCGAGTCGGCGATCGAGACGGAGCTGGCTCAGATTTACCAGGAAATTGACCGGATCGGCACGGCCACGCAGTACAACGGTGTCGCGGTCTTTTCGTCCGGCGCCCGGGACATCTTCGTCGGAGACACTCAGAACCTGAGTCCGGCCAACGCCCAGATCAGCTTCGACACCAGCGCACTGAACGTCAGTGACCTGGGTCTATCCGACGGCGTCACCAGCAGCGGTTCGTCTATCACGGTGAACATCAACCCCTCAGGGGCCGCTTCCGCCGCCAAGATGCTTGCCGACGTCGAGGCGGCGATCGATGAGGTCGCCACTCGTCGCGGCCGGCTGGGTGCGCGGATGAACCGCCTGGAGAATTCCGTCTCGATCATGCAGTCTCAGATCCAGAACCTGACGGCAGCCGAGTCTCAGATCCGGGACGCAGACATGGCTGCCGAAATCGCCAACCTGACCAAATTCCAGATCCTGTCGCAGGTTGGTACGGCTGCCATGGCACAGGCCAATTCCGTTCCGCAGGGGATCCTGTCGCTCCTGCGTTAGCGACAGCTTAGCCACGAGGAATGAGGGAGGAAGGACGAAGGTGACGACCAGCCGGATCGAGCCGGGAACGGGCGGATGCCGGCTGGGACCCCTTCATCCTTCCCCTGAGACCCCTCAAAGATTTCGAGAGATACGAACATGTCTGAACCCGTAAAGCTTGACATTGAACGGTTCTCGACGGTCGATGCCCGGCGTGTTGTCGGTCTGAGCGCGCCGGAGCGATCCAGGCAGGAGGACGAACCTAAGGCCTGGCCGGGCATGCCGGAACGGGCGAAACAGGCACGCAAGCCGGTCGAGCCGGTTCAGTTGAAGGAGCTTCTCCAGGTCGTGATAGATGAGAAAACCAACCGCTTGTACGTCCAGGTAGTCGACCGCGAGACCGGAGAAGTGCTGCGTGAAATCCCTCCTGAGGAGCTTCGCAAACTTCGTGAGTTGGTGGAACAACTTAACGGCCGAGTCCTTGACACGATCGCTTGAAGGAGGACACTGTGGGAGGAATCAGCTCGATTCTTGGAGGAGCCGGCGGTCTGGACGTCTATGGACTGGTCCAGCAGATCATGTACGTGGAGCGCGAGCCCATCCGCCGGCTCGACCAGAAGATCAACACCTACCAGGCCAAGATCGAGGCTTTCAACAAGCTCAACTCCGAGCTGAGTTCACTGGCTTCCGCCCTGGATGGGCTGAATGACCCGGAGAGCTTCTCAGCCATGAAGGCGATCTCTTCGGACGAGGCCAAACTGACGGCAACGGCTTCCAGCGAGTCGCAACCGGGGACCTACCAGTTGCAGATCACGCGCCTGGCCTTGTTTGACAACTTCGCCTCGGCATCGAGTTTCGCCTCTTCCAGCAGCGCCATCGGAGTCGGCAGTTTTGATCTGACCGTCGGAGATGTCACCACTACCATTACCATAGACAGCTCCAACAATACTCTCGAGGGTCTGAAGAGAGCAATCAACACCTCCGGGGCACAGGCGACGGCGGCCATCGTCAACGATGGAACAGGCTACCGCCTGACCATCACCAGTTCCGAGTCCGGCGCCGCGAACGCCCTGTCGATCTCGAACAACACTCTCACCCTGTCGGATGGCTTGACTCCTTTCTCCCTGTCGAGGACGCATCTGATCGGGTCAACCAGCGAACTGGATGCCCTCCTGACCGTGAACGGGCTCACCGTTACAAGCAGCAGCAACCAGGTCCAGGACGTGATTGAAGGAGTCCAGATCGACCTGCACGACACCACGACCGGCCCAGTCATCCTCACCGTCGAGAACGATGCCGATCGTGTCCGGGAGAGCATCACCCAATTCGTTGAAGCCTACAACAAAGCCTACACCTTAATTAACGGCCAGTTCGAATACAACGAAGCGGCCAAAGCTGCCGGACCCTTGGCGGGTGAGAGCCTCCTGCGATCAATTCAGATTCAGATGTCCCGCATTGTCAGCGGCGCCGTCAGTGGTCTCTCCGGTGATCTTACGAATCTCGCCGCCGCCGGCATCAAGCTCGAAAACGACGGAACGCTGACGATCGACTCCGCCACGCTGGACGAGAACCTGGATGAGCGCTTCGGCGAGATAAGGCAGCTGTTCCTCGCCAACGGCGAAACCAGTCATGCCATGGTCAGCTTTCTGGGTCTGACCGGCGACACCGAGGCGGGCAACTATCAAGTCAACATCACGACCGCCCCCGAAGCCGCCCGTATCAGCTCGCCCAACGCCATCGGTCCAACCCTCGGCGTCGATGAGACACTGACCTTCACCAGGGGCGCCAGCTCTTCGGTGGTCCATCTCACCAGTGATATGGATCTGGACGCCGTCGTCGAGGCCCTCAACGATCAGCTTGCCGCCGATGGATTGGCCTTAAGCGCCTCGAAAGCCTCGAACAACCTCGTCATCACCTCAGTTGAAAAGGGATCGGCCGCGGCCTTTTCCGTGACTTCGAGCCTGGACGGCGCGGGGACAGGGATTGGCACTGCCGGACTTTCCGATAGCGGCCTCGACATAGCGGGCAGCTTCACGGATACAGTCACCTCGATCTCCTACGCCGCAACGGGAACCGGCGACGTCCTCACCGGAGATCAAGGACCGGTCAAGGGACTGCGAGTGCAGTTCACCGGCGCCGGCACGGGGACTTTTGGCAGTGTTGATGTGACCCTGGGTTACACGGAGCAGCTGGCGCGCCTTGTTGACGGTTTTACGGATTCGCTGGAGGGACCCATCAACGGCACCATCACGAACCTGGAAGGAACAATCCGTTCTTTCCGGCACGATATCGATGAAATTGAAAACCGACTCTCCCTGCGGGAACAATATCTGACCGAACAATTTTCGAGGGCTAGCCAGGCTCTCCAGGAGCTGAACTCCCTGCAGGCAAGCCTGGCCCTGCAGTTGAGCCAGTTGACCGCTTTCCGAAGCTAATTACGTACCGAGTTGAAAGGAGCAGAAGGCAATGGGTCTGACAAACAACTACGCGCTGCGCTACCAGGAAATGGAGGTCCATACGGCCGATCCCTTCGACCTGATCCTGATCCTTTACAAAGGCGCAATTCGCGAACTGGGTCAGGCAAGCGCTTATTTCGCCAGTGGTGACATTGAAAAACGCGTGGCCCGAATCAACAAGGCGATCGCTATGATCTCGGAGCTTCAGACTTCGCTGAATTTTGAGAAGGGCGGAGAGATTGCAGCCTCGCTTGATCGGCTCTATACCTATATGCTGCGGCGCATCTCGCAGGCCAACGCACAGCAGGACCCACAACCAGTCGAGGAAGTCGTGCGACTGCTCTCGACACTCCTTTCCGGCTGGGAAGAAGCGCGTCAGACCTATCGGATGACCCAGAAAGCCCCGAGAGTCCCCTCGGCTTATCCAGACACCCTCAGCGTTCACCAGTCCACACTATCGATGCGTTGAGAGATGAGGGCCATGTTCGCAAACTATGAAAGGCTTTACCAGACGTTGGCGCAGCTGCGGGTCGCTCTGGAGGAGAGGTCTCTGGAGGAAGCCCATCGCCTCCAACGGCAAGTCCGAGCGCTGTCTGCTGTGATTTCCCGCCCGCCGGCCGATCTCGCCTCGCTCAGCACCGCCGACAGCAGCAGGCTGGCCAGGCTCCTTCAAGATCTCAACCAGCAAGCCGACGCGGTGCGCCAGGAATGGCAGGCGATCTTGGATGAGACAGGCCGCGAAAGCCAGAAGCTCCAACGCGGAAGGCACTACATCGCCGCGCTCGTCAAGAGCGAGCCGCCCTCTCCCCGGGTCAACCATTCCGCCTGACCAGGTTACTTGGCGCCCCGAGCCCGCAGCCCTTCTCCATTGGCCCGCATTGCCGTGACGGGGTATGCGCCGATTCGGTCAAGGGGCGCCATCTCATCCCCATCAGCGACTGCGTCCCGGGGGATTGGCGTATCGGCAGGCAGATTCCGGGTGAGCCGCCGACCGACCACGTGCTTGATTTCGAGCCCTGTGAAATACTGTCGGTCGTCGATCAGAGGCTGCTTGCAAACGAGATCCGAAGGCCGCAGCACGCGTCCGCTCGAAAGCGCGCGACGCGTACAGATCGAGACGTGGTAGTTCCTCCGCGAGGCCAGCTCTTCATAAACGATGCCCTCCGACACTCCGCGGACTTTCTCGACTCGCCTGATCCGGCGTGCCATCTCGGCGAATTCGGCCGGTTCCACGCTCATTCCGTGGTCCAGCCCAACCATGGACCGGTTCAGCGTGAAGTGTCGCTCGATCAGCGACGCACCCAGGAGTGCCGCCGCGACAGACACATCGACGCCGGTCTCATGACCGCTGTAGCCGGTCACCCTTCCGTACCGCCGTTTCAGCTCCGCGATCGTGTCCAGCTTCACCAGCGAGTCTGGGCAAGGATAAGCGCTGACACAATGGAGAAGAGCCAACTCGCAATCCCTGAGTACTTCGAAGGCCTGGTCCCTTTCTTCCCAGGTGGCAGCCCCCATGCTCAGAATGATCGGCACACCCGACCGGGCAGCCGCTTCCAGCAAAGGAGCGTTGGTTATACTGTGGCTGGCGATTTTAAGGACTGGAAGCTTCAGGTTCAGTGCCGCCTGAAGACTCGGCATGTCGAAGACCGACATGGAGAACATCAGCCCCAGCTCGGCAGCATGCTCCTGCAATTCTTTCAGTTGCACCTCCGAAAACTCCAGTCGCTGGCGTACTTCCCGCTGGGTCCTGCCGAAGAGCGGTGATTTGGGGAAGGGGGCGTCCAGAAACGGCGCGGTGGCCAGTTCGGAAGGACACCTTTTCTGGAACTTCACCATGCTGGCGCCCGCGAGGGCGGCGGCACTGATGTGTTGATGCGCCAGCGACAGGCTGCCGTTATGATTCAGGCCGATCTCTGCCACCAACAGACAGGGAAGTCCTTCCCCGATCTCCACGTGGCCGACCGTGAAACGCTTTTCACTCATTGATTCCCTTCTCCTGCCGGCCTCTATCGGCCAGCCATTGTTGGAACTCAAGTTTGATCTGTGCTGCGGGTGGTGGATTAGGGGTCCCAGTGATCCCCGGGTCGACCACCATGACCTGGACCGCATCGTGACTGAAAGGAAGATCGGGGACGGCCTGGCCGCCAGTGGTCTCGTAGCACGAGTTCTTCAGCACGTAGTAATGGACGCCGTCGCAGGGAAGGCTCGTCCATGCACCCAGCCCCATGGCCGCATTCCCGTCTCCGTCAACAACCACGACCTCGAGATCCGGCCGGGATTGGCGAAGGCCCAATCCCACTGACAAGGCTTCGCCCATCCCGTGCAACAGATAGAAGTTCCCTGGCCGGTGGGCTAGATGACTCGCTTCTCTCGAGTTCAGCCCGTTACAGAAAATCACTGCTGCACCGGGGTGCCTGGCCAGGATGTAGCGGATTGCTTCCATCCTATTCATCGATGTTTCCCCTGTGAATCAGAAGCACCGCTATCCGGTCATCCTCAAACGCAGTCCCGGCAGCCAGAGCCAGGGCGTCAAGTCTACCCTGTTCGAAGTCATACACGGGTATATCCATGGCCCTCAATACGGGGACTGTCTTTTCGCCCCAATCTTTATGCTGAGGCTCTTCCCATTCGAGTTCGCCACGCTGAGCCACCACGACGAGGGCACCGAGGCGGTAGAGCCCGAACAGCCCCAAAGCCACGTCCAAAGACAGCCCCAGCCCGCTGTTCTGCATCAGCACGCAGGGGCGGCTGCCCCCCAGGCGCGCACCAAATGCCATGCCCAGAGCATGGTTTTCCCTCGCCGCGCGATAGTACGGGACAAGAGAAGGCAGGACCCGGCGAAACATGCTGTCCGGCACTCCGGAATACCAGTCGCAGTAGCGCCCAAGTCCGGCGGCGAGTTCACGGGCCGAGCCGATGAACGGTCTCAGCCTGCGTCCTTTCTGATCGGTTCGCCCAGTGCCTCCTGATGGTTTGACGATTGTGTTCATCTGCTCCTGCCAAGAACGGAATTGACAATCTCTTCGACGTCTCCGGCTGTGAACGGCCTCATGCTGACCGCGGGCAGGCCTTGATCCTCGAGGATTCGATCCCTCACGACTGAAAGGCCGGGTGGCCGATGCGAGGCCAGATCTCTGGGCACCTGCAGTGTGTCGAGCCATTCCCGGATGGCCGCAATGGCACGGTCGTCGTCCCCGGCCGGCTGGCCCGACAAGTCCGCCGCGATTCTCCGCAGCTTCATCCCGTAGCATCCCTTATTGAAGTTCAAAACATGGGGAAGGATGATCGCGTTCAACCAGCCATGCGCCAGCTTTACATGCGGCGCCAGCGCCACCGAAAGGGTGTGGACCATGCCGGTACGGACGTGGGAGATGGCGATCCCTCCGAGGATCGACGCCCGGGAGAGAGCACTCCGGCCTTCGAGGTCGGCGCCGTCATGGAGCGTCTTCCCGAGCCACTGCTGAATCAGCGCCATACCCTCACCCGCGAACAGGTCGGAAAAACCGGTCGACTCCCGGCTAAGCCGGCATTCAAGGCAATGTGTCCAGGCATCCAGAGCGGGCGGGATAGTCACGTTTGCCCCCGCCCCGGCGGTCAGCCCGGCGTCTACCCAGGCGGCGAAGGGCCAGAGTCGCGCGCTGCGCAGAGTGAACTTTCTTCCCGTGGCGCTCGAGTTGATGACACTGTAAGGCGTCACTTCACTGCCGCTTCCCGCCACGGTGGGGACCGTAATCAAAGGGACGCCGGGTCGATCGAAGGAACGGCCCTTCTCGTAATCGACACACCCGCCGCCGTTGGCCGTCCAGGCGGCGAGGTATTTTCCCGCGTCCATGACACTGCCCCCGCCTACGGCGATCATCGCGTCAGGACACCGGGCCTTCACCTCGCTCGACATTCGGTCGAGGCTGTCCGAATCCGGCTCCGAATCAATCCCTGACAGCAACTCGCACGATATGCCCGGACTCTTCAGGCGCTCCTGGATCTGCTCCGCCAGGTTTCGAGAGAAATGTTTTCCGGACAGCAGAAGAACTCTGCTCCGGCCCAGGGAGCGAAGGATCGCTGTCAGACCCTCGGATGCCCCGGCCCCCGCGTATATCCGGGTGGGAACGTACAACGCCGGCATGCCGGGAAGATTCGAGCGAAAAGGGTCGTGTGTACTCATGCGAGATGGTACGATGCAAAATCCTTGCCCTAATTGCCGAGGCAACGCCCCCACCCCGCTTAGAATCCCTCCGCACAGGATTGGCCGCCAGGAGGCCACCTCAGACACAAGCGGTTAAAGGCACGTCGGGTCATGAAATCGTCAAGAACTCCAGCGAAAGCGTCAAGAATCTGTCATTGCGAGCCAAAGCTCCCACCTGTCCTAAAGAGCCGCGACAAATGTTTAATTCCGAAGATTTTATGGCGGCAGTGCGCGGTTACCAGCGTCCGCCGTAAAGCTGGCACGCGGCTTGCGAAGGGCAATGGCGATGGGAAATCAGAACGATACAGAACTGATGCTCCAGGCGATCTCGGAGGCGCAGGTTTACAACCAGGAGCTGAGTCGGGCGTGTGTAGAAGTTCACACCCACTTCCAGTTGGGGCAATTCGATGAAGGAATCGCACTGCTGAAGCGACTCCTCGAAGGTCTGGGAACCGTGTCAGAGGCCATCCAGCTGACCCATCCCGTGCAGGCTGAAAAGGGATTGTCGCTGGATCTCTCCGCGTTGCCCCTGACCTTGAAGCCTCTGGTCGAGGCGCTTGAGCATCAGGACTATGGCCTGGCCGGCGACATTGTCTGCTACGAGCTGCGGCCGCTGCTTGACAGCTGGTCGGCCGAATTCGCTAAAGGGACAAACTGAGATGCTTGCGGGGACATGCAAAGTTGTCAGCGCTCGGAATGGTGACCCGGTACTAAGAGTCAGCCGTGGCGGTCAGTCGGTCTTCCTGAACAGCAGCTACGATCCCCAAGAGGAAGCATCGCAGTGGGCGTCGAGCCAGAGTTTCGGCGAGAAGGAACTGCTGGTGCTCTTCGGGCTGGGGTCAGGCTACCACCTCGAGGCGTTGCTGAGGAAGGCTGGGACCGGGAACGTAGTGTTTGTCGTTGAACCCGATGACGAGATCCTGGCGGAGGCCCGTGCCCTTCCAGTGGCTCAACGTGCCCTGGCCGATCCGCGCGTCGTCCTGTGCCGTGACTGGGATTCTTTCAAAGAACAATACGTGGTTCACGGCAGCCGGTGGAAAAACATCCGGTATCTCAAGCTTCCGGTTTATACCAGGCTTCTGGCCGGTGAATTCCAGGCTTTTTCGACGGAGATCAGCCGCGAATTGAACAGCCTGCTGGTAGACCGGGCGACGGTGCTGAGCGCAGCCTGGCTCTGGCAGACCAACTTGCTCAGGAATCTGCCACGCCTCGCCGAAGCGGCGCCGGTGGGTGCGATCTTCGGCTGCTTTGCGGGTCTGCCAGCCATTATCGTCTCGGCCGGCCCTTCCCTGAGCAGGAACGTGGATTTGCTGCACCAGGCCAAAGGCAAGGCGGTTATCATCGCCACCGGAACGACTTCCCGGCTTCTCGCTGAGAAGTCGATCGCTCCTGATTTCATCGTCACTCTCGATGGAAACGAGGCCAACTACGAGTCGCATTTTCGGGGCCTCACCGTCAGGGAGCCCGTCCTTGTTTTCGATCCAGCCGTTCATTACCGGGTAGCGGAAGAGTATCAGGGTCGAAAGGCGCTGATGCTGATCAATGAGGGCAATCTCTGGCTGGAGCGCTTCAGCAGCACGGCGGTCGGACTGGTGAAGATCGGGCCCTCGGTGGCCAACGTGTGTCTCTCTCTGGCCTACCGCTTCGGCTGTGATCCCATCATTCTGATCGGGCAAGACCTGGCGTACACAGGGGGGCTCAGCCACGCGCGCGGGACCCACGGGAAAGATTTCCGTTACAAGATCCCCCGCCGATGGACTGACGGACAGGCGTCGGGGGAAAGTGATCCCGACGAGAAGGACTGGCGCGTCTGGTCGGGCCGGCACCAGGCCTGGGTTGAGGGTATCGACGGGAATCCGGTGCTGACGGACCGGCAACTCCTATCTTTTCTGCATTGGTTTGAGAGCGTGATCCGGGCGATCGGCCCTGAACGGACCGTCATTGATGCAACGGAAGGGGGCGCACGGATCAAAGGAACGCTCCTCCTTTCATTGAAGGAGGCACTCTCCCGGCATTGTGTCAATGACATTTCCGCGAGGATCACGGAAGCGGAGCAAACCCTCTTCGCAGGACATCACTTCAACATTGAAGGACTCGTGAACTTCCTCAAGGACGTCGAGCGGCGTCTGAATCGGCTGGCTGGACAGTGTACTAAGGCTGCCCGTCTCAGCTCCGTTCTGGTCGAACATGTCGAGCACCAAAAGCCCTGCAACGTTTCGAGCCTTCTCCGCCAGCTCAGCGCCGTGGACCGTTCACTGAAACGCTCAAAGGAGTACCAGCAACCGCTTCATTACGTGCTTTCGACCATTTACGGGATCCTGAGCAACCAGGAGACGGATGGTTCGGACTCGGAGACCAGCCGTCAATCACACCAGTTCTATCTGGAAGTCTCCAGGAACCTGCGCCGGTTTCTCCCGTTGCTGAACCAGGCGATTCGCGCTTTGCAGGGACAGCAAGGGGGCCCACGGCAGGCCTGGATTTAGCCGGAGGTTTCCAAGCGAACAGGATGAAAAAGGCAACGACTACCACCAAAGTCCATGGCCCTTCAGAAAAGCCCCTTTGGGGGAAGACCGTGCTCTTGACGGGGGGGACCGGATCGTTCGGACGCGAATTCATTCGGCTTGCCTTGGAGAGGCATCGCGCCAAGAGAATCATCGTTTTCAGCCGGGACGAGTTGAAACAACACGAGCTGGCATTGCAGCTGCAGGACCCCCGGGTGAGCTTCTTTCTGGGCGATGTCCGGGACAAGGACCGCCTGTATCGTGCCTTTCAGGCAGAAATCGACGTTATCGTCCATGCCGCCGCTCTCAAACAGGTGCCCGCCTGCGAGTACAACCCGTTTGAGGCGGTGAAGACGAATGTCATCGGCGCCCAGAACATCATCGATGCTGCCATCGACTGCCGGATTCCCAAGGTCATCGCCCTCAGTACCGACAAGGCGGTAAACCCCGTCAACCTGTACGGGGCCACCAAGCTGTGCGCGGAAAAGCTCTTTGTCCAGGGGAATGCCTATGCCGGGGGGAAGATTACCAGGTTCAGCTGCGTGAGGTACGGAAACGTGATCGGGAGTCGCGGGAGTTTCATTCCCCTGCTCACGGCGCAACGGGCGACCGGCAGGATCACCGTCACCGATCCCCGGATGACCCGTTTTTGGATGACGCTGGAGCAGGCGGTGGACGTGGTGGTGCGCTCCCTGGGGCTGATGAAAGGCGGCGAAGTGTTTGTTCCCCGCATTCCAAGCATGCGCGTGATTGACATCGTGCGGGCAATCGCACCTGACTGTCGGATCGAGTACACGGGCATCCGGCCGGGCGAAAAACTGCACGAAGTCCTCATTTCTTTCGACGAGGCTCGGCACACGGTCGCCACCGACGATCTGTTCGTGATCGAGCCGCAGTATTCCGGCTGGGGAAGGACCGAGAGAGTCCACGGTCAGCCCACACCAGCCGGTTTCACCTTCACCAGTGACACCAACGAGCGGTGGTTGTCGGAAGACGAACTGTTACGGCTGGTGGGAGAGAAGACCAATGTCATCCCGATTAGCTCTGCAGGGAGGTAAACCGGTCCGGGAGGCGTTTCTCCCCTACGGGAGACCCTGGCTGGGAGACGGTGAGATTGACCAGGTTTCTCGCGTGCTGCGCTCGGAATGGTTGACTACCGGGCCCGACGTGGACGCCTTCGAAACCCAATTTTCGCGGCTGACGGGGGCCCTGCATGCGGTTGCTGTCAGCAGCGGAACGGCGGCGCTTCACGCCTGTGTCAAGGCAACTGGAATCGGCGAAGGAGATGAAGTGATCGTCCCTTCGATGACGTTTGCGGCGACGGCCAACGCAGTAGTCTTCCAAGGAGGAAGACCGGTGTTTGCCGACGTGTTGGACGACACCTTGCTGATCGACCCGCGCGACGTCGAGAGGCGCATCACGCAGCGTACCAAAGCCGTGATTCCGGTGGACTACGCCGGCCAGCCCTGCGACTACGGCGTGTTACACGACCTGGCCCGGTCCCATTCCCTGTTTCTCATCGCCGACGCTTGTCACTCGCTCGGCGCCGGCTATCGCGATGTCCCCGTAGGGACACTGGCGCGGGCCACGGCATTCAGCATGCATCCCGTGAAGCTGATCACTTCGGGCGAGGGCGGAGTGGTCACCACGGATGAACCGGATCTGGCCCGAACGATTCGCCGGTTTCGCAACCACGGAATCGATCAGGATCACCGGCAGCGGATGGAGAACGGCACCTGGTTTTACGAAATGGTGGATCTGGGTTTCAACTACCGGCTTACCGACTTTCAGTGCGCCTTGGCACGGGTACAGCTCGAGCGGGCGGCGGCCTACATTTCGAGAAGACGCGAGATTGCCGGCCGCTATGACGAGGCCTTTCGTGAAATTGCGGGGGTCCGTTTGCCCGGCCGGGCGCCCTGGGCGAATCATGCTCATCACCTGTATGTGATCCGCCTGGATCCGAATTTCTTCCGAGCGAGCCGGGACCAGATCTTCAAAGCCCTGAGGGCAGAAGGAATCGGGGTGAATGTCCACTATATCCCGGTGCACCTCCATCCCTACTACCAGAAACGGTTTGGCACGCGTCCGGGTGACTGCCCGGTAGCCGAAAAAGCGTATTCGGAAATCATTTCCCTGCCGATTTTTCCGGCCATGACCGAGCGCGACGTCTGCGATGTCATCGAAGCCGTTCGAAAGGTGACCCATGCCTACCGATCACACTGAAGTGCTCGATAGCAGCCAATCCTGGATAGACGCAGTCAAAGGTCCGATGCTCGTTGCAGAAGTGTCCAGCAATCACCGCCAGGACCTTGGGCGCTGCCTCGAGTTCGTCGAGACGGCCGCGCGGATCGGCTGTGATGCGGTCAAATTCCAGCTCTTCCGCTTGGATCGCCTGTTCGCACCGGAAATCCTCGCAGCGAGTAAGGACCATCGGCAGCGCCGGGAGTGGGAGCTCCCGGTGTCGTTTATCCCTGAACTGGCGGAGCTGGCTCGCCGCAGAGGGCTCCTGTTCTCCTGCACGGCCTTCGATCTGGAAGGCGTGGCCGAGCTTGTCCCCTGGGTCGATTTTCTGAAAATCGCATCCTACGAACTCCTCTGGGATGAGCTGCTCGAGACGTGCGCAAGGACTGGCAAGCCAGTGGTCCTCTCTACCGGCATGGCGGATTGCGGTGAGATCGACCACGCGGTGCAGGCGCTCCGCTGCGCGGGCTGCTCGGACCTGCTCCTGCTGCACTGCGTTTCCGGATATCCGACCCCCATCCAGGAAGCGAATCTTTCGGCTATCGAAACCCTCCGGAAACGCTACCGTTGTCCGGTTGGCTGGTCGGATCACACGGCACAGACCGCTGTCTGGCTCAGGGCTGTCCACCGGTGGCAGGTCAGCCTGCTCGAATTCCACCTGGATCTGGATGGAAGGGGCCCCGAGTACGCGCACGGTCACTGCTGGCTGCCCCGGGACGCTGAAAAGGCCATTCGACTGGTCCGCGACGGCCTGGCCGCTGATGGCAGCGGCGCCAAGACTCCCGCCGGGGCGGAGCTGGCCGACCGGCAGTGGCGTGCTGATCCAGCCGATGGACTTCGTCCTTGTCGTCAAGTGCGACAACAGTGGGAAAGGGAGGCCCGATGCCGTCAGTAGCCATGGTTCAAGCGCGCATGGGGTCGACCCGCCTCAAAGGCAAGGTCATGGCGGAGATCCTCGGAAAACCCATGATCTGGCACATCGTAACGCGTCTTCGCCAGGTACCGGAGGTGGGACTGGTCGTCGTGGCCACGTCCACCCATGTCGCCAACCAACCGCTTGCGGACTACTGCCGGCGCGAAACCATACCTGTTTTCAGGGGGTCCGAGGACGATGTCCTGGATCGTTTTTACCAGGCAGCCCGAATATTCGACGCAGACCCGATCATCCGCGTCACGGGGGATTGCCCCTTCGTTGACGGGCCACTGATTTCTGAGTTGATCCGGTTCTACGGCGAAGGGAATTGGGAACACCTGGGAGTGGCGACCGGCGCCGGCGCCGTCTTCCTCGACTCAGGCCGCTATCCGGACGGATTGGACGCCGAATGCTTCAGTTTCAACGCGCTTCGTCGCGCCTGGGAAGAGGCTATTGAGCCTTCGGACCGGGAGCACGTGACGCCTTACATCTGGCGCGTCCCTGGACGCTTTCGTACCGCCGCCTTGACTGCTCCTGCCGACTACTCCCGATACCGGTGGACGGTGGACAATGGAGCCGATCTGGACCTGGCGAGGGAGATCTATCGCGAGCTTTACGCCAAGAACCCAGCCTTTTCCATGCACGACATCCTGAAATTGATCGAGCGACGGCCTGAGTTGGCGGCATTAAACGCTCAGTTCATCGGACGCGAAGGCTATGACCGCGTGTGGGAAGGCGGTGCGACACGGTGACAGGAAGAGGGAACTGATGAGGTCAACGAACGAGGGCCGGCAGAAAGGAACGGCGGGAGAAAGACTCTACCAGCGCGCCAGGCAGTTGATCCCGGGCGGAACGCAGCTTCTGTCCAAGCGTCCCGAGCTGTACCTCCCCGAGGGATGGCCGGCTTACTATCAGTCCGCCCAGGGGGTGCGGGTCACCGATCTGGACGGACGAGTCTTTACCGACATGAGCATGATGGGCATCGGGGCTTGCGTTCTCGGCTACGCCGATCCGGAGGTGGACGAGGCGGCCATCTCTGCCCTTCGCCGCGGCGTCCTCTGCACTCTCAATGCCCCCGAAGAAGTGGAGCTGGCGGAGCTGCTGTGCGAGATCCACCCCTGGGCCGGAATGGTTCGTTTTGCCCGCTCCGGCGGGGAGGCGATGTCCATCGCCGTGCGCCTCGCCCGCGCGTCCACTGGCCGGGACAAGGTGGCCTTTTGCGGGTACCACGGCTGGACCGACTGGTACCTCGCCGCCAACCTGGGCGACCACGACGCCCTGGACGGGCATCTCCTGCCGGGACTCGACCCTCGCGGAGTGCCCCGCTCGCTGAAAGGAACGGCCTTTCCGTTCCACTACAACCGGATCGAAGAGTTGGAGGAAATCGTCGCTGCCCACGGATCCGAGCTGGCCGCTATCGTCATGGAACCGCAGCGTGAACACCCCCCTGAAAATGGTTTCATCCAGCGCGTCCGCCAGATTGCCCAGAGGGTGGGGGCCGTGCTCGTCTTCGATGAGATCACGACCGGCTTTCGGATGACCTCGGGTGGAATTCACCTCCTGCTGGGGATCGAGCCCGACGTCGCTGTCTTTGCCAAGGCCATGGCGAACGGATACGCCATGGCCGCAGTCATCGGCAGGACCGACGTCATGGAGGCGGCCAAGACTACCTTCATCAGCAGTACCAACTGGACGGAACGGATCGGTCCTGCAGCCGCCCTGGCCACAATCAGAAAACACCGCCGGGAGAAGGTCGCGGAGCACCTGAAGAGGATTGGGCGTCGGGTCCAGCAGGGCTGGGGACGGGCGGCAGCCGCCGCCGGCCTGGAGATCGAGGTCGGCGGACTGCCCAGCCTGAGTCACTTCAGCTTCCGTCATCCGAACAGCCACGTGCTTCGCACGCTTTTCACCAGACTGATGCTCGACCGGGGATTCCTGGCGTACTCGCAGTTCAAGCCTTGTTTCGCCCATACCGACGCCGATGTGGACCGATACGTGGAGGCAGTAGCCGAGGCCTTGTTGCTGCTCGCCTCCGGGGAGCTCCAACCAGCGGAGACCGCCGCGGAAAGAGGTTTCTATCGCCTGACATGAACACACCGGCGCCTGGTCCGACAATACAGTACCGACCCCTGGGAGAGACAGGGCTCATGGTTTCCGCCCTTTCGATGGGAACCGTCTCCCTCGGGCTAGACTATGGAATCCGCCAGCCGGGCGGCTGGAGGCGACCCTCGCGCCAACAGGCGATCCGGTTGCTGAAGATCGCCGCTGACGCGGGGATCACTCTGTTCGACACCGCCCCTGCCTACGGGATGAGCGAGGAACTGCTGGGTGAAGCCCTGGGGGACAACCGGGGCTGTCACTTCGCCACCAAGGTGGCAGTACCCGCTGGCCCGAACCCGGCCGGTTGCCGGATCGATCCGCGGGACCTCCGCAAATCGCTCGAGAGCTCGGTAGAATCCAGCCTCAGGAAGCTGCGGCGCGATTTCCTCGACATCGTTCAAATCCACAACGCAACCGGGGAGGTGATTCAGCGCGGGGACATGCTCGAGACCCTTTCCCGGCTTAGCGAGCAGGGAAAAATCGGGCTTATCGGGGCCTCAGTCTACGGCGAGCACAACGCGCTCGCCGCTCTCTGCGATCCCCGGATTCGAGTCCTGCAGGTTGCGTTCAATCTGTTGGACCAGCAGATGGCTGAGCGAGTCTTGCCCAGGGCCTTTCAATCCGGCGTAGGGATTATGGCCCGCTCGGCGCTTCTCAAGGGGGTTCTTTCTCCAAAGGGCCGGTGGCTGGGGCCGCAGCTGCGGCCTCTGCAGCTGGCGGTCGAACGCGTTCTGAAGCTGCTGGAGACCGGATGGAAGGACCTACCGGAGGTGGCCGTCCGCTATTGCCTCGGTGTCTCGTCGATTTCCACCGTTCTGGCAGGCCCGAGAACAGTTTGCGAGCTCCGAGCTGCGCTGGCGGCCCTGCGAAAGGGGCCGCTTACACTCTCGACCCAGATCTCACAAGTTCTTCGTGTCGATGACCCGGATCTGGTCAATCCCTCAACCTGGCAGGCGCTATGAACACTCGGGCGAAGGTCCTATTCAGATGTGACGGTTCTTTCCGATTGGGGATGGGGCATCTGACCCGGTGCTCCTCCCTTGCTCGCGAGATGCAGCAACACTGGCCTGGAGTCGAGATTTCCTTTGTCGTGCGGGACAGCGCCGAGGGCTTGGAGTGGCTGCAAAGAAAGGGGCTCCCCGTCGTCCCGGCACCCCCCGACGCGTACTCCGGCTGGTTTCAAGGAGTCTTGGCCGAAGGCCAACCGGGGGTCCTGGTCCTCGATGTTCGCGACGATTTGCCCGCCTCGATCATTTCCTGGGCCAGTGAGCGCGGCATCCTCGTGGTCACGATTGATGACCCTTCACCAAGGCGGCTGAATTGTGATCTGGCTTTCTACGCTTCCCATCACGGGGCTGACGCCCTCGAGTGGGGAGGATACCGGGGCGAACTGTTCGCAGGCCCCGAGTACGCGCTGTTGGGGTTGGTCCCCCGGGCTCGCACACCGCAAGCGGATTTCACCCGTGTGAGCAGGATCCTGATCACGATGGGTGGCAGTGACCCTTATGGCATGAGCGCCCGCACCGTCGCCTTGCTGTCGCGCCTGTCGGTTTCTGCCGCCTTGGATGTGATGATCGGGCCAGGCTTCCGAGACCATGCAAAGCTTCGAAGGGCAATAGGGGATTGTCCGCTTCCAGCTCGGATCATCGAGTCCCCGGAAGAACCGGCAGAGCTGATGGAGGGCGCCGACCTGGCGGTGGCTTCATACGGTGTCACAGCCCTGGAACTGGCCTCGTTCGGAGTTCCCGCAATCCACATTTACTGGTCGCTGGACCACCAGATATCGGGGCAGTTCATGGTGGAGGCAGGAGCGACCGTGGGGGCAGGACTGTACTCCGAGCTGGAGGAAGGGAAGCTGGTCGGGCTTGTCAGCGAGCTCTGCAGCCATTCCAAAAGGCGGCGCGACATGTCTGCGCGCGCGAGCAGGCTGATTGACGGACGAGGGGCGGAAAGGATCCGTCGCAGCATAGAGTCACGACTGGCCGTGCGGAATCAGGTCTCTCACGGGGGCACGCCGCGCGCGTACGGTATCAACCGTGCAGATATAGCTGCAAGTTGCTTTCGAGGGACAAAAGGGGTCAAGGAGCAAAGGGGCCAAGGGGAAAAGCAAGCGAGAGGGAACCGGAGACGACATGAGAATAACGATAGCGGGGCCTAGCGTGTATGGCCTCAACAACTTGAGCGACGATGCCATGCTCACCGTCTTCACCCGGGGGCTTCGCGAGGCAGTGCCGGAGGCAGAGTTCGTACTGCTCGCCAGACACCCGGGGCCCGAGGTTGATGAGGCCTTCGGAGTGAAGTCAACCCCCAATCTTGATCACGCCAACAAGAAGTCAAGCCTGGGGAGATGGTTTCGAGGGTTGAACGCCGGAGACTCGACCGATCACTTGCGCCGAATTGCCGACACCATCGGTTCCTCAGACCTGCTGGTGATCGGGGCGGACCCGTTTTTGGAAGTCACCCTCGATCTATACCGGGGCCCCGCGCCGTATGCGGCGCTCCTCGTTACGCTGGCGAAGTTCCTGGGAATCCCCGTGATGTTTCTGGGCATCCATGTCGGGCGTCCTTTGCAGACCGAGTACGGAAGACAGATCGCCAGATTCTGCGCCGGGAACGCCAGTCTGGTAACGGTCAGAGAGGAGTTTTCCAAACGCGTGCTGGAGACGCTGGGGCTGACCGGCGAGAATATTGTCGCCCTGGCGGACCCGGCCTTCGGTCTGGCGCCCGGAACACCGCAACAAGCGCTTCTGGTTTTGGAAAAGGAGAGCATCCCCGTTCCTGCCAGGCCTCTGATCGGGGTGACTTTCCGGCATATGTATTGGAAGTGGAACCAGGGCGACTGGAATTTCCACTCCCGGACGATAGCAGCCGTCTGTGACGCGCTGGTTGAAAAGGCCGGCGCCGACATCCTGTTCATCCCTCACTGCACCTATGATCTGGATCACAAGTACGAGGACGACCGCCCGGCGGCCGAAGAAATTGTGCGGCAGATGCGGCGCCAGGATCGGGCTTTTCAAATAAAGGGCCGCCATTGTGTAGACGCAATGGTTTCACTGTTCTCGCTTCTTTCGTTGGTTATCGCCAATCGCAGGCACTCGGTCATTTTCGGCGCCATCCACGGAATTCCCGGTGTAGGAATCGGGGAGGCGTGGCATATGACCCCGTTTATGGATGAACTGGGATTGAGCGAGTTCTTCATCCCTTACGACGAATTCGGCCCTGGAAAGCTGGAATCCCTCTGCCTGGACGCCTGGGTCAAGCGCGCCACCCTGTCGGACCGGCTCCGCCCCGTCCTGCCGGCTTTGCGGCAAAAAGCACGCGAACACTCGGCCCGCGCGGCCGATCTTGTTATTCAACGAGCGAGGGAATCCTGAGTCAACGGAGGTTTCTAATGAAGAGAGTGGTCATTGCCGGTACGAGCGTGTATGGAATTGAGAATCAAGGCGACGAGGCGCTGCTCAGTGTGCTCTGCCGGGAGCTTCATGAGGCTATGCCGGAAGTCCACCTGACGCTCCTCGCTCGCCACCCTGGTCCCAAGCTGGACGAGTTCTTCCGGGTAGAGTCGATCAAGAACCTCGAGCATGACAGCAAGGCGCAGAGCCTGGGCCGCTGGTTCTGGGGGCTGAATCCGAACGACTCGACCGAGCATCTGAGGAAGATCTGGAAGGCTATCGAGCAGTGCGATCTTCTGATCATCGGGGGTGATCCTTTCCAGGAGATCTCGCTGGCTTTCAACCGGGGACTGGCCCCGTACGCCGCGTTGCTCATCACCCTGGCCAGGTTTTTGCAGAAGCCGGTCATGCTCTACTGCATCCACATGGGGCGCAGACTCGAGACGCCGCTGGGCCGGGAGCTGACGCGCTTCTGCGTCACTAACGCGGACCTCGTGACCCTGCGCGAGGGTTTTTCGCGAGACGTGCTCGACCAGATGGGGATTCCTACGGCTAATACGGCCGTCCTTGCCGACGCCGCCTTCGGACTCGATCCGGTCCTTGACACGGCGCCGGGATGGGCAATTCTGCAACGCGAAGGAATTCAATTCCGGTCCAGCCGCAGGGTCGGGATCAATTTCCGCCATCACTACTGGAGCTGGGACGAGGCGACCTGGCACCACTACCGAGGGCTGCTGGCCGGGCTGTGCGATTACATGGTCGAGGAGTTCGGGGCCGAGCTGCTTTTCATCCCCAACTGCACCTACAACATCGACCATCGGTATGAGGACGACCGTCCGGTGGCGGACGAGATCGTAGCCGCGATGCGAAACGCGCGCGCGGCCCATCGGATTCAGGGGAAGTACACTCTGCCCCAGATCCTGTCGTTGTTCCCGCTGCTGGACATGCACTTCTCCAACCGCCGGCACTCCTTGATTTTTGCCGCGATTCACGGAGTGGTGCCGTTCGCCTCCGGCGGAGAGTGGCACATCAGACCGGCCATGGACGAGCTGTCAATCGGAGACCGCTTCATGAGACTCGAGGATTTCGACCTCCCGCTCTTGCAGCGCCGGGCCCAAGAGATCTGGGGGGATCGCGGCTCGATCCGTGCCGGCATCCTCGCGGCGCTCCCTGGCCTGCGCCGCAAGGCGGCAGAGCACGGAAGGATGGCGTCAGAACTGGCCGGATGCCCGGCCGCTCGAAGAGAGGCTGTATGACCGCACGCAAGCCCAAGACGCTATGGATCGTAAGTGGGGGGATTGAGGCTGTGCCAGGCATCCGCCGCGCCAAAGAGATGGGCCTCTACGTGGTGGTGAGTGATGGCAATCCCCAGGCGCCAGGTCTGAAGCTTGCCGACCATGCCTGCGTGCTCGATACCTACGATGAGCAGGGCCACCTGCAGGCGGCGCGCGAATTTTCCAAGCGCCGGCGGCTTGACGGAATTCTCTGCGTGGCTGCCGATGTGCCCAGGACTGTCGCAGCAGTGGCGCAGGCTCTGGACCTGCCCGGTCCTTCCTGGGAGACCGCCAGGCTGGCAACCGACAAGCTGGCGATGAAGGAACACTTCCTGAGGGCCGGCATCCCGATTCCCCGCTTCAAGCCCGTCAACTGCGTGTCCGATCTGGTGTCGGCCATTCACGAATGGGGGCTTCCGGTCGTGCTCAAACCGGTCGACAGCCGCGGCGCCCGAGGTGTTCTCCGGATCACACGCGGCCTGAACCTGGAGTGGGCTATCCGGCATTCCCGGGCGTTTTCGCCTTCCGGGCGGCTCATGGTCGAGGAGTATCTCGCCGGACCGCAGATCAGCACCGAATCGATATTCTTGGGCGCCCTCGCGTCCACGCCCGGATTCAGCGACCGCAACTACGAGTACTTGGAGCGTTTCTCTCCTTTCATCGTGGAGAACGGCGGAACAATGCCCAGCGTTCTCGGGCCCTCTCCCCGGCAGAAGGTTGTTGCCTTGGCGGAAAAGGCGGCTCGCGTGCTGGGGATCAACTGGGGGACAGCCAAAGGAGACATGGTCTTGACAGCGCAGGGTCCCAAGGTCATCGAGATGGCGGCGCGCCTGTCCGGCGGCTGGTTTGCCACCGATCAGATTCCCTTGGCGACCGGAGTGGACATGCTCGGCATTGCCATCCGCCTGGCGCTCGGCAACCGGGTCGAGCCGTGGGAGATCCAGCCGCGCGCCGAAAAGGCAGTGGCAATCCGGTACTTCTTTCCGCGTATCGGGCAGATCTTGCGCCTTCCCGATCCCCGGCAGCTGGCAGCTTTTTCCTGGATCCATCGCTGCGAGCTGTTACTGGCGCCGGGGAACGCCGCACCGGCAGTCACCGACCACACCAAGCGTTCCGGATTCGTGATCACGCTCGGCGCCACTCGCGAAGAGTCGATCATCCGGGCAACAAGCGTTACGGAATGGGTCACGGGATCCGGCCGGAAGGGCTTAACTCCTCTTGAGTCTTTCCAGCAGTTCTCTGGGAGGAGTCGCCGAACTGGAGGCCAGGCGGTTCTGGCGCGTGATGGAGTCGTAGATTTCCCGGCGGTGGACCGGGACCTCTCGCGGGGCGCTGATCCCTATCCGAACCTGATCGTGGCCAACGGACAAGATCCTGATCTCGACGGCGTCACCGACCATCAGACTCTCGCCGGGCTTTCGGGTGAAAACGAGCATTAGCCTCCCAGCACGGGCTCCTCGACCGAGTATTCGCTCTCAAACAAGATGATCTGTGCGGCCTTCATCGTCGCGAGGTTGATCACCACCGGAGCAAACAGATTCGCTGTCACCTCCGCGGGGTTGTCACCCAGCGTCAGAATGGAGTAGACCAGTCCCTCCCCGGGATGGTCCAATCCGAGGCTCTCCTGCTGGGCGGCATCGAGCGACACCCGGTAATCGCTTCGGACCAGCCGCGGGTCGATGAGCGGGAAAGAGATGCGTGGTTCCTCCAGGGACTGCAGGAACTTGACCGGCTCATACTCCGTGCTGTCAATGAGCAGAAACTGCCTGAGAGATTCGAACCCAGGCATGCCCGCTACCATCCTGATCACGTCACGGTCTTCATACCGGACATTGCCGAAACGTCCGGTGGCGACCTCTCTGGACATGGCTTGCGATCCTCTCATCCCAGCATGTCGAACAGGTTCGGCTGGCGCAGGCGTGAACCGGCGCCGACCGCGGCCCGCAGAGCCGTTTCCGCCTGAACCATCCTCGAAATCGACTCTGCCAGATTAGCATCCTCCAGCCCGGAGATCTCCGAAGTCAACTGAAAAAGCCGGTCTTCCAATCGAAATTGGGCGTTCTCGAGACGCTTGATGCTATGACCCACCTTGAAACGGGCGGTGTCAATTACTCTGCCCGCGTCCTGGACCTTCTGCAGGGGACCCCGCGCCGCCTCCAGATCACCCGATTCGAGCTGCTCAATGAGGGCGGCCAGCGAATTAAGCAGATCCGAGGCCGGCTCGGCGAACACTTCTCGGCCCGACACGTTGGTCCTCACCGCCTCGCCGTCCATGACCTCAATCTCCAAGGCCAGGTCGTCCCCCTGGTAGGAATACGAACCACCCGACACCACAAGAGGCGCCGTGTCGATCAGACTGCCTGAGAAAATGTAGTATCCGTCCACCGTGGTCGACGCCGTCTGGTAGAGGGCGTCCAGTGTCCCGCGGAGATCGCCTGCTATGGCCCGGCGTCCCTGTTCGTCGGTCGTTCCGTTCAGGGCAAAGGCCACTCTGTCGGCGATCGACAGAATGCTGTTCCTCAGGGTGTTCAGGGCGGAGTCGGTTGCTCCCAACCGGGCCCGGGCGGCGGTAATGTTTCGAAAATACTGATTGGCCCGTGAGACCTCGTCCCTGATCCGCAGGACCCGGGCGCTTTCAGCCGGATTGTCCGAAGGACGATGGAGCCGCTTGCCGGTGCTTATCTCCTGGTTATAGCGCAGCCAGCGCTGGCGTGTGTTTTCCAGGTTCCGGAGGAAGTCCTGGACCATGCTGTTTTCCGATATTCTCATGGCATCGCACCTCAACTGCGGACCAGACCGAGGGTCTCTTCCAGGAGCTGATCCAAAACCTTGATGAGCCTGGAACTGGCCTGGTAAGAGCGTTGGTACTGAAGAAGGTTGACCGCTTCTTCATCCAGAGAGACGCCGGAGACCGCCTCCCGCTGGTTCTGCAGCTCGCGCAGTATCTTGTCTTGGAGCTCCGCGTTAGCCTTCACGCCCCGCATTGCCAGACCGACCTCGAAGGCCATCTGAGAGTAAAAGCCGTGGACGCTCTGGCCCTCCAGCCCCGCGAAGGACTGCTCCCGAATATCGGCCAGGGTCTGGGCATTGCGTCCATCGCCGACTCCTCCGGAGGTTGCAGCCGCAATGGCTCTGGGGTCCGAGATGACGACCGAGATGGTGCCTGCCTCTGCCCCGGCCGAGAACTGGAAAAAATCCTGCCCGGCATTCCCGTCAAGGTCGACTCCGTTGCGATGGGTCGAGTTCACCGCTTCGGCCAGTTGTTTGGTCAGAGAATTCAAAGATGTCCTGAACGACGCCAGCACCGTGTCTTCAAAACTGAGCAGGCCGCCCAGCCGGCCGGTCTTCAGTTCGGAGGTGATGTCGGCGCTTCCGGACCTGACCACCATCCCGGACGATGTCTCCTCGGCGCTCAATTGTCTGTAGTCGCTTCCGGCGAGAAGGAGGCGCCCGTTCGTGGTGGAGATGGTCTGGCTGCCCGTCTGGTCGGTGGTGACCTGTATTCCAATCTCGGTGGAGAGCTCCTTGAGCAATTCCTGGCGTTCGTCAAACAGACTGCCTCCATCCTGGCCTCTAGCCAGCAGGGGCTCCAGCCTGGAATTGATCACCGAAATGCGTGACAGAAGGAAGTTGATGTTGTCCACCGAGTCCTTGACCCGGACATGGTTATTCAGCTGCAGCGAGTCCACCTGACTTGAGGTCCGTTGAAACCAGGAAGCGAGTTGCTCTCCTTCCGAGATCACCGCCTGTCTCAGCGGGATCGACGAGGGGCTTGCCGAAAGCTCCAGGAACGAGTTGAAGAAGCGGGACATCTGCTCGGGCAGCCCGGCCTCATCTCCAGTCGACAGGAGAGACTCCAGCTGGGCCGTACCCGACTGCTGCCCTTCGAAAAAGCCCTTGGTCTCGTACTCGGCTCGCAGCCGGCTCTCCAGGAAATAGTCTCGCACCGACTCGATCCGCTGAATGTCGGCCCCGGTGCCCACGCTGCCGTATGGTCGATAGTCGGCAGGACCGCTCTGGAGGATCATCCGTTTGCGGCTGTAACCGGGAGTGTTGACATTCGCTACGTTCTCGTTGACGACGGCCAGGCCTTCCCGCATGTTCGACAGGTTTTTCAGGCCGATCTGAAGCGCACCGAAAATACCGCCCATATCACACTCTCAAGTCCCTTTTCAGGCCCGACATCCTCACTCCGATAACTCCCCCGCCGTTGTATGCGGCCTGGGTCGAAAAGACCTCCTGGAGTAAGGCCTGCGAGTAACAAAGTGAACTCTGGATGAACCGCCGATTTCGCAGATTCACCAGGTGAAGTTCGCGGAGCAGGCGGTGGAGATCGGTGATGGTTTGCTCCAGCTGCTCGCTTTGGGGAGCTTCCAGGAGGCGTGCTACCTCGGACAGCGGGCCGCCGGCGAGCGTGCGGGCCAGGGTGTCATGGAAGCCCCGGGCTTCTCTCAGCAAGCGCTCCTGGCGCGATTGCAGATGTGCGACCTCGTCGAGCTTGCCCTCCAGATAGCAGTCGATCACTCGTCCCTGTTCCGTCAAGAGGGTACGACAAGTATCCACCAGTCCGGCCAGGGAGTTGCGGATAGGTTCCAACTCTTTTCTGGGGTCGACCGCCATATCCCACCCAAGGACGGCGCAGCCCGGCGCGAAGAGAACCCGGGCACGTCCGAAATCCGCAGGGGACCGGCCATCCCTTGACTCACGGGAAATCTCCAAAACCCGCACGGTGACGACCGGACACCGAACGCAGTTCGGGCCGCGGCGCGGCGCTGCACCAGGTGCGCCCTCACTAGGCGCTCTTGTCGATCAGATGCCCGGTGATAATCGCTTCAGCAATCTCTTCAGCCCGAATATCGTAGGTTCCTGCCTCCACCTGCGACCTGATCTCCTCGACCCGTTCACTGCGAATCTCCTCACTCTCGCCGTTCTCCCGGTAAAGCGCCTGCAGTTCCTTGGCGGTAACAGAGAGCTCAATACGATCAACCTGAGGCCCAACCGGCCGGCCTGAGGCCGGCGTGGTCGAGACATCTCGGGGGCGAAGGTGAACCTCGGAATTTATGTACGGATTATTGCCGTCTATCTTCATGGGGCCTCGTCGTCTTTAAAAGGAATCATCCAGTCATAATGCTCATCGGCAGATCCTCGCGAAACTTTAGTCTTCTTTCGCACGTCACGGGGTATCAGCTGAAGGAGTCGAGCAGACGCCCCGCTTTCTCCCATTCGATATGAAGGTGAGGCCCTGTCGAGCGTCCCGTGCTCCCAACCAGCCCGATGTTCTGACCTTTTTCCAGCTTTTCTCCAGGCTTCACCAGGATCTCACCAAGGTGCGCGTACCGGACACGGAGGCCGTCTGCTGACTCGACAACGATGGTGTTGCCGTAACCCCCTTGGGCTCCCGCGAAGACGACTCTCCCCCTGGTCAGAGAGGAGACTTCCGTGCCGATCGGGGCTGCCAGGTCAATTCCTTTGTGGTGCTGTAACTTGCCGGAAAAGGGGTCGTTTCGCCAGCCGGGCCGTGAGCTGATACGGAAAACACTGCCGACGGCTCCTGAGAGGACGGCGGCAAGCGGAGAGCTATCAAAATTCTTTGCGCCGCCCCCATCCTCCCGGTGGCTCGCTTTAGCGGGATCGCCCTGAGGTCCTATTGTTGGCTCGGCAACGGCGGAGGCGGCCGGGGGGCGCTCGATTCGCTGTAGATGGTCCGAGATCGGTCGAGCCAGTCCGATCCCTCCCTTGGCAGCGAGGGCTCTCGCCAGGGCCTGATCCATCATGGAAGTGTAGATCTCCTGCCCCGTATTCCCCTCAAAGAAACCCTCACCATCGGGATCCCCTCGCAGCGCAGACAGGAGCTGAGCCAGGAAGAGCGACTCGAACTCCTGGGCCACTTCCTCGATGGAAGGGTTCTCGTTCCTGCTCACGTCCCTTCGGCTCATCAACGGTGTGGCCGATCCGGCCAGGTCGACGGGCGCTGTCATGCAACCTCCCTAAATGATCTCCAGCTCAGATTGAAGCGCTCCGGCGGCCTTGATCGCCTGAAGTATGGCGAGAATGTCCCGGGGAGTTGCCCCGATGGAGTTCAGGGCCCGGACGACGGACTCGATGCTGCTTCCATCCTTAACCGCGACCGGCCGAGTCACCGGCTCCTCAACGCTGACGGTCTCTTCGGGGACCACGACCGTCTGCCCGGCAGAAAGGGCAGGAGGCTGGGAAACGGCAAACTGAGTTCCTATCTGGACCGTCAGGGAGCCGTGAACGATGGTTACCGGCGCGATCCGGACGTCACCGCCAAACACGATGGTCCCTGTTTTTTCATTCAGGACGACCTTGGCAGGGCGATCCACTTCCAAGGGTTGGTTCTCTATCTGGCTTATAAAAGCCACTACATTGTTGCGGAAAGTGGCCGGGACCTGAACCTCAACCGTCCGATTGTCCAGAGGCTGCGCCAGGTTTGTTCCTACTTTCTGGTTGATGGCCGATGCCACCCGGGACGCCGTCGTGAAGTCCGCCTGATTCAAGACCAGGCGAAGGTTCGGCTTGTCCTGAAGCTGAAACGTGACTTCCCGCTCCACGATGGCGCCTTGCGGCACGCGGCCTGCAGTCGGCTGATTCTTCTGGATGGCCTGCGTCGAAGACCGTGCGGCGAAACCGCCGATGGAAACCGGGCCTTGAGCCACGGCGTAGACCTCGCCGTTGGCCGCTTTCAACGGCGTCATCAACAGGGTTCCGCCCTGCAGACTTTCGGCATCTCCGATGGAGGACACGGTGACATCAATTCGTGAACCGGTTCGGGCAAATGCCGGCAGGTCGGCGGTAACCATGACAGCGGCCGTGTTGGAGACCTGGATTGCACGAGGCGACACGACGATCCCTTCCAGTGTGAGGAGATTGGCGAGCGTCTGGGTGGTGAAGTACGTCTGGCGACTGTCTCCCGAGCCGTCCAGGCCGACCACGAGTCCGTATCCGATGAGCTGATTCTCGCGAACGCCTTGAATGCGCGCCACATCCTTGATCCGCGAGGGGACGCCGGCTGAAACCAGCACCGGCAGGGAGAGCAGGAGCAAGGCCGAAGCCCGGCAAGCGCGGGCGGCGGGGAGGGAGGACCGCCGCCGCGCTCCTGGACCGGCCTCGGTGTCAGATCGTTGCAGCAGGCTCATATTGCCTCTCAAAATGGCCAGATGCCGGACAGAAGCTTGAACAGGAGTCCGGGTTTTTGGGCGTCCGAAATTGTCCCCCGTCCGGTCACCGACAACTCCATTTCGGCGATGCGCGACGAGCTGACAGTGTTGGCCGGAGAGATATCCGCGGGGCGAATTACGCCCCGCAGGATCATGATCTGTCGCTCGCCATTGAGCGTGATTTCCCGGTTTGCCTCGATGAGGAGATTTCGATTAGGAAACACCTCGATGACACGAGCGGTCAGCTGGGTGGCCAGTACGCTGGTGCGGCTGGTCGCGCCGTCTCCGGCAAAGGTCGATGACTGGGAGAGGCTCGCCAGATTAGGCAGCTCGGCAACCCGTTTCTCCAACCCAAACAGAGCGGGCGCTGATTTTGTGATGTCCGATTCCCTGACGGTCTGGGTTGTCGCCTCCGTAACCGCGCTGGTTGACTCCAGGACTTCGATGGTAACGATATCTGCCAGCCGTCTCGCCTTCACGTCCCGGAACCCATCCGCGTACCCTGCCTGTTCGGTCCAGAGCGAACCATCCATGTCGCCTTGATTTGTCTGGAGCGCCCGTGCCTGGCGGGCATACTCGTCCAGACCGCGTGCGACCCCCGCTTTTCTTTCCGGCCCACATCCCGCCAGAAGTGCTGCGGCCAGCACCAGCAACCACTGATTTCTCACCGTGTCCCCCTGTGAAGATCAATTTCGACAGTCCCTGGACGGGTGACGCGGGCCTTCACCAGCTGCTTGCTGTCCAGATTCTGAACAGTCACGACATCTCCTCGTGCACCTGCATCACGGGCCTTGGCCGCCGTCTCCAGGACGAAAGCCGTCCCCCTGGCCAGCAGCTTGACGATGTCACCCCGGTCCACGAGCAGCGGTTTCCGGACGTCATCCCGATGCAGAACTGCTCCCGCTCGGAGATCCCTCTTGGCAACCATATCCTGAACGTGACTCGGATCTTGAAAGAACCCCTCGAGAGCATCGACCTCCCTCGTCTCCAGCTCAACGTCCGAGTCGCTGATCGGCTGACCCCAGCGGATGTCTCGCTTAAGAATGGCCACTCTCCCCTTGGCTCTGGCCTTCAGCCTGACCCAATGACTCCTCCTGGACCGTCCTTCGCTGACGACGTCGAGTTTCAGCGGGGCATTGTCCAACCGGCTCAGGCGAGCCTTCTCGTCCACCTGGATCCGGATCCTGCCCGGCAGGGCCGTCAACCCTTGAGGTAACGTCAGGTGCAGAATCTCGATCTCAAAGCCGGGACACAGCCTTGACAGGTAGGCCTGCACGGCCTCATGAACCTCCTTGGATTCCAGTATCCGGTTCTTCCTCGTCAAGAGAATCCGGTCATTCATCTGGAGGTGCAGGCCTTCGTCGAGTCCCTGATTGCGCAGCGCGCGCTTCAGTTCAGCCCGAGAGATCCAACGATAGTGACCCGGGTAAGGAGCGTAGCCGAGCGAAACAGAGCCCAGGGTTTCAGGCAGCGCTTCACCGCACAGGTCCTGCAGCACGAGGATGTCTGCGCAAACCTCAACCCGGTCTGGAATTCGAAGTGTCCGGCCCCACAGGAAGGCCCCCAGCGAGCAGACCGTCGTCAAAGCCAGGATGGCGGTGCGAACTCGGCTCATGCGCTACCTCACCATGTTGACGACCTGCTGGTACATCTGGTCTGCGGTCTTGACTACTTTTGAGTTCGATTCGTAGGCCCGTTGGCTGACGATCAGGTTGATCATCTCCTTCACGACATTGACGTTGGATTGTTCCAGAAAGCATTGAAGCAGAGTGCCGTTGCCGTTCTCACCGGCACTTCCCGTCACCGGGTCCCCGCTCGAAGCGGACTGCAGAAACAGGTTTCTGCCGATGCTGTTCAGACCAGCAGGGTTCGCAAAGGCCGCGAGCTCAATTCTTCCGACCTGTTGGGGTTCCACCTGGCCAGGCAGGTTCACCGAGATGGTTCCGTCAGAAGCAATGCTGATCTTCGTGGCCTCACGAGGAATCGAGATCTGAGGCTCGAGGGGATCGCCAGCCGAGGTGACAAGGTTTCCCTCCCGGTTCAGATGGAAGGCGCCGCCCCTGGTGTAGGCGATTTGGCCGTCTGGGAGACGCACCTGGAAAAAGCCTCTCCCTTCGATCACCACGTCCAACTCGTTGCCGGTCTCGATGTAGTCGCCTTGGAGGAAGACTATCTCATTAGACACCGCGCGCGTGCCCAGACCGATCTGAAGACCCGTGGGAACTTCGGTGGAACTGGAGGCGTTACTGCCTGGCGACACGAGGTTCTGATAGAGCAGATCCTGGAACTGCGTCCTCCGCTGTTTGAAGCCCGTGGTGTTAACGTTGGCCAGATTGTTGGCAATGTTGTCGATATTCAGCTGTATGGCTTCCATGCCGCTGGCTGCGCTGTAGAGTGACCTGAGCATCGCGACCTCCTATATCCTTCCCACTTCGTTAATCAGTTTCCCGTCGATATCCCTCGTCAGAGATCGCACCGCCTGAGTCAACATTTCGAAACTCCTTACCAGGGCCACCATCCGCGCCACGTTCTTGAGCGGGTCGACGTTTGACTCCTCCAGCCGGCCCTGGAGGACGGCCACGCGGGCGGGAGGCAGAGGCTGTACGCCTTGAGGAGGTGAAAACAGCGACTCCCCGACCGGAGTCAGTTGCCTGACGTCCGGGAAGGAGACAATTTGGAGCTGCGCCGTCTGGATTCCGTCGACGCTGATCTGGCCGTTCTCGGAGACCTCTACTCGGCCGTCCGGCAAGACGATCGGCCGCCCCGCCGCAGACACGACCGGGTAACCGTCCGGCGTAGTGAGTGTTCCGTTCGGCGAGAGAGAGAAGTGTCCGTTGCGGGTGTAGTACGTTCCGTCAGGAGTCCTGACGGCAAAGAACCCGTCACCTTCCAGCGCCAGATCCAGCGGATTACCCGTCTCCGTTAGAACACCCGGCTGAAATTCACTGTGGGTAAAGGTTTTGACCTGCTGAGCGCTGATGGCACTCCCCAGGCCGCTCATCTCTGACGCCATCCGGCCCACAAGCGAACGAAAGTGAAACTGCTTCTCCTTGAACCCCGGCGTGTGGATGTTGGCCAGATTGTTGCTCACGACATCGAGCGCCTCTCCTCTGCTCTGCAAGGCCGCGTAGGCGGTGTAGATCGTATGGCTCATACACTCTGGGTCTTAGCAAGTTGGATGCCACTTCGCGCCGCTCGTGAGGCCCCCTTGAAACAACCCCTGCTCGCGACTTTGAGGCCTGGCGGGGCGGGCGAGGCAGGCAATCTTTGCCTATCGGGTCCCGGCATTTCCTGCCGCCATGACCTGAGACTCGGCTCGTGCCAGGTCGAGAAGCAACTCTGTTTCGCCGCGCGGCAATCGCAGCTTGTTGGAGATCTCATGGTTGTTCAGGCCCGAGCGGGCCAGCAACAGCACCTGGTGTTTCTTCTCCAACCTTCCGGCTTTGGCGGTCAGCTCCCTTTCGGTGCTTGCCATCTTCCTCATTTCCCACTGGGCCAGCTTCCTGATCAACTCTTCGTGGACCTCTTTCGAGCACTCCGGAAAACTGGAGGCTGCGGCTTGCACCGAGGCCTGCAGCCGTTTCTCCAGCGCCTTGCACTCCCGAACGATCCACCTCCGCTGGCAGATCATCGCGCAGTAAATTAAGAGCATTTGGGACAAAAATGCCAGGCCGAGCCCAGCGGCCACCAGATACCACCAGCGCACCTGCAATCCCCAAACCTGGATGCTGGTCATACCTCACCTCCGAGCGACGCAATTCGGTCGCTGCGATTGAGAATGTCGGTTATCTCGACGCCGTAATAGCCGTCCACGTCCACGACCCGGCCCCATGCGAAGGCCTTGTCGTTCACCTTCAGAAGTACCGGGTCGTCCGACGACCTGTCCAATTCCAGCAGGCTGCCGGGGGCGAGCTTCAACACCTCGTTCAGGGTCAGGGTCGTCGTGCCGAAGCTGACTGTCACAGGCAGATGGATATCCAGAATTCGTTGGATGTTCCTGGAATAAGAATGATCGTCTGGATCGTCCGTCTCGAGACCTGAACAGGCATCATCCGACGTACAGTCGGGGTCAGGCGGCACATCCTCGTCGTTTGTCTGGTCTTGTCTTGGTTCTTCCATGTTGTTCGCTCCGCGACTGATAGTTGTCTGCACCGGCTGGAATCATCCGGGCTCTTCGTTCAACACACCCGCCTGTCATGGCGGGCGCCGATTCGAACCGCTTTGTGGTCGTTGGATGCGACCAGCTCTCCGGTGTACTTGAGACTCTTGTTCACAGTCACCAGAACCGGTCTTCTGATGGGGTGGTCGACCGTCAGGACATCTCCCCGCTTGAGGCTGAGCAGATCTCCGACGGAAACCTTGGTTACGCCGAGGTTCACTTCGACTGCAGTATCGAATCTGAGGGCCAGACTGGCCATCTGCCGGACCACCTCGACCAGCTTCTCGCGGCTTTCGACCTGGCGTTGCTGACTCACGGCCCGTTGCAGGGTGCGGAGAAGCGAACCCGGCACTCCCCAGTACATGTCCGCCTCCGTGGATCCAGTCTCCATCGACATCCCTACCACCACCATGGTCTCGCTCGGGGGGTAAATCCGGAGCAGTCGGGGACGGGTCTCTCGGTTATCTATTTTGATATCGACCTCGGAAACCCGACTCCAGGCGTGCCGCAGTTCTTTACAGAAACAGACGATGATGCTTTCGATGACCGTCTGTTCCAGATCAGTGATGTATGGCCGGTTCTTGGCCGGGGTCATGTGTCCGCCACCTAACATGACGGAGATCAAAGTGTGGACGAGTTTCGGCTCCAGACAGACGGCCACATGCAACTTGTGTGGTTCGACCTCCAGGTACCACATGGACGAAGGTTCGGGCAGACTTTCCAGGTAGTCGGCGTAGCCCACCTGCTCCACGTCGTGAAGCTTGAAGCTGACCTGGGTTCGCAGCGTCGTGGAAAGGGTTGCCGCCGCCTTGTGGGAAAAAGCGTCAAAGATCAGGCCTAGCGCCGACTCCACCTCCCGATTGAGCGCAGTGGTTTTAGAGATGGGGAACAGGTATCCCCCCTCTCCGACGAGTTGGATCCTTCTGCCCTTTCTGCGCCTTCGAACCATCTCCTCGCTGAAAGTGTCCTGGTTGACACTGTCGAGGAGAGCACTGATCTCTTCTTGCGACAGGACTTTCTCGCTCATAAATCATGCTTCCGTTTCAGGATCGATTGCAGCCTGGCACGAATTCTGAGCACCGCGCGGGTATGAAGCTGGGACACACGGGATTCCTTGACGCCCAGAATCGGCCCGATTTCCTTCATGGTCAGTTCCTCTTTGTAGTAGAGGCTGAGCAGCAACTGCTCGCGTCTGGGCAATTGCTCGATGATGCCCGCCAGCAGTCTCCTGAGTTCCGCCTTGCTGACACTCTCGAAGGGAGAGTCTCCGGGAGAAACCGGGGAGTACCAGAAGGCGTTGTTGTTGGCGTCGACGGCGCTGGGATCACCCTCTACGCTGCTGAAGTGGCCGACAGACAAACCGTTGAGCCGTTCAAGCAGCGTATGGAAGGTCTTGAGGTCGATCTCCAGCTCGGCGGCCACTTCCTCGTCCGTGGCCGCGCGACTCAGCTTCTGTTCCAGGCGCGCGTAAGCCTGTTCAATCTCACGGCTCCTGCTTCTCAGCTCTCGAGGGGCCCAGTCGAGTCCACGCAGGCTGTCCAGTATCGCCCCTTTTATCCGGAGGCTGGCGTACGTTCGGAAACTGACGCCCTTTTCAGGGTCGAACTTCTCGTAGGCGTCGAGGAGTCCGAGTATTCCTGAGCTGACCAGGTCATCAAGCTGGACCCCCCGGGGGAGCCGTGCAGCAATTCTCTGGGCGATGTACCTGACGCGGGGGAGATGCTCCAGGATGACCTGATCACGATCGGCTCGGCTCTGGGCTTCGTAGGCCTCGGCTTTGGATGACGGATTGGGTAACATGCCGCTTAGTTCACCTCCAGCATTGATCTGGCCCGTCCGGTTGCAGCTTCATCCCGCTTCATCAACTGGTCGGCGATCCGCAGGACGTACCGCGCCGCCAGATTTTTCGGGTGGGTGATGAGCAGAGGTTGTTGCCTGCGCACGGAGACTGCGACCTTCCGGTCGCGGGGAATACAGCCAAGATAACCGAGCTGGCGGCCCAGGAACCGCTCAACCGCACAGGCGAGCTGGCGATGCACTCCTTCCGCTTCACGGGCATCCTCGGCGGCGTTGACCAAAAGCAGGATTTCCTGGGGTGCATTCCTTCGAAGCAGGACTTTGATCAGGGCATAGGCGTCAACGATCGCGGTCGGTTCAGGCGCCAGCATCACGATGACCCGGTCACAGAGGCTCAGAGTCCCGATGACGTTGTCTGAAATCCCGGCAGCGGTGTCAACCAGGATGTAATCGTAGTCTCGCCGCAGGTCTGCGATCTCCTCCCAGAGCAAAGACAAGCGGTGGTTCCCCATTTCCGTGAGGCCCTGAACTCCCGAGCTGGCAGGGATGAGGTGGATTCCTTCGGGCCCCGTGACGATGATCGATCTCAGGCTCTTCTTTCCTTCGAGCACGTGACCCAGGTGGTACTCAGGAGTCAACCCGAGTACCACGTCCACGTTGGCCAGCCCGTAGTCGGCATCCAGAATCGCGACTCTCTTCCCCGCCCGGCTGAGGGCCAGAGCGAGGTTGACGACGACGTAGGTCTTTCCGACACCCCCCTTCCCGCTGGTAACCGCCAGCAGTTGACAACTGGAGCTCGACCCGGGCTTTCCGCCAGTGCGCCGGCATCCCAGGTGCTGCATCAAGGTTCCTCTCTCACCCGTGGTTTGAATATCAGTCATCTGAACGCAAGCCTCTTGGTTATTCATTCAATTGGTATGAGCAGATCCGGCAACGTTGATTGGGTCGGGACGACCAAATCTTTCGCCACGGCCTGGCCCTCAGTCAGATACGCAAGGGGCTTCTTGGTACGCACCAGCTCGTTGAAAAGCGCCCCGAACGTCGAAGACTCGTCGAGTTTCGTAAACAGCAGCTTGTCCGGTCGGAAGGCCTCGAAGCAGGTCACGATGTCACGCAGGTCCTTCTGCCGGGTCGTCGCACTGAGAACCAGATGCTTTTCAAGCCGGGTGTTGTCGCAGAGATAGGCGGCCAGTGACGAGTACTCCGATATTCTCCGATGGCTGTGTCCCGTGGTGTCGATCAATGTGATTTCGGCGCTATCCGGTTTTCGCAGGCGAGCGTCCAGTTCGTCGACAGAAAAGACCACGCTTACCGGGGTCCCGATGATCTCACCGTAGGCCTGGAGTTGCTCGACTGCCGCGACCCTGTAAGTGTCCACCGTAAGCAGGCGGACCGTCTTTTTGTCGCGTAAGGCAAAGCGGGCCGCCAGCTTCGCGATGGTCGTCGTCTTCCCCACCCCGGTCGGCCCCAGGAGAATACAGGCGCTTTTCTCGGGAGAAGGGACAAACGGCTCCAGGCTCACCATCGAGGAGATAGCCCTGCTCAGGCGAACGCGGATGCGAGTGGAAAGGTCCTCATCACAAGGGAGATTCTGAGCGGCCCTCTGAACAAGCAGGAGAGCGAACTCCTCCTCGACTCCCTGCTCGACCAGGGAGGCGAAGGCCGAGTACAGAGCGGAAGCCAGGCGCGGTTCGTTCCGGTTTCCGCCCCATATCAGATCACGGAGCCGCTCCGACGCGGGATCGTTGCGAAGCAAGAGGGCACGCATAGCGTCGAAAGCGTTGTGCTGATGGACCAGCCGGATCAAGTCCCGGATCTCATGGTTTAACTTGTCAAACTGCTTTATCCAGTCTTCGTCCTGCGACTTGCCCGCGGGACGTTCCGGATTCGCTCGCAGCCGGACGTCCCTTTTCCGGTCGGTGACCGGCGTCTGCGCAATCTCATAGGTCTCTATCGGGCGAGTTGAAGGGCGCAACGAATCCGGCTGCCCGTCTCGAGTTGGCGTCGACCGAGCCTTTGCACCCGGCGCATCAGGGACGGGTCGTGGCTCCCCTTCGAGGCCGGTGGCCTCTGTGTCGGCAGCTGCCGTGATTTCGTAGGCCAGCGAGGGAACGAGCCCGAGGAATCTCCTCTTGATCGTGCGGTTCGTCTTGAGAATGACAGCGCCCGGGCCCAGTTCCTTCTGAATCTTCTTGAGGGCCTTCGGCACTGAATCCGAGTTGTAGGTTTTGATCCTCATAAGGAAACTTCTCCCAGGCTGATCAGCTTCACGTGTGGAGGAATCTCGTTGTGAGAGAGCACAACGAGATTGCTGATCACGTCTTCAACCAAGCGCCTGACGTGGAGGCGGATGTTGCTCGTGACGAGCAGAATCGGATAGCCGTCAAACGGCTTTTCTGACAGGGCCTTCTGGAGCTTGACGATGAAGTTCTTGGCGTGCGCTGGAGCCAGCGTCAGAAAATTGTCGGCTTCCGTCACGGTGATTGAATCCGCGAAAAGCCTTTCGAGATCATGGGCGAGGGTAAGGACTCGAAGAGTCCCTTCCTCATCGATAAACGGGCGACAGATCGACCGGCCGAGGGCCTGGCGGGTGTACTCCGTCAACAAGGCAGTGTTCTTGGTGCGTGGTGCGAAGTCGGCCAAGGTTTCCAGGATCGTCACCATGTCTCGAATCGAGACTCGTTCGCGCAGGAGGTTCTGAAGCACCTTTTGGACTTCGCCGATGCGCATCACCGAGGGGATCAGTTCCTCTACGACCTTCGGGTGCGTCTCGTTGACGGCATCGATGAGGCCTTTCACTTCTTGCCGGCTGAGCAGCTCATGCATGACCCCCTTGATGGTCTCCGTGAGGTGAGTGGCCAGAACGGTGGTGTTTTCGACCACCGTGTAGCCGGCCAGCTGAGCTTTTTCTCGGTCCTCCGGCCTGATCCAGACCGCGTCGAGCTGGAAAGCCGGCTCACGCGCAGGAATGCCCTCCACGGCCTTGGTCACCTGGCCCGGGTCGATCGCCATCAAAAAGCCCGGGTTCAGTTCCCCGTGGACCAGGTCGACCCCCTTGAGCAAGATCCGATACTCCTTGGGCTTGAGTTGCAGGTTGTCGGTGATGTGAATGGGCGGAACTATCACGCCCAGCTCCGAAGCCAGTTGGCGGCGGATCGATTTGATGTGCGACAGGAAGTCGGTGCCTGGTTTGTTCTCGACCAGGTGAATGAGCTGATAGCCGAGCTCGAGCCCCAGCGGGTCGACTCGCAGCAGGGTCTCCATCTTTTCTTCCGGTGGCCTGGTTTCCGCGATCGCCTCATTTCGCACGATCTGGGCTGCGGTCTTTCTGCGCCTGCTCATGTACCAGGTCACGGCACCCGTGCTGGCACCCAGCAGGAAGAAGGATAGAAAGGGGAGTCCTGGGATGACCGCGATCAGCATCAGCACAGCGGCGCCGATGGCCATCGGTTTCGGGTCAGAGAACATCTGTGTCGAGACTTCTTCGCCCAGATCCGACTCGGAGGCCGCTCGCGTCGTCATGATACCGGCGGTGACAGAAACCAGCAGGGCGGGGATCGCTGTGACCAGTCCATCTCCAATGGTCAGGATCGTGTAGGTCTTCATCGCTTCCATCAACGGCATTCCATGGCTGACGACTCCGATCAGGAAGCCGGCAATGATGTTGATGGCGACGATGATGATGCTGGCCACGGCGTCCCGTTGAGTGAACCTCACAGCCCCGTCCATGGATCCGTAAAACTCGGCCTCCTGGCTCACTCGCTTCCGCCTCTCCCGGGCCTGCTCTTCATCGATCAGACCGGCGTTCAGGTCGGCGTCAATGCTCATCTGCTTGCCCGGCATCGCATCCAGGGTGAATCGCGCCGTCACTTCCGATGTCCTCACCGCCCCGTGATTCACCACGATGTACTGGATGGCGATCAGCACCAAAAAAACCACGGCGCCGACCACGTAGTTCCCGCCCACCACGAACTGTCCGAATGACTCAATAACGCGTCCTGCCGCCGACGTCCCCGATCCCCCCTCGAGCAGAATCAGACGAGTGCTCGCCACATTCAGCGAAAGCCTGTAAAGGGTCATCAGGAGAAGCACGGTGGGGAACACCGAGAAAGCGATCGGCTCCGTCACGTACAGGGAAATCAGCAAAAGTATGACGGAGGCTGTCACATTAATGGCGATCAGAAAATCAAGCACAAAGGGCGGGACAGGGACCAACATCACCCCGATGATCGTCAGGACTGCCAGACCTACCGCAAGGTCCAGCCGCTTCGGTGTCTCGAATTGACTGATCGCCAGTCCAGTAGCGCTGCTTCTCATGTCACTTCTTTGACTGTTTTTGCCCCCTACCGGAGCCCTGAAAGTCTAATGAGCAATCGATATGCCAATCAGTCGTTCCGCCTTGTTCCCGGTACCCGGAATACAAAGCGCGAAAAGAAAGACGACGGGCTCGGAATCCCCTATCGATAGGCGGTCCTTTTCAAGCTGTAAACGTAAGCCAGGATCTGGGCGACCGCACGGTAAAGCTCTACCGGCACCTCCTCGCCAATGTCAGCCGAGCTGTAGAGGGCTCGAGCCAGTTCGGGATTCTCGACGATGGGAATCTGGTGCTCGCCCGCGACTGACTTGATTCTCTCGGCCAGAAGGTCCTTGCCCTTGGCGACTACCACGGGCGCCGCCATCTTCCCCATCTCAAACTTCAGCGCCACGGCAAAGTGGGTCGGGTTGGTCACGACAACGTCGGCTTCTTTCAAGGCGGCCATCATCCTGCGTAAGGACATTTCACGCTGCAGCCTGCGGATACGCGACTTGACCAGGGGATGCCCGTCCGTATCCTTCAGGTCCTCCTTGACTTCCTGCTTGGTCATCTTCAGGTCCTGCTCGTGCTTGTACCATTGGAAGGCAAAATCGGCAGCGGCCAGAAGTATGAGGCAGACGGCGATCTTCAGGTTCACCTCGTAAACGATCGCCCCGGCTGCAGAGACCATTGCCCGTACATCCATGCTCGCCATCATCTGAAGCTCGCCCCGGTGGTTCTGAACCACAGACCAGCCGGCATAGGTGACAATCAGAATCAGCGCCAGCGATTTGACGAGCTCCACCAAGGAACGGGTCGAGAACACTCTCCGCACATTGGCCGCCGGGTTAAGCCTCTCGATGCTGGGTTTCAGAGACTCCGAGCTAAAGACGAAACCGCCTTGGAGAAATAGAACCGCGACGCTTGCCGTACAGATCAGGGCGATCGGAGGACCGGCGAGGGCCAGCAGATTCCAGGCAGCCGTCGTGAAGAGGCGGGTGGCCACGGCAGCATCGAAATCACCGGTCACAGGCGCCTGGCCGAGGACCAGAAAGAGGTCTCGGAAGCCATCAAAATACGAACGGCTGAGGCCCGAGGCGATCACAATCGCCAGGAAAAGCGCGGCAAAAGGGAGTTCCTTGCTCCTTGGGATCTGTCCCTTTTTTCGAGCGTCGCGACGCCGTTTGGGTGTGGCCTTTTCGGTCCGATCGGAGCGTCCTGACATTTATCCAGCTACCAGCTCCAGGTAATGCGCGAGTTCCGCCGGGATCCTGCCCAGCTGGCGAGTCAAGACCGGGACCAGTGCGTAGACCATCCCAGCCAGAATGACAAACCCGGCCAGGCCTTTCGCCGGAAGCCCGATAATCAGGAGCGGGATCTGCGGAGCTGTCCGGCCCAGGATGCCGAAGAGTAGATCGATCAGAAACATGACCAGCACCACTGGCGCTGCGACTTTGAACCCCAGGACAAACATCTCGCCCGCGGTGGCGAGCAGCGAGCTGACGAACCCGGGCGGAAAACTGAGGCTTCCTCCACTTAACCGGTAGCTTTGCGTGACCGCCTGAATGAACCAGTGGTGCCCGTTGACTCCGAGAAACACCAGTATGCCGACAAGATTGAGAAACATGCCGATAAAAGGACTCTCGACATCGGTGTTGGGGTCAATGGTGTGAATGAACGAAAACCCTATCTGAAAGCCCATTAACTCCCCTGCAATTTCCAGCGAGGCGAAAACGATCTTCCCGATGAGGCCAAACAGGAGGCCGATGAGGACCTCGCCCGAAAACCTGACCGCCATGCCTGCGAGATCTTTGGGAACCGTGGTGAGTTCGGGACCCGCCACGGGAGCGATCACCAGGGCCAGAAACAGCGCCAGCGAAACCCGGACCCAACGCGGCACGCTCGGTGTGCCCAGGAACGGCATGAAGGTCACCATGCCTCCGACACGTCCGAGAACCAGAATGAATCCCGGGAGAAACTCAACGGAAAGGTGAATCTCTGACATGGTCAGCGCGCGTAAGGAGCGAAGTCACTGAGCAAGTGCATGGTGAACGAGACAATTCGATCAATGATCCACGGGAGAAGAATCAGACAGACCAGGCAGACCGCAATCATCCGAGGAACAAAGGCGAAGGTCGTATCCTGGATGGACGTCACCACCTGAAGAATGCTGATGACCATCCCCACCACCAGCGCCACACCGAGAATCGGCGCCGCCGTGACAAAAACCACCCAAACCGTATCTCTGATCATCTGAATCAGCAGTTCGTCACTCATGACGGCTCAGAAACGAAAGCTCTCGATCAGGGAGCCGACTATCAACCTCCAGCCGTCAACCAGGATGAACAGAAGTACCTTGAAGGGCATGGAAATCATCATCGGAGGCAACTGCAGCATCCCCATCGACAACAGTACAGAACTGACAACCATATCGATCACGAGAAAGGGGAGGAAAAGGACGAAGCCAATTTGAAAGGCCGTCTTCAATTCCGAAATCATGAAAGCCGGCACGATCACTCGGGTGGGCAGGTCCTGGCTGCTCTTCGGCCGCGGGAGCTTGCCGAGTCTGACAAAGAGGGCGAGGTCCTCCTCCCGGACTTGTTTGAGCATGAACTCGCGCAGGGGCTCCTGGGCGCGCCCGACCGCCTCCAGTTCGTCCAGGCGGCCCTCCTGGTACGGCACCACTGCAGTCCGGTAGATCTCGTCCCACACCGGCCCCATCACAAACAGAGTCAGGAAAAGCGCGAGGCCGAGCAGGATCTGGTTGTTGGGTGACTGCTGTGTTCCCAGCGCCTGGCGAAGGAAATGCGCCACCACTATGATCCTGGTGAAGGACGTCATCGAGATGAGGATGGCAGGCAAGAACGTCAGCAAAGTCAGAAGGAGAACTATGCGCAACGGCAAAGACAAACCCTCTCCGCCCTCCGCCTCCTTCCCTGTCCCGATCGAGATCCTCAGTGCGTCCTCATTCTGAGGCTCGGCAAAGACAGCCGTGCAGACGATGGATACGATCAGTGTCAGAATCAGGCAACGAACCGCAAGATTAACGGCACTCAACGCAGCATCTCCAGTAAGCTGGCAAACGACGGCCGGTTCATTCCACTGGCAGCCGACTCGGTCCCTTCCATTTCACTGGCATCAAACCGAGCTAAGACCGAGATGTGACTGCTGGTCGATCCCAGCAGGAGCCTTCGCCCGCCGATCTCAACCAAAAGGAGCTGCCTTCGGTCCCCGATCGCCAGCCTCTCCAGAACGCGTATGTGGGAGTCTCGCCGGCCCCTGGCCGAGCCATTCATTCTCAGGCCCAGCCAGGCGAGCAGACCCATCAGGCTGAACACCAGCACAATCGCTGACACGATCTGCAGTAAACTCATCGCCGGCCTCAACCAATCTCCACCAGGCGGGCCGCCGGTCCGCTGTTGTGCAGGATGACCTCGGCCTCGCCGATCGCGACATCGCCTACGGCGACGATGACATTTCGAGACGAAGGCCTGTCCAGGGCAATCACGTCTCCCGGAGCCAGGCGCAAAAGCTCCTCGACAGTGATGGTCTTGTAGCCCAGCCGCAGGTCGACCTCGTACTTCACGTCAAAAAAACCCGCCATCTCCTTGGCGTGCTCCAAGGCCACAACTTCGACTTCCTTGTCAGTAACTACAATCCTCGCCATCTCGCCTCACTGAATGACAAATTCCGTGAAATACACCTCAACGACCCGGCTTGCGCCCTCCGCGCCATCACCCGTGCTACTTCCCTGCTCGCGGAGGTTCAGATTGATGTCGTCCTTGATCTCTGTCTTGATCTGCTCCTTGGTTTCAGGCTTCAGCAGATCGGCCGCAGTCATCTGCCCCACCCTGGCCAGCAGGCGGTCGGTGACTTTGGGAATGACCACCTCCTGACGGAACATCGCCTGTCCCGGCGAAGGGTTAGATATCGCCAGCGAGATGCCCAGACGGGCATAGCTCATTCTGTTGAAGGGATCGGAAGCCAGATTGACTATGACAGGCGGAATGGTGATAACCTCGGTAATCCTCAGCGCTTCCTTTTTCCGTCCTCCGGCAGCGGTCTGACCGACCGGATGTCTTTTAGAAGCAAAAAGCCCGAGCCAATGAGTGGCCACCCCAACGCCCGCCAGGACAGCCAAAAGAACAAGACCGATGACCAGCCCTTTTTTCTTCTTGCTCCCCTGTGTGCTTCCAGTCGCGTCTGTTTGCTTCTTTTCTTCCGGCATAAGCGAATCCGGCTAGGGGGGTGCAACCGCCATGCCAGCCTGCGGGTAGACAGGGAAGCTCGGAGGATATGTCACAGCTGGCACCCCGCGGAAATTCGCGGAAATGCGCGCCGAAATTCGCGGAAAAATGGTTCGCGAATTTTCGCGACCTTCCGCGGGATGTGAAATGACGCGGTGCATCAGCCCTCGACCTCTTCCAGGTCGATGGAGAAAAGCGTCAATGATTGGCGGGACTGACAATTCCTTGACGGCGGCGTCCGGTCTCAGGGGCCCCCGGACATTCCAAAGGGGCCCGGCTGTCTCGAGGTCGGCGACACCCGCTGCCGCAGACCTCACTGTTTCATCTGGATGGCTTCCCGAGTGATCTGATCAGCCGTCGTGATGATCCGTGAGTTTGCCTGATAGGACCGCTGAAAGAGGATCAGCTTGATGAATTCTTCCGCAATATCGACGTTAGACAGTTCCAGCGCGAAGCCTTGAATCCCTCCCCGGCCTCCCGTCGACGGCGTCCCGATAGTCGGTTCGCCCGACTGAGTGGTTCGTGCGTAGAGGTTGTTTCCGGCTCGTACCAGATTCTGAGGACTGGTGAACAAAGCCATCCCGAGCTGGCCCAAAGCGGCCGTCTCGCCGTTGCTGAAAATGCCTTCAATTATCCCGTCGGCGCGCACCATCACTTCCGACAGAGTCCCGGCCCCTTTGCCGTTCTGGTAGGTCTGGGAGGTCGAGCTGGGCAGGTCGAACTGCGTCAGGTGGCTTTTGGTCGGATCAGCGTCATCGTAGAGATCCCAGTCGAAAGTCAAAGGATCGGCACCATTCGCCGGCGTGAAAGTGATGCCGGTAACGTCGGCCGCCGGCGATGAGAGTCTCCCTGTCGAGTCAAAGGTCACCTGCCCCGAGTTGATCACGACGGCGCTGCCTGCCGTCCCACCCAGAACGTCTTCACCCGGCACGGTGATTTCATAGTCCCAGGCGCCGGCGCTCGCATTCTTGGTGAACCTCACCGTGACAGGGTGAGCCGCTCCGAGACTATCGTAGACGGTCACGGTCGTCGAAAACGTTTCGGGCGGCGGACCCACCGTTGCCTGCGAGTTCAGATTGGTTGAGAAGCGGATGCTGGTCGTCGCCAGGGCGGGCAGGATCTGCCCCGGCTTCAGATCCAACGGGACCAGATTCGTATTGGTGTTGATCATGCCGGTGGCGGAGTTAACCGGATACCCCATGACAAACAGCCCGTCAGAGGTGACCAGCTTCCCATCCGCGTTGAGAAAGAAGTTGCCTGCCCGGGTATAGAACTCGGCGCTGATTCCGTCGCTGACCACAAAAAAACCGGCCCCCCGAATCGCCATGTCCGTCGCCAGTTGCGATTGCTGGATGTTGCCTTGCGTCCAGACCTGTTGAGTCGACGTAGGAATGACACCCTGTCCTGCTTCCGCACCGGCCGTGGTCGCCGCCCTGAGTTCCTCGAAGAACAGGTTGGTTGCCTTGTACCCGATCGTATTGCTGTTGGCAAGATTGTTGCCGACGTTCCTGATTCCCAGAGAACTCGAATTCAAACCCGTCAAACCGACAAAGAATACTCCACCCATGATCTCTCCTCCTTGTTGCTGGTTAGCCTTCGCTGCTGTCTGTGTTGGCACCGCGTTCGACCGCCTCGTCCGGCGTCTGGTTCTGAGCGATCAAGTCCCGTAAGAGCGCGTTGTTCGCTTCCGTCGACTTTCGAATCTCGATGAGTTGCTCCAGAGAGCTGAACTGGGCCAGTTGGGCGACAAATTCCGAGCTGTCCTTTGGCTCCATGGGATCCTGATGGCTCAATTGAGCGACCAGTAGTTTCAGAAACTCCTCCTTGCCCAGGGAGGACGTCTGGCTCGTTGCGCGCGACTCCTCCTGTCCGGCGGTTGTCATGGATTGCCCAACTTCTTGAACTTGCATATTTTCTCCTCAGGCGAAATAGTCAATTGCCCCGTCGTGCCGCTCCAACAGCTGCTGATCCTCACCCTCCGCCCCAGTCGATGGGTTGTGTGAGGGTGGCTGCGAACTCCGTTGAAAACCAGGCTGCCTCTCCGCGTGCTCCTTCGGTTCACCGCCCGAATCGGCTGCCAGGCTGGCCACCTGGGCCGAGTCGATCCGAATCCCGCTTTCCTGCAACCTCTCCAGAAGCGTCGGAAGATGGGACTCGACCATCTTCTGGACGCTTGGGTCTTCAGCCCGAATCACGGCTGTCACAAGCTGGTCAGCGGTTATGGCGGTCTCTATCTCGAGCCGGCCGAAGACCTCCGGCTTGAGGTCCACGCTCAGCTTGATCGGGCCGTCGGCCGACTTCTGTACGCGGGCCCTGGCAACCACCTGATCGAAGAGCGACTCGGCTGCCTCTCGGCTGGGAATGGGAATTGCGACGCTGCTGGGACGTGACTCGTTTTCTGAAGACTTTACCGGCGCCTGCCGAGACCAGGAGGGCAGCAGTTCTCCAGCACCCTCTGTAGTCGGCTCCCCTCCCCCGCCCGGTCTCGGACGGTCCTGAAGACCGTCTTCCCTCGCGGGGACTGTCCGCAGTGAAACGGTTCCAGCCTCTTTGCTCTCCGTCCTCGGCTCCGCCCGGCCCAATGGCGCCTGTACCACAGAATCAACCGGCGGCACACTCTCTCCGGCTGAAGGTTGGGCATGGGCGGCCAGCGGCTGCCCCGGCAGCGTCGGACAGGCTGGATTCTCGGTCAGAGACGGGGCTGGTGCTGACCCCTTTCGCGGCCCAGCCTCAATTCCGCCCAGGAGATCGTAAAGAGTGCGAAGCGTCTTTTGTCCCGAAATCCGACTCCTTGTCAGTGTCCCATCATCGATGACCCGGGAGGAAAGCGGCAGAGCGACGGATTCCAGCCGAGTGACTGAGTCAAGCACCGGCCTGGAAGCAGGCCGTGGCCTGACCTCTCCCGGCACCGAGGCGCTATGCGCTTGCTCCTCAGCCTGCCCTGCCGGCGAGGCTTCGCTTTCAGTCGCACTGGCGCCGCGGAGGGCCGCTCCCCAAGGCCTGACGGTTTCGACCACAGGGACCACAGGTGACATTGGACGCGGACGGGACTTGGTTGTCACCTGGGGACCTTCCGGAGTGTTTTCTGGTCCTCCCGGTGGGCCGGACACCGGCAGTCTGTCCGTTCCTGCCGGAACGGCTGACCCGGTCACACCTGGACGGTCCTTTTGGGGGACAGGTCGTGCCTCGCCGTCTGTCGTGGTCAGACCCGTCTGGCGGTCCTGACTGACCATCACCGTCCCTGCCTGGCGCTGGGCGCCCGCCGGCCGTTCTTCTCGTAGTCCAAACACGCCAGACATCGCCAGGCTGGCTCGGCCGATGCGCGCAAGGTCGCGGGCTTGAGGTCGAGCTTCTGAAGAACTCTCGGACGTCAGCACCCCGCGCCAAGGCCGGTCAGAAGCGAACTGCGGCGTACTGGCCGGCCCGCTATTTCCGCTTGTCGGCACGGCGGATTCGCTTGTGCCGGATGCCGGTACGCGCTGCTTGTCGTCGAGCGTCGCCGTTTGTGGCTGGCCCGCAGCCAAGGGCGACGTCCCCGCCATCAACCGGACGGCCAGGTCCTGACCGGCTAGGACCGCCCCGGCGCTGTCGGACTCCGGGTCTTTATGGGATCCCTCGGAGGTCTCGGCGAAAAGCGCGGCAACGAACTGTTTCAGGAAAGCCTGCTTGTCGCCCGGCCGGTTCTGGGTCCCGGCCACACCTTTCTGGCCTTGTTCTGGGATCACGTTGAAGAGCTTTGTGCCGATCATCGTCGCACAGCCCTCAGCATGCCGGATGCCAGAACAGAGATGAGCCGATGGATTTACATCAACTTATTGAATGTGAAGAGGTTATCTTAAGATCGCGAGCTTGACGCTGGGGTCTGAAGCCAGGGCTTGGGCAAAATCTGCCGGAGTGATTAGGCAAGAGTTATCCGGAGGTGTGCTTGGACTGGAACAGTTGCCGCAGATACTGGTCATCGGCCTCGGCCTGCTCCAGGCGGCCCATCTCCTGGACAAACTGTTGTTTTCGCCGCTCGCCGAGTTTCTCGACCGGTTTCTTTTGTTTGCGGACATTCCACAGCGTCTCGGTTTGTTTTTCGATGAGCTGATCGAGCTTGAGGGTTTCCGTTTCCAGCTCTCGGATCCTGGCCAGAAGGCCGTTTATGTGGTTAAGGTAGATTTGGACCTCGTGGGAAAACATCTGGGTTTCTCCGGAGATGCTCTTTCGGGTGCGCGCAACGGAGTCTTCCAGGTGGTTCTTCTCGTCCTCCAACCGCTGCCGTCTCGCGTAGAGCTCACGGAGCTTCAGCTCTTCTGCCTTTTCCCGCCGTTCACACAGATCCTGAAAGCACTGCAGCCGATAACTGAATTTTCTGATCATGACATGATCTTGAGAAGACTCTCGAGAGCTGATTCGCGGGTGACTTCCGCATCCCGGGCCTGTCTCAGGTAAGAGTTGATGACCGGTTGCTTCTCGATGGCCAGGTCGATCTTGGGATTGGACCCGGCGTGATAGGCGCCCACGTCGATGAGATCGGCCGCGTGGTGGTAGGTTGACAGTAAGTCCCGCAGCTTGCCAGAAGCCTCGAGTTGTGCTGGGGGAGCAAGAGCCGGCATCAATCGGCTCAGGCTCTGGAGCACATCGATGGCGGGAAAATGGTTCTTCCAGGCCAGCGGACGGGAGAGGACGATGTGCCCGTCCAGGAGACCGCGCACCGCATCGGCGACGGGCTCGTTCATGTCGTCCCCCTCGACCAGGACGGTGTAGAATCCGGTGATACTCCCGTTTTCGAAGTTACCGGCCCTTTCAAATATGCGCGGCAGCAGGGAGAAGACGGACGGGGTGTAGCCCTTCGAGGAGGGGGGTTCACCCGCCGCCAACCCGATCTCTCTTTGTGACATGGCAACACGCGTGATGGAGTCCAGAACCAGCAGAATGTTTTTGCCTCTGTCGCTGAAGTATTCGGCAATCGCCGTGGCGACCAGGGCAGCGCGGATACGCATGAGCGGCGGGTTGTCGGAGGTCGAGGCCACGACTACGCTTCTCTTCAAACCTTCGAGGCCAAGGTCGTCCTGGATGAAGGCATTGACTTCCCGCCCCCGTTCTCCGACCAGGGCGATCACGCCGACGTCGGCCTCGGTGTTTCGGGCCATCATGCCGAGCAAGGTGCTCTTCCCGACTCCGCTCCCCCCGAAAATCCCCATCCGCTGTCCCCTTCCAACGGTCAGCAGGCCGTCGATACATCGGACTCCCGTCCCGAGAGGCATCTTGACCGGCCGGCGCTCCAAAGGATTCCGGCTCTCCCGGGTGAGGGGGTAGACGGCGTCGCAGTCCAGGCTTCCTTTTCCGTCAAGCGGTTTTCCGCAGCCATCCAAGACCCTTCCCAGCATACTGGCGCCGACTTCCACACAGGCTTGTTGTCCGCGCGCCCTGATCAAATCACCCAGCTTGACGCCACCGGTGTCATAAATGGGCATGGAAACGACGCTGTGGTTGCGAAACCCGACCACCTCCACTTCGATAGGCCGCCGTCCCTCGGGGATGACCTCGCAGGTCTGTCCGACAGAGACAGGAGGGCCGTCGGATTCAATCGTCAATCCGTCGGCCTTGGTCACTCTTCCTGAGACAGGCAGAGTCTCGATCGTGTCGATCAGGCGCAGGAAGCGCGACAGGTCGACCTTCTCAGAATTCGGAGAGGAGCCCCGCCTCGATCTGATCGAACTGCTCGGAAAGCTGTCCATCGACACTCCCGTAGGGGGATTCAATCAGGCAGTCGCCCCGCCTGAGACTGCTCTTGGTTTTGATCTGTATGTCCCGTTCTCCGAAAAGCTGCGGATCCTGCTCCAGCTTGCTGGTCAGGATGGCGGCATCTTCCGGATTCAGGTGAATGACAATTCGCGCCTGGCTCTGGAGCTTATCGAGAGCCACTTTGACAAGGGTCAAGATGATGTCGGGGTCGACCGTGATCTCCCGGTGTACCAGTTTGCGGGCGATCTGCAGAGCCAGTTTGACGACATCGAGTTGAGTCTCTCGGATAATCTGGGAACGCAAACCGGCAACCTGTTCTATAGAAGCTGCGAACCGGCCCAGGATGGCCTCGATTTTCTTCTCGGCCATCTCCATCCCCGCGTTCTTGCCGGCTTCAAATCCCTTGCGGTAGGCGTCCTGCTCCACAGCCGCCAGACAATCCGGACCGACCTCCGCGCCGCTCGTGGTTGCCCCGTCACTGGCGGCGGCAAACCGCAGTACACGACCGCGGCCTTTTCTCACTACGCGGCTATTCGACATACTGGTCACCTCCCGACGCGCCGATGTCGAGTTCGCCGGCAGCTTCCATATCTCTGATGACGGCGACAACCTGCTTTCGCGCCGATTCGACATCCTTGAGGCGGACCTGGCCGAGGGCTTCCATGTCTTCTTTCAGCATCTCGACCGCTCGCTGCGACATGTTGCGGTAGAAGTGTTCCTTCACCTCCTCCGCCGTCCCTTTGAGGGCAACGACCAGCGATTTTTTGTCAACCCGTTGAATGATTTTCCGCATGTCCTCGTCGGTCAGCAGCAGGATGTCGTCGAAGACGAACATGAGGTTGCGAATCGAAAGGGCCAGATTAGGGTTGTCGTTCTCAATCATCTCCAGCGTGTCGCGGCTGAGCTTGCGGTCGAGGCGATTGAAGATCTCGGCCACCTTGCGCACTCCGCCCTGAATACTCTGGTCGAAGTGGCCGCTTTGCCGGAGCTTGGCGGCGATGACTTCCGCTACCTTGTTCCTGACCGGTTTCGATATCTGGTCCAGCTGCGCCAGACGCGCCAAGACGTCCGCGCGGCTCTCCTCGGGATACAGACTGATGATCTCCGCGGCAGCCTCCGGTTCCAGATGGCTGAGCAGTACAGCCACCGTCTGCGGATGCTCGTACTTGATCAGCTGATAGATCTCCTGCGGGTTGGCGTACTTGATGGTCTTCAGGCTCTCCACCGCCGATATGTTCTTGCCGGAAAGATATCGAAGAATCTCCTGCGACACGGGTGGATCAAAGGCCGCTTCAACCACCTTGCGCACGTAGTCCAGTTCTCCCCTTAGCTTGAGCTTCCCGCTCGTTACCTCCGTATGGCACTCGGCAAGTACGCGGTCGGTGATTTCTTCATCCACCCAGCCCATATTCGCGATCTCCTGACCGATGACCTTGACCTCATCGTCGTGGAGATGCTTGAAAATGACAGAACTCGTTTTTTCGCCGAGATACAGCAGCAGTATGGCCGCTTTCCTGATGCCGGTCAGCCTGCCTTTGTTTGCCGCCGCGCTAGCCAGCATCGGCTGGAGAACCTCACCATCGAAGGAAGTGTCCACGTCAGGCATCTTCAGACTCCCTCGGAGAGCCAGCCACGGATGATCTGCGTAACCAGCTGCGGATCCTCTTTTGCCAGCGCGATGAGTTCTTTCCTTATCGCAGCGCTGCGATCACTCATTGGCGCCGCCTTTTGAGCCTCCGGCAAGGCATTGGCTGCTCCTGCCTGTCCCAGCCTCGTCTCCAACTGTTGGACCAGGGCCGGATCAGGGATTGAGGCCAACAGCTGCTTCTGTGCAGGACCTTCCTGCTCGACAAAGGCGAAAACGCGCTTCTTGACGGGTCGGAAGATGACCAGATAGAAGAGTCCAAAGAGAAGCAGGATGACCAGATAACGGAACATGGTGTGAATCAGGTCCTTGTTGGTCTCCCAGAACGGGCGGGACGGCAGGGAAGGCTCTCGGTTCGGAGGAAGGGAGAAGGCGACGTTCTCCACGGTGAGAATGTCTCCCCGCTGCTGATTAAAGCCAATGGTAGAGCTGACCAGGCTCCTCAGTCTCGCCATTTCCTCGGATGAGCGGGGTTCACTTCGGGGTACCGAGCCGGGGCCCGGCGCGGGCTTGATCTTGTTGTTGACCACCACCGCCACCGACAGGCGGACGATCTCTCCTCCCGGCATCTTGGTTTGACGGACAGTCTTCGAGAGCTCGTAGTTGGTAGTCTCGCTGGTCAGGCTCCTCCCTTTTTCTGTTGCAGGGACTCTAGTTGCTGCGGCGGAGTCGTTGGCCTTAAGTGGTATTCCCTCTCGCGCCTCGCTATCACGGACAATCTCCTCGGATTTCTGTTGGCTGACAATGACGGATTTCTCCGGGTCGAAGATTTGCTCCGTCTGTTCCGTCTCGCGCCGGTCCAGCTCGACGGAAGCGGTCACTCGGACCTGATCGGCGCCGACGATAGGCTCGAGGATCGAAATGACCTTCTGACACAGACTCTCTTCCAGTTTTCGCCGGGCGGTCAACTGCTCGTCCGCGAGTTCCGAATTCTGCGAGGGAGCATCCGCCGAAAGGATCGCCCCGTTGACGTCGACGACTGTCACGTTCCGGGTCTCCAGTCCTTCGACCGCGAAGGCGACCAGGTTGCGGATGCCCCGAAGACGAGCTGGCGAAAGCGTCTCCCCCTGCCGGATCTTGATGACCACCGATGCCTTGGCGGGCTGTTCTGCCTCCGCGAAAAGAGATTCCTTTCTCAAAACCAGATGCACCCGGGCCTGCAGAATTTCGGAAAGGCTCAGGATGGTTCGTTCCAACTCGCCTTCCAAGGCTCTACGATAGTTGACCTTCTCGGTGAAGTCCGTGATGCTCCAGTTGTTCTGATCGAACAGTTCGAACCCCATTCTCCCGACAGTCGGCAATCCCTGGCTGGCCACCTCCAGCCGGATCTCGTCGATCCGATTCGCCGGGACCGTGATCGAGCGTCCTCCGTCGACCAGCTCGTAGGGGACGTCCAGTTCCCTCAGCCTCGCCACCACGGCGTTGGCGTTAGTGGCATCAAGGTCAGACAGCAAGAGCTGGTACGGCTCCTGCCGCACCATGAAGGTGAACAGGAGAATCCCCAGCAGCACTACCACCGCCAGGGCGAGGATCGAGAGCTTCTGATTGAGTGTCAATCTGTCGTGGAGGGCTTTGGCCTGTGAAAGGAAAGCAGCCGGCATGTTCATTTCCTCTTAACCGCCCCGCGGGGTGTGAATCCCGCGGGCGGCGCACAAAGACGTATCCCTAGACCTGCATCCTCATCACTTCGTGATACGCCTCAACCAGCTTGTTACGTACCTGCATCAACATCTGGAACGACATGTCTGCTTTCTGCATCGCGATCATGGCCGCATGGACGTCCTGAATATCGCCTGAGAGGATTCTCCGGATCTGCTCGTCAGTCGCTTTGTGGACTTCGTTCACTTCGCGCATCGCCTTGGTCAAGGCTTCCTTGAAATCGGGTTTTCCGGCGTCGGATCCGGGGTTCAGCCTTGACCGGAACTCTTTCAGCTGCTCGAAGGCGTTGGTTCGCTGGATGAAAATCTCGCTCATCTTCCCATCTCCAGTGATCGTCTGACCAGTTCCTTGATGGCCTCAAAAGCCTTGACGTTCGCCTCGTAGGACCGTTTAGCTGCCATGAAATGCGCCATCTCTTCCAAGGGGTTCACGTTGGGGTAGGCCACATACCCCTTCTCGTTGGCGTCGGGGTGGCCGGGAGCATACACCATGACCGGAGGGCGGTCATCGGTTACCACTTCCTTTACCTCAACTCCTTCCAGCGTCTGAGATTCCGCCTCCGCCAGCACTTTCCAGAAGGGTTCGACTGATTTGGGGGCAAAAACGACGTCCTTGCGCTGGTAAGGCCCGCCTTCAGGGGTTCGGGTCGTCTCGGAGTTTGCCAGATTCGTCACCAGCAGCTCGAGCCGTCGTCGCTGAGCTGTCAGGGCCGAAGCGCTGACCTCCATCGCTGACAACAGTCCACTCATCAGATCTTCCCTTCCTTGATGCTCGATTTCAGGAGCTGCCCTTTCATCTGGAGCAGGCGGGCGGCGATCGAGAACCGCACCACGTTTTGAGCCAGCGCGGTCATTTCCTGATCGAGATCGACATCATTGGCGTCATTGCCTAGGGAATCGCCGGCTCTGGTCTCAACGGCCGCGCTTCGTGCGAGGCGGGGGCGGCCGGGCAGGTGCCGCGGCTTTGTGCGCGTCAACTGCGCACTCGCCGCTTCCTCGCGCAAAAACTCCTCGAAGCGCACATCCTTGGCCTGGTAGCCGGGCGTCTCGGCATTCGCCAAGTTGCTGCTGATGGCCTCCTGCTTCCTGGCGGCGTAGTCGAGAAAGGCGCCGAGTCGCTGCATGACAGGGTCAGTGATTTTCATTGGTTACTCTTTCCTCACAGAATCTCTCCATCTTCGCGATACTCGCGCAGCTTGTTCCTTAAGGTGCGCAGGCTGATTCCCAGCAAAGCGGCGGCCTGGGTTCGATTGCCCGACGTTTCCTTCAGCGTGATGGCGATCAGTTTCCTCTCCAGCTCCCGCAGTGAGACTCCCGCCTTCAGACCTGCCTTCTCGTCCTTGCCGGAATCCTCGATCTCAAGAAAGAGGTCGGCCGGGGTGATGACCGGGTTCACACTAAGGGCCAGCGCACGGCGTGTCACGTTCTCCAGCTCTCTTACGTTACCCGGCCAGTCGTACTTTTCGAGCAGTTCCAGGGTCTCCTCCGAGAACCTCTTGGGCGGTCGATCCCCGCCGAACTTGGAGCAAAAGTAGCTGACCAGCGGTCTGATGTCCTGCTTCCTCTCTCGTAAAGGCGGGATTGTCAGAGGGATGACATTGAGGCGATAGTACAAGTCCTCCCGGAACGTGCCTGACGCAACCAGTTCTTTGAGGTTGCGGTTGGTCGTGGCGATCACGCGCACGTCGATCGGTATGGGCTTTATACCCCCGACACGATCGATCTCGTTCTCCTGCAGCACCCTCAGCAGCTTGGCCTGAAGTCGCAAATCCATTTCCCCGATCTCGTCCAGAAGCAGCGTTCCCTGATGGGCCAGCTCGAACTTCCCGAGCTTCTGCGTCTGCGCTCCGGTGAACGCCCCCTTTTCATGCCCAAAGAGCTCGCTCTCCAGCAGGTCATCGGGAACAGCGGCGCAGTTGACGGCGACGAAGGCCCTGGCCGATCGAGCCGAACAGTGGTGCAGATAGCGGGCCAGCAACTCCTTGCCCGTGCCGCTTTCCGCCTGAATCAGGACGGGAGCGTCGCTCTGCGCGGCCTGTGAAGCGACGACGAGCAGGTGCTGCATCTCCGGCGCGACCGTGACGATGCGTCCTGTGAGATCTCCGCCGGCCGGACGGCAGGTCGCTTTGGTCAGAGCGTCGGTGAGCTGCTTCGCCGAAAACGGCTTCATCAGGTAGTCGTAAGCACCCAGCTTCAAGGCCGTCACCGCGTCTTCTACAGTCCCGTGACCGGTCAGGAGGATCACAGGAGTCACGGGTGAGATTCTCTTGATCTCGCGCAGCAAGTCGAGCCCGTCCACTCCCGGCATCCGGACATCGGTCAAGACCGCCTGATAGAACTGTTGCCGCAGCTTCCCGACAGCGTCCACACCGTTCGTAGCCGTCGTGATCTGAAACCCCCTTTTACAGAGCGTCTCTCTGAGGGCCACCAGCATCTGCGGCTCATCATCAACGACCAGGATCTGCTTCATGTGCTCTCTTCTCCACGGGGAACACCAGGGTGAACTTCGTCCCGCACTGCTCTCCGCTATCGACTTGAATTGACCCTCCAAGCACTTCCACGAACCGCTGTACGATGGCCAGACCCAGGCCGCTCCCGCGGTTCCCCGTGGTGAAACCTGCCGTGAATACCAGTTTCTGCAACTCGCGCGGGATCCCGATTCCGGTGTCGATGACCTCGGCACGGACCTCGGTCTCCGTTTGCGAGCTGCGCAGTGTCAAGCGACCGCCTTCCGGCAACGCCTGCAGGGAATTACTGACCAGGTTTATGAAGATCTGCCGCACCATCTGGCGATCAAGCATCACGTCCGTCTGATCCGTGAAGTCCAGCTCGACAGCGATCTCCCTCTGCTGGAACAAGGGTGCCATCAAAGAGGCAACTTCCCGCATCACGGCCCCAACCTGCAGCGATTCCCAGTGAACAGCCGGACATCGCCGATAGCAGAGCATGTTGGTCAGGACCGTGTTCAGCGAGCGGATGCCGACCTGGATGTTTCTGAGATACAACTGTCGTTCCTGCTCACTGATCCCGTCCTCGGAAAGCAGGGAGGCAAACAGTTCCAAGGCCCCGAGTGGGTTCCGAATCTCGTGTGCGACTTCCAGAGCCATCTCACCCATGGCCGCGACTCGCTGCGCGTCCTGCATCTGCTTCTCGAGCTGCCGGATCTTGGTCATGTCCTGGACCACCAGGATGCGCTCGCCATCGCGCATATTCGACCAGGCGCAGTGAAGAGTCTTCGGCGTTGAGCCGGCGAGTGCTATTTCCGTGATGTCCCCGACGTCTTGCTCCATCAATAACTGCGCGCGGTCGCTGAAGGAGGCGTTGATCAGCAGGCAATGCAGCGGAAAGGGGGTCGCCATGTCCTCGCACTCAAAGAGTCTTCTGGCCTGCTTGTTGATGGTGGTGACGCGACGTTCGGAATCGAGGACGATCACGCCGCAGGGAAGGCTTTGCAGAAGGCAATTCAGATAGTAGTTCTTATGTTCCAGCTGCTCCGAAAGCTGACCCACCTGTTCCTGCAGGCTGAAGAAGGCCCCTTGAAGGGAATTTGACACTTCCGTGAACGACCGGAAGGCGTGAATCAGCGTTTCCGTCTGACCCTCGTTCGTCATCATCTCAAGATCGCTGCCTCCCGCCCGGGGCCCCTTGCTCAGCCGAAGGCGCCAGACCCCGGAGAACTGCTTCCACGCCCCTTCCGCGGTGGCTTAAGCAATCCTCGTTCCAGATGCGCCGGGCAGCGACTTCGCCACAACCACCACTCGACCGTCCCACCGCCTGACGTCGATACGGCCCGAAACAGAGCGGGCACTCCTGCAAAATTAAAGGTGGATGCTCCTCGGACCCGTCTGGCGGCGCCCTCGCGGACAAACGTCAAGCCACTGACGCCGTGAGTCAAATTTCCGGTAGGATCCAGATCAGTGTGATGTGACAACAGGCAACAGGCTTTCCTCGAATGCTGGCGACCCCGTCGCAGCCTGTGCTCGGATTCTCTGGGCGACGTTTGGAAAGGCGATGCTGCAGATCTGAAGAATTGTGTCGATCTTGTTTGAGAGCCTGGCTAACTCGCCTTTCATCTCGCGGTTCAGCCGCATCAGCTCCAGCTTCTCGTCCTGCAGATTGTCAAAGCGGCTGTACAGGAGAGACAGCTTCTCTTTCGAGTGCTCAATCTCGGTTCGACTGTTCGACAGCTCCAGTTCAAGCGAGATCCTCTCGCACATGTTGCGAACGAGTATCCCGATCTTGCCCAGACTAAATGGCTTGGTTACATAGTCGTAGACTCCCAAATGAATCGCTTTAAGCGCGCTCTCCAGTGATGCATAGCCGGTCATGACCGCAGCCAGTATGGCAGGGTTCCTCTTTCGCGCCAGCTCGACCAGATCGAGCCCGTCTCCATCCGCCAACATCAGATCCGTCAGGAGCAGGTGAAAGGAATCTGCGCCCTGGTCGAGAAGTCTGCGTGCTTCTGCGTAAGTGCTGACCGCAGCGATGTCGAACTGTTTTGACTTTAAGAATTCGGCCAGGGCCTCGCAGAGGTCGGCGTCGTCCTCTACCATCAAGATACGAATTCCCTTGTGCACTGCACCTTTCTTCAGAAAAGCCTCCGCTGGCCACTGGCCGGGCTCGGCTGCATCGACCGGCTGCCATCGCCCCGGCTCGCCTGTGTCAATCCTCGCAGGCTTATATCGGATAACCGGGGAAATACTTTAGACTCCGACCACACGCCTTGACTGAAGACCGCCGTGAAGACGGATTGGTTTTTTTCAGCAATACGTTGACAAGTTGATGAAAACAGGCATAATAGGGGTGTTTCGAGGGGAGAAATGGAGAGCCGAGACAGCCGGCGTGAGGCCTACGACCGGCGGAACGTCCTCCTTTTGGACGACGACGAAACACTCATGCAACTGCTCAAGAGCTTTTTCGAGCAACGGGGATGGGTTGCCGATTGCGCCAAAACCGCACAAGAAGGTTTCCAGAAAGTCGCTCAGCACGCTTACGATCTTATCCTGTGCGACTACATGCTGCCCGACTCTGACGGCCTGTCCATTTTCCCCGAGGTGAGGCGCCGTTCCCCGCTCACGAAGCTGGCCGTCATTACGGGAATCAACGATATGGCGGTTGCCGCTTCGGTCCTCCGGATGGGGGCCGCCGACCTGATCCCGAAGCCCTTTACCCTGGCTGAACTGGATGAGCGGCTGAGGGCCCTCATGACTGGCCGCTCAGCTTCCGACGACGCCGGGTCCCTGCCTCCTCACAGCGAGGACTGGCCGGCCTACATCGTGGGCGAAAGCCCTGCCATCAAGAAGGTCCTGCGCCTGATAAAGAAGGTGGCCGTCAAGGACCCTGCAGTCATGATCACAGGCGAAAGCGGAACGGGAAAAGAGTTGGTGGCGCGTGCAATCCATGACCTGAGTCGGCGCCGCAACGGTCCGTTCGTGGCCGTCAACTGCGGGGCCATCCCGGATACCCTGCTCGAAGACGAGTTTTTCGGGCATGTAAAGGGTGCTTACACCGACGCTCGTTTCAGCCGAATCGGCAAGTTCGAGGAGACAGACGGGGGAACACTGTTCCTGGACGAAATCGGAGAGATGAAACCTCCGCTGCAGGTCAAGCTTCTCCGAGTGCTCGAGGAGCGAAAGTTTCAACGTCTGGGCAGCAACCAGACGGTGGCGACGAACTTTCGCCTCATCTCTGCCACCAATGCAGATTTGGCAAAGAAAATCGCCGAGGGAGAGTTTCGAGCCGACCTTTTCTATCGGCTGAACGTCGTCCCCATCCACAACCCGCCCTTGCGTGAGCGCAAGTCCGACCTCCCGTTGCTGGCGCAGCACATCCTGGAGATGCTCGCCCAACAGTACAAAGACAAGCCCAAACAGGTAGCGCCGGACTCTTTGAGGTTGCTTTGCTCCTACGATTGGCCGGGGAACGTCCGGGAGTTGCGCAACCTGCTTGAGCTCGCGCATATTCTTGCCGGTGATCGCGAAGAAGTGCTTCCCGAGGATTTTCCCTCTTTGAACGAGCAGGCTTCCAGGACGGCCACCGAGAACGAGATATCCCGGTTGTTGACGCTGCCTGCCGAAGGGATCAATCTGGACCAGGTCGTGAACTCCGTCGAGCGGAACTTGATCTGTCAATCGCTTCGACGCACAGGCGGCAACAAGAACAAGGCCGCCCGCCTGCTCTATCTGAAGCGGACGACGCTGGTCGAGAAGCTCAAGAGGATGGACCTGCTGGAAGAGTTCGGTAACTAGGTAGGAGCCGATGGATCATCGGTGGAGCGGGGCGCCGTGGTGGGTCCCCGGGCAGCCTGCGGATCAGAAGACCCCTTTTCGGACTTTTTGATCCAGCGGTCGCTTTTTTTTCGTAGACGTGTTTCAGGGCGGCAAAGGCTACGCGGTGCGCCCTGCCACCTTCCCCGTACGTTTCGACGGCGCTGTCATGAGCTTTTGCCCAGATTTCCTGGGCGTGCTTGTCGGACCTCCTCAACGTCTCCGGCAATTCAGCCGTCGCCACCTTTCCTCCCTTGGTTGTTTTCTTGTGGGTTCGAGTTGGCATACCTTTACTCCGCGACCATATCCGTCTGACGGCGTGTCTGGCGAGCCACCTCCAGATGCTCCCTCAGCTTGGGAAGCGTCCGTGAGGCCCATTTCTTGATATCTCGATCCTGGCCCGTCGCACCCTGATTCTCGAAGGCCTTGATATCCCTCTCATGAGCCTCGACCATCTCTGTCATGTAGGCCCTGTCGAAATCCGGGCCGCTCAGCTCGCTCAGGCGTTCAACCGTCTGCTGGTGCTTGTCATCAAGCTCCGTAGGACAATTGATTCCCTTCCGTTCGGCCAGCTCTTTCACTTCCTTCGCCCCTTGCGAGTAGGCAATGACCATTCTCTTGGCAAAATCACGGACCACCTGGTTCCCGGTTCGCTGTATAGCCAGTTCGCCGAGTCTGACTTCGACGATGGCCCCTAATGCCGCAGCCTCCAGAAATTTCTGGTCCTGAGCGGGGACGGTCTCATGATCGGGAAATCGGCCAGAATAGGCAGAGAGAAGACAGGCTAGAAGGAACAAACGTATAGTCACTTAGCCTCCTGGATTTGGACTTCAACAGGGGGCCTGTTTTTCTTGCTGTTTTCTATCACTGTAGCATTGCAGAATATTCAAGGGAACAGCAGCAGGCCTCTGCGATAACCAGCATTGCCGGGCGGTCCAGGAGAAGCGGATATGGCCATTCTGATCTGGTTGGCTCTCGGACTCAGTTTACTCGCCTTTGGCGGAGACGCGCTGGTACGAGGCGCCTCGCGACTCGCCGCCATACTCGGCGTCTCGCCGCTGGTGATTGGTCTGATTGTAGTCGCCTTCGGCACGAGCGCTCCGGAAATGGCGGTCAGCCTGCAAGCCAGCGTAGCCGGAGAACCGGACATCGCGCTTGGGAACGTGATCGGCAGCAATATCCTGAATGTGCTCCTGATCTTGGGCTTCTGCGCGCTGCTCATTCCCCTGGTCATCGCTCAGCGCCTGCTGGTTCACGATGTGCCTATCGTCATAGGGACCAGTTTCCTGGTTTTTGGACTTGCGTTCGACGGCCGAATCGGCCGCTGGGACGGCTTCTTGCTGCTCGGCCTGCTGGTCGGCTATGTCGTGTTCACGGTCCGACACAGCCGCCGGGAGACCAGGGAGATCCGCGCGGTTTATGAATCCGAATATCCGCGGGAAGAGCACTTTTCGGCTCGGACCATTGTGCTCCAACTGGTGAACGTCGTCGCGGGCCTCGTGTTGCTGATCCTTGGAGCCCGTTGGCTGGTATGGAGCGCGACTGAAACGGCCCGCCTGATCGGGGTCAGCGAGCTGGTCATCGGGCTGACTGTGGTGGCTGCCGGCACCTCAGCTCCGGAAATCGCCGCTTCGATTGTCGCGACCTTACGAGGAGAGCGTGACATTGCGATCGGCAACGTGATCGGGAGCAATATCTTTAACCTGCTGGCCATTCTGGGTGCCGCGTCGCTGGCTTCGCACGACGGCATCCCGGTGGCTCCCGCCGCTTTCAGCTTCGACATACCGGTGATGATCGCCGTCTCGGTGGCTTGCCTGCCGGTTTTCTTTACCGGGCACCAGCTGGACCGCTGGGAAGGATCTCTTTTCATCGGCTACTACATCTTCTACACGGCATATCTGGTCATGACGGCGACCCGACATCACGACATGGTTATTTTCAAGACGGCCCTCTGGTTTTTCGTGATTCCCCTGACGGTGATCACGCTCGGTATAGGCGTTTATCGAAGTCGCAAGGCGGCGATCGACTGACCCATTGACGATTGGAGGCTGAAACCTGATCATTGGCAATGTTAGCCGCCATAAGAAAGGAGACTGACGTGTGTCGTCTCGCGCTTATTTCTTCAATTATTGTCATGACTGTCTTCTCCCTCGGCTTCATAGCCACGGATGAGCGAGAGATCGCACTCTCAAGCTTGCGCGACAAAATCGAGGGAGGCTGGGCCGGGCAGATTATCGGCGTGAGCTTCGGGGCGCCCACGGAGTTCCGCTCAAACGGGAAGATCAACGAGGCAGAACTTCCGCCGTGGACCCCCGAGCGGCTTGCCAACGCCATCCATCAGGACGACCTGTATGTCGACATGACGTTCGCCAAGGTTCTGGATGACAAAGGACTGGACGCCAGTACCGCAGATTTCGGCGCTATGTTTCGGGACTCAAAATACAGTCTCTGGCACGCCAACCTGGCGGCGCGCCGGGCTTTGAAAAGAGGGATCGTCGCCGGGGACTCAGGCACGCCTCGGTATAACGTCCATGCCAACGACATAGATTTCCAGATCGAAGCGGATTTCATAGGGCTGATGGCGCCCGGGCTTCCCCAGGCAGCGGCAACCATTGCCGACCGGGCGGGGCGTGTCATGAACTACGGCGACGGGCTCTACGGCGGGATATTCGTCTCGGGCATGTACAGCGCTGCCTTCTTTGAGAACGATGTCCGCAAAGTCGTAGAAGCAGGCCTGGCCTGTATTCCGGCGAGAAGTCCCTATGCCGAGGTGATCTCCGACCTGCTCGGCTGGCACCAGGAGAATCCCGCAGACTGGAGACGGGCCTGGCAGCTTATTCAGGATAAGTGGGACCAGCGGGATCCCTGCCCGGCAGGCGCCTTTTCGCCTTTCAATATCGACGCCAAGCTGAATGGGGCTTACATCGTGCTCGGCCTGCTTTACGGCAACCGAGACTTCGGCAAGACCATGGAGATCTCCACACGGGCGGGCCAGGACTCGGACTGCAATCCATCAAGCGCGGCGGGGGTCCTTGGGGTGATGCTCGGCTACCAGGCCATCCCGGAAATCTGGAAGCGGGGGCTCGACGCCATAGCCGACAAGAAATTCGACTTCACCGAATATACCTTTCCGGAAATCGTCAAAAGCACTGAAAAGCGGGCGGTCGATCTGGTGCAGCGCCATGGCGGCCGGGTCGACGGGGAGCGGCTCATCGTCAAGACTCAAACGCCGAAAGCCCCGAAACTGGAGCTGTGGGACGACTACGGATCAACGGCCGAGCGAATAGAGGCCGACGACCCCCGCTGGACCTGGAGAGGCAATTGGAAGCTTTCAGCTGAGCCCGAGCGGTCGAAGACCCGAACCGCCACCGAATATGACGCACAGGCGGAGATCAGCTTTGAAGGAACAGGGGCTATCGTCGTTGGCCCGTATCTGCCGGACGGCGGCCGGCTGGAAGCTTACGTGGACGGGAAGCTGGACCGGGTGCTGGATGTGTACTCGGACGACGAGAAGGCCAGCCGGGGCGGGGAGTCCGTCTGGCATGGTTTTGGCCTGAAACCTGGGAAGCACACCGTTTTGCTCAAAGTCCTCGGCGAACCGTACGGTGAATCAACGGGCACCAAGGTGGCCGTGGAGAGCCTGATCGTTTTCCGGTGAGGAATTCCTGGCAAAGCCGCGGCAGGTAATGAGGGGGTTGGAAAAGGGATTCAAACCTGAAAGGCCGGCACATAAGAGGCGCGGAGCGGCCGCAAGCGCAGCGATCCCCGACAGAGCCGCAAGCGCAGCGTTTTTTGCGGAGTGCGTCGGGTCCGTCCGGCCTCCACATTCCGGCCAGAAGGCCCTTCGAAAAGGGGGAGGGAGAGAAACATGTTTGTCCTCGACAGCTATGCCTGGGCCGTCGTCTTTTGCGTGATCACAATGCTCTGCTGGGGCTCCTGGGCGAACACCCAGAAGCTGGCGGGCAGGGCCTGGCGCTTTGAGTTGTTCTACTGGGACTACGTTCTCGGCGTCTTTCTGCTCTCGGTTATCATGGCGTTTACCCTGGGAAGCTCTGGCGATTCCGGTCGGAGCTTTCTCGAGGACATTTTCCAGGCCGACTGGGGAAACCTGGTCTCGGCGTTTGTGGGCGGCGTGGTGTTTAACGTCGCCAATATCCTGCTCGTTGCCGCCATCGCCATTGCCGGCATGTCCGTGGCGTTTCCTGTGGGAATCGGCCTGGCTCTGGTTCTCGGCGTGGTGGTGAATTACATCGGCTCCCCGGTAGGAAACCCGGCTATTCTCTTCATCGGTGTCGGCCTCGTCGCAACGGCAATCGTGCTGGATGCGGCCGCCTACCGCAAACTGCCGAGTCAAAGCCGGGGCGTCACGACGAAAGGGCTGGTGCTGTCGGTCCTGTGCGGCGTTCTTATGGGGTTTTTCTATCGTTTCGTAGCCGATTCGATGTCGGCCGATTTTCGGAACCTGGAACCAGGAAAACTTGGCCCGTACGCGGCCGTGTTTTTCTTCTCGGTGGGACTGCTGGCAAGCAATCTGGTGCTTAATCCCATCGTCATGAAAAAGCCCTTTGTGGGTGACCCTGTCCCCCTGTCGGATTACTTCAAAGGCGGCCTGTCGCTGCATTCGATCGGTATTTTGGGCGGGCTGATCTGGGGTGTGGGAATGACCTTCAGCATCATCGCCTCCGGGCAGGCGGGCTTTGCGATTTCCTACGGCCTTGGGCAGGGCGCGACTATGGTGGCTGCACTCTGGGGGGTTTTCATCTGGAAGGAGTTCCGGGAAGCGCCGGGATCAACCGGGTTGTTACTGACTCTGATGTTCCTGGGCTATCTGGCCGGCCTGGGTTTAATCATTGCCGCCCGGTTTCAATAGCGGATTTTGATTATGAAAAACGCTCTGCAAAAACCACGAATTGTCGTTGTCGGCAGCTCCAATACCGATATGGTGGTCAAATCCGCCCATATCCCGGTGGCGGGCGAAACGGTGCTGGGCGGAGAGTTTGTCATGGCAGCCGGAGGAAAGGGCGCGAACCAGGCAGTGGCGGCCGCTCGTTTGGGCGCCGATGTAACATTTGTGGCCCGGGTAGGCGACGACCTGTTTGGGCGCACTGCTATTGAGAGCTTCAGCCGCGAGGGGATTGTCGCCGACTACGTGACGAAGGATCTCCAAAAGCCGTCGGGAGTCGCTCTTATTCTCGTCGACAAGCGGGGCGAGAATATTATCTCGGTGGCGCCCGGAGCGAATGCCGAATTAAGCCCGGACGACGTTCGTAAAGCTCGGCCGGCAATCGAGAGGGCCGATGTCGTAGTGATCCAGCTGGAAGTCCCTTTGGAAACGGTTGCGGAGGCCGCCCGAGTCGGGGCAGAGAGCGGGGCGGCGGTCATTTTGAATCCGGCCCCGGCCCAGACGCTCGATGACCGCATCCTTCGCCATGTCACTGTCTTGACACCCAATGAAACGGAAACGGAGATCCTGACCGGAATCACGCTGAGAGATCCGGCCGACCACGGGAAAGCGGCCGCGGAACTGAGACGGCGAGGTGTCCAGACGGTGGTCATTACCCTGGGGGGATCCGGGTCATATCTCTATACCGGCGAGCGCGGCATGGTGATCCCGACGGTGAAGATCCAGCCCGTAGACACGACAGCCGCCGGCGATGCGTTCAACGGCGCCCTCGCCGTGGCGCTGGGGGAGGGGCAGGGACTGGAGCAGGCCGTCAGGTTTGCCAACCTGGCAGGCGCCTTCGCCGCCACACGCCTGGGGGCGCAACCGTCACTGCCCCGAAAAGCGGAGTTGAGCCAGCCGTTCGGAAAGGCCCGCTAAAGGCGGAACTCCAAACGGGTTCGGGAGGCGCTCGCGCTGGCCGGGCTACCTCGCCTTGATCACGCCACAGGCTTCACGGCCACCTGCGTTCCCTGTAGGCTGGGTTTTCAGATCGTCCTCTTTCGAGTGAACGATCAGGCCCTTCCCCACAATGCTGTTCGGCCCGTTCAGCTCGAGGAAGTCAACGGTCGTCTCGAGATGGCCTTCTCCGTTGGCATGCACTTCGATATTGCCCAAGTCTCCCGCGTGATGCTGGGGGTCGGTGGGAGCGCCGTGCGGAGCCTTGGTCGGGTTGAAATGCCCGCCTGCGCTGGTGAAATCAGGGGCGCTGCAGTCTCCCTTTTCGTGCATGTGGAACCCGTGCTTCCCCGGCTCCAGTCCGGTGACATGGGCTGTTACCTTGACCTTGTTTCCACCAACGCTCTCGAAGGTGACGGTTCCGTGAACCTTCTTTCCGGCGGCTGGTTGAAGTTCTGCAACTGCCGCCTTGACCTGCCCGCCGGCCTGCAGCATCGCAGTCCCGGCCGCTCCGGGACTCGCATCAGGGCTGCTCTTCGCAGACCCGAACATAAGCGCGAAAACCGCCACACACATCCCGGCCCATGGGAGTCTACGCATGTGTCCTCCTGTCTCAGGTAACGACGTAGGAAGTTGTTGAAAACATTATACGGCAGGAGGCCAGTCGGTTACGACTCGATCCCGTACGGCCAGCGCTGGGCGCGCGAAAGCATTGAATTGGCCTCGTCGTCGTTTTTAAAGCGTTCTCTGGCTGGATCCCAGTAGAGCCGCCGCTTGAGCTTCATGGCAATGTGGGCGACGAGGCAGGCGCTGCAGGACCGATGGCCGACCTCAACCGGGCAGATCGGCGGCTTTCTGCTTTTGATGCTTTCAAGCCAGTTCCCGTGGTGATCCGTGCTCCTGTAAAGCTGGATCTCATTCGGGCCAAGGGGTGAAGTGAGGATCTTAGGGTTGCTGACTGAAAGGGGCGACTTCGCATTCGGATCGCGGGAGCCGGGATCGCTGGCCGTCACGGCATAGTTGCCGCGGGTCACGAAAATCCACCCTTCCGAACCCTCGAAGCGGATTCCGTTCGGGTAGGAATCACTGATATAAACCGTGACTCCATTCGAGTATTTCGCTTGAATCCGGTAGGGGCCGTGGACGTCCCAGAGGCCTGATTTGGGGAATTCTGCCGTGCCTTCAATCTCCACCGGACCGGTGTACTCGGTACCCATCGCCCAGTGAACAATGTCAATGTGATGGACGCCCCAGCCGGTTATCATCCCCGCGCCGAACTGCTCGCAACGGAGCCAGCCGGGCCGCGAGTAATCGTGTTGAGGGTGGACCCGCTTCTCCGTGTAGTAGACCCAAGGGGTGGAGCCGAGCCACATCTCGTAATTCAGGTTCTTGGGCACCGGCATTTCGGGCTCTTCAGTCCCGGACGGATCCACTGGAAGGCCGACCTGAATGGTCTTTAACTGCCCGATTCGACCGTTTCGAACCAGTTCGCATGCGACCCTGAACTGCTCCCAGGACCTTTGCTGGGTCCCGATCTGAAGAATCCGGCCCGTGCGGTGGATGGCGTCGCTCATGGCCCGTCCCTCGGCAATAGTCAGGGAGGTGGGCTTTTCCAGGTAGATGTCCTTCCCCGCCATGGCCGCATCAATGGCGGGCCTGGCGTGCCAGTGGTCCGGAGTACAAATCACGACGGCATCGATTTCGGGCCGGGTGAGCATCTCACGGTAGTCGCCGTACATCTGCACACCGGTTGCCGCCTGCCCGGTCTTTTTTACGTAATAGTCCTCGACGTATTTTTTCCCGTCGGCGCAGCGCTTCGAGTCAAGGTCGGAAACCGCGATGATTCGAGCGGCCTCGTGCTTCAAGACGCCCGGCATGTCGTGTTCGCGCGCGATCCGGCCGACCCCTATCACTCCGGTCTGAATTCGATTGCCTGGCGCGCTCGCCCCGCCCAGCATTGTCGCTGGGATGATCGCAGGTGAAGCCCAGATGGCGGCGGACGCGGAGACTGTCCTGCTCATGAAACGCCGGCGCGAGGTCTTTGCCCTGAAGCTCATGTTTCCTCCGTGGATTCCCGGGTAGAAAGGTATCCGATTGGGACGCAGGAATAAAGGGGAATGAAGGGGCGGTCAGTCGTAGTAGCCCTTCCAGTCGTTCCAGCGGATGCGAAACAGGTCGAGGAACATCCGGGGCGCATCGGTCGAAAAACGGACCTTGCTGCCAGGGGCGTGCCGCCACACGACGGGGACTTCTCTCATCGACAGACCCCACTTGCGGGCCATATACAACAGCTCCACATCAAAACCGAAGCCGAAGATCCTCTGTTTCTCGAAGAGAGCGCGGCAAGTGCTCATCTTAAAGAGCTTGAACCCGCACTGGGTATCCCGGAACGGCAGGCCGGTAATCAGGCGAACAAAGCGGTTGAAGACTTTTCCGCTGTTCTCGCGAAACCATGACTGATGGATGGCCACCACCGAGCCTTCGATGTCCCGGGAGCCGAAAGCAATGTCGCGCGGGCCGTCGATGACTTCCCGTTCGAGTTTCTCCAGTTCCTCGATGGGCGAGCTGAGGTCAGCGTCGGTCATCAAGGCAAAACGGCCCCGAGCGGCCAGCATTCCGCGCCGGATGCTGAAGCCCTTTCCCCGGTTGGGCCGCGAGCGCAGGATCTGCATGCGGTCCCCAAGTTGGTGGTGGTCAGAGAAGCGCCTGGTGACGTCAAAGGTCCCATCGCTCGAGGCGTCATCGACCAGGACGATCTCGGCGGCTAAGCGACGGTCGTTCAGGTAAGCCTGGACTTTCTCGAGCGTGGAGCCGAGCCGCGTCTCTTCGTTAAACGCTGGAATTACAACCGATAGAAGGGGAATCATCCCAGAAACTGAATAACCCGCTCCAGCCTCTCAACTGTATTTTCACGTCCCAGAGTCACGATGACATCGAAAATACCTGGTGCCGCAGTTCGACCGGTCAGAGCTACGCGCACTGCGCCGATGAACTGTCCGCTCTTCAAGCCGTGCTCCTCCGCCACCTGGCGCAGGACCCGCTCGGTGCCGGCAAGATCAAAAGGCGCAAGCGCCCGGTACCGATCCTGGAGCTGCTCGAGCCCGGCTTTTAACGCCTGACGGCGGGCTGGGTCTGATGCCCGAAGATACTTCTCCACGCCCTCGGCTTCATACTCGAAGGTGTCGGTAAAAAAGCTGCGGCCGAAGTCCACGAAATCCTGGGTCTTCTTGCAGCGGCTTTTCAGAAGATCCAGCCGGCGCAGCAGCTCGCCCCGCTTTGTCCCTTCCCACTCCGGATCCCACAGCCCCGCTTCCCGAAGAACCGGTTCAACTTCACCCACCAGGCTCTCCGCCCTTAGAGAGGAAAGGTACTGGGCATTCACCCATTCAAGCTTCTGCAGGTCAAAGACGGCGTTGGCCTTGTTGATCCGCTTCAGATCAAAGGAGCGGATCAGTTCCTCATCGCTGAAGATCTCCTGGTCAGTACCCGGGTTCCATCCGAGCAGCGCGAGGTAATTCCGGACGGCGTTGGGGATGAAGCCGCTCCGCCTGTACTCCATGACCGAAGTGGCCCCGTGCCGCTTGCTCAGCCGTTTTTTGTCCGGACCCAGTATCAGCGGCAGGTGGACGTAAACAGGCCGTCCTTTTTCGAGAGCTTCATAGAGCAAGACGTGTTTGGCGGTGTTCAGAAGATGGTCCACGCCCCGGATGACGTGGGTCACGTCCATGTCGATGTCATCCGCCACGACGGACAGGTGATAGGTAGGACTTCCATCCGAGCGAAGAATGACGAAATCCTCGATGTTTTCACTCAAGATTTCGACATTCCCGTAGACGAGGTCTTGAAAATGGATGGTCTCGCCATGCGGGACTTTCAATCGGACGGCGTGCGGCTCCCCCGCAGCCAGGCGCCTTTCCGCCTCTGCAGCCGGAAGCCGTCGGCAAGTTTCATCGTATTTCCAGGCTCGCTCCTGGAACTGCTCGTCCTCATCCGACACGGTTGCGGCTTCCGCCTGAGGCGGACAGAAACAGCGGTAAGCGTGTCCGCTGCCGAGAAGCCGATTGACCACTTCGCGGTAGAACGGAAGGCGCTGCGATTGATAATAGGGACCTTCATCCCAGGCCAAACCCAGCCAGTCAAGGCCTTCGAGAATCCCCTTTACCATTGCATCGCTGGAACGCTCGACATCCGTATCTTCGATTCTCAGGATGAAGACGCCGTTCTGCTGGCGGGCGAACAGCCAGTTAAACAGGGCGGTCCGGGCGCCTCCGATGTGGAGGTAACCGGTAGGACTCGGCGCGAAACGTACTCTTACCTTCATGTTCTTCTTCTCACACGCGGCGGATCCGATACGGGCCCGCCGTCCTGCTCACGCCCGACGCGAGTCATGCAACCGCCGTCGGGCGAATTATACAGGCGTCAGGGGATAACGGCGAGCCTTACGGAATTGATATAGTTATTGAGAATTTTCTCACTTTTTTTATGACACGTTTTTGCCGATTGTTAATCTTTAATGAGGGGCTTCTCCCCCGCACCCAGGCTCAAGCACCAAGAGGCCGATGGATACCCTGATCAACCTGCTCACAGAGCTTCACTGGTATGACGTCGTCGACATTCTCGTCGTCACGTACCTGCTCGTCTGGCTCTATTCATGGGTGAAGGGCACCCGGGCTTTCCGCATTCTTCTGGGGCTCGGGCTGCTGACTCTGATCTACTTCTGGGCGCAGTACCTCGGTCTGTTTCTGACCGGCCGGGTCTTTGAATGGCTCGGCCAGGCAACCTTGATTCTCGTCATTGTGATCTTCGCCGGGGAGATCCGGCAGGTGCTCGAACGGCTGAACCCGCTCAAAATCGTCAGCCATAACGGGAATCAGACCTCCGACTACGTTAACGAGTCCGTCAGCGCCGCCGAGTACCTGGCCCGTCATCATATCGGCGCGATCCTGGTTTTCGAGAGGGGCGACCGCTTGCGAGAGCTGGTCCGATCGGGGATTGCTTTGAACGGGGACGTGCAGCGGGAAATCCTGATCAGCATTTTTCAGCCACAGTCTCCGACCCACGACGGCGCTGTCTGGATCAGGGACGGCCGGATCCTGGAGGTTTCGGTCTTTCTGCCGATCTCACAGGCTGACCTGCCGCTTCGATACGGCAGCCGCCACCGCGCCGCAGTCGGCATCACGGAGCTTTCCGATGCCGTCGTCCTGGTGGTCTCGGAAGAACGCGGAGAACTGTCCCTGGCCGAGCACGGGCTGCTGCGCCCGGTCGGCGACACCGACAGGCTGGCCGCTGATCTGAAGGAGAGGCTGCATCCCCGGCCGCTCCTCTCCCACCCCACCTGGCGAAGCGTGTTCCTGAGGGATTGGAAGGTCAAGCTGCTGGCGCTTTTCCTGATCACCTCGATCTGGTTCGCCTTCGCCGCCAGACAGCCGAGCGAAGCCTCGCTGGGCGTTCCCATTCAGTACATGAACGTCCCCGACGGGGTGCGGGTGGCCTCGACCTCGGCTCACCATGTCTCGGTACGGCTGATCGGCCCCCGGCGCAGCGTGGTTTCCATCCGCCCGGGGACGCTCGTTCTGCGAGTCGATCTTAGCCGCGTGAATGTCGGCAATAATGTGGTGCCGCTAAGGACCGACCAGCTCGACGTCCCCCCGGATGTACGGGTCACCCAGATCGAGCCCCAACTCCTTCAGATCCGGACAACGCGCGAGCGCTGAGAAGCCCGCCTGAAGAGGCGGAACGACAAACAGACGGCGAGACGCCGCTGGTCCATGGCTCTCTTTCACAGCGCAGGATCGCGGCGCTGTAAGGCCGCTCGCCCTACAAGTTCCGCCTCGCTTTCTCCAGGCCCGCAACCAGCGCCTGGATCTCACGCTCGCCGGTGGCATAATTGGTGATGCAGGCTCGAATCGCGGGTCTGCCGCCGATAAGGGCCGTCGAAATCCAGGCTTCTCCGCGGTGAAACACCTCGCCGACGATCCGCTGCAGATGCTCAGCCTTTTCACAATTTGGATCCGTGAAGCAGACGAGCGGAAGTGGAGTGTCGTTCAAGATCCTCCAGCCTCTGTCCCGCAACGCCGCACGCAGCAGGTCACCCATTCGCGTTTGCCGACGCAGAGTCTCTTCGTAACCCGACCAGCCGGCCACCGCCAGGGAGAGAAAAACCTTCAGGCCGATAAAGCGACGCGACCACTGGAGCGAATGCGAATAAGGATCGATGACGGAAAGCCGGCGAGCCTCCTGAGGCATGTAGGTGTTCGCGATCTGGAACGCCTGGAGGAGCACGTTCCGGCGCCGGGTGAGGAAGAGCCCCGCACCCATCGGGACGGAGAGCCATTTGTGGGCGTCGAAAGTGATGGAATCGGCCTGTTCGCACCCTTCGAGCCAGGGGCGAAGCTCGGGCACCAGCGCCGCTGCGCCGCCCCAGGCCGCATCCACATGGAACCAGAGGTCTCGGTCTTTCGCGATCGAGGCCAGTTCGCGCAGGGGATCGATCGCGCCCGCGCCGGTTGTCCCGGCCGTCCCCACCAGCATGACCGGCAGGCAGCCCTCGCGGCGGTCTGTCTCAATCAGGCTCCGCAGGGCGGCGCTGTCCATTCGTAACCGCTCGTCCACGGGAACGATTCTTACGGCCTGGGTCCCGATCCCTGACACCCGAACCGCCTTGAGGAATGAGTGGTGGGCTTCGCCTGAGACATAGACGGCGGGCGGGGCCGAAAACGAAGCTGCTCCGCGCTCCGCGAAGGCCGGATTTCGAGTAGTCAGCGCCGCTAAAAGGGCGGTGTGATTCGCTTCAGCGCCTCCGGTGCAAAAGGTCCCGTCGCAGGACGCCGGGTCATACCCGAAGCGGGAGGCAAAGGTCCGGACCAGATGCATTTCGACTTCAGCCGCGAACGGGCTGTGGCTCCAGGCCGCCAGCTGAGGATTGAAAGCCGCGACCAGCGCATCCGCCGCGATGCCCATGGTCGTGGGGTTGGGATTGAACAAACCGAAGTAAGAAGGGTGTGGGGTATGGACCTGAAAGTCCCACAGGTTCTCGACCACAAAATCGATCGCCCGGGAGGGGTCCATCGGCCGTTTAAAGTCGAACCCGGCCAGCCGCCCGCGAATCACGTCGGGATCCAGCTGCGGTGTGACCCGGTGTTCCGCCACTCGCTCGACGTAGTCTTCGATCGCCTGGCTGACCTTCTCCCACACCCGTATTCGCTCTTGCTTGTTGAGCCGTAACATGGTTGCCAGCTCGTTCCCTGTGCTGCTATTCGGTCAGTTTCCCGTACAGCTCGGGACGGCGATCGCCCACCGTATCGATCTCGAAGACCCCGGGGGTGATTACCAGGCGCTTTTCCCGGGCCCGGGCGGGGTCAAAACGCGCGAAAATCATCTCTTCTCCGGTCGTCTCCGCTATGGCGAGCCTTTTGCCTGACGGTTCGACGATCTGACTTCTGCCGATAAAGGAAATCCCCTTTTCGACGCCCGCACGGTTGACGGCGACCACAAAGATCCGGTTTTCGACCGCGCGAGCCGGCGCGGTGTATTCGGGCGAAGCGTCGGCGCCGACGGGCCAGTTGGTAGGAAGAATGAGGATGTCCGCGCCGAGCAGCGTCAGGCAGCGGGTCGGCTCCGGGAACCGCAGATCGTAACAGATCAGCAGGCCCAGCCGTCCGACCGGTGTCTTAAACACCTGGTACGGTCCCGGACCGGGTGTAGCCATACGGTCGACGCCGAGAAAAGGCAGGTGAGTCTTCCTGTAAACCCCCACCAGGCCGGCCGGCCCGGTCAGAACGGCGGAATTGAAAATGCAGCTGCCCGCAGCCTCGAGCATGCCGGCGACCACGTGCACCTGCTTCCGGCGGGACAGCTGTTCGAGAGCCGCCGTGAAGGGTCCGGGTACGGGCTCGCTTGATTCACGCGCTTCTTCGAGAGTCTCGAAGACGTACCCCGAAAGCGCGCATTCCGGGAAGACCACCAGCTGGGCCCCCCGGTCCGCGGCTTGGGAAGTAAAGTCAAGGATGCGCTCCCGGTTTTCAGTAAGCCTTGCCAGCCTGGTATCGAGCTGGATTCCTGCAACCGCGATTTCGCTCATAGGACAGCGATTGTAGCAGAGTTCAGGCACAACCCGAACGAGCACGAATTCATGCGCACGACCAGTGGCAACCGCTCAGAAAACGTCGACGACGGCCTTTCCGCCGGGGCCGAGCGCGTGGGCACGCCACATGCCGGAGGTATTGAAGGGCGTGGCGATGAGGCCGTTCTTGTCGATCGCCACGATCCCCCCGTCTCCCCCCAACTGGCTGAGTTTTTCTTTGATGACCGTCCGGGCTGCCTGCTCCAGAGTCAATCCGCGATACTCAATCAGGGCGGAGATGTCGTGAGCGACAGTGAGCCGGATGAAGTACTCCCCGGTCCCTGTTGCCGAAACCGCGCAAGTGCGATTGTTGGCGTAAGTCCCCGCGCCGACGATCGGGCAATCACCCACGCGTCCGAACCGCTTGTTCTGAGTGCCGCCGGTAGAAGTCCCGGCGGCCAGGTTGCCGGCTTTGTCAAGCGCCACCGCTCCGACCGTTCCGAGCTTGCGTTCGGGGCCGATCCCTTCCTCCAGGGCCCCGGAGGAACGTTTCTGTTCCCTGTCTCTCTGTTTCTCTCTTTCCCGAGCTCTCTGCCAGGAATCCCACCGTTCCTGGGTGAAGAAGTACTTCGGGTCCACCAGCTCGACTCCCTGCTCCACCGCGAAATTCTCGGCGCCTTGCGCGACCATCATGACGTGGGGCGATTTCTCCATGACCAAGCGGGCAAGACTGATCGGGTTCTTCACGCGTCTGACCCCGGCAATGGACCCGGCCTTGAGAGTACGCCCATCCATGATGCACGCGTCCAGCTCGTTTGTTCCCTCACTGGTGAAAACCGCCCCTTTGCCGGCATTGAACAGCGGCGAGTCTTCCATGATCCGGATCGCAGCTTCCACCGCATCGACACTGAGTCCCCCGGCCTGCAAGACGCGATGTCCCGCCATCACCGCTTCGGCCAGCTTCGCCCGGACCGCGGCTTCCCTCTCGGGTTTGAGGGTCTTTTTCGACATCGCCCCGGCCCCGCCATGAATCACGATTCCAAAGGCCGGTCGAGCCGTTTCGATACTGCGCGAATCACGCCGGCATGAAGGACCCTGATTGATAATCAAGAGCACGAGGCCGATCCAGAGAAACAGACGGGGAATGTTGCTCATAAGACCGCCATTTTGCCACAAGGGGGCGCGAGAGAAACCTCGCGTCTTTCTTGCCGACTTTTGTGATGGAAAGCAGGCTGATCATGCAAGGATGCCCGCAGACAAAAGCCGCCTGCCCAGGCCGTGCGAACGTGAGCGACCGGCCCGGCGCCTATCCCGCTTCCTGGGCAATTGACATAAGTCATAGACGGCAGCATCTTCTCGGGCTAGGATACCCCGCGACATGAGGCGAAAGATCATCCGGATTGACGAAGACCAATGCACGGGCTGCGGTGACTGTATCCCCAACTGCCCTGAGGGGGCCATTCAGATCATTGATTCCAAGGCCCGCCTGATCAGCGATTTGTTCTGTGACGGCTTGGGCGCGTGTTTGGGCCACTGCCCCGAAGGAGCGATCCACGTTGAGGAAAGAGAGGCCGAACCGTACGACGAGGCGCGTGTGATGCTGAATGTGATCAAACAGGGGCCAAATGTCGTCCGTGCTCATCTCGAGCATCTTCGGGAGCACGGGGAGACTGAACTCCTGCGCCAGGCCCTGGCGGTTCTGGAGAAGCAGGGGAAGAAACCGCCCCTCCCCGTGTCATCAGGATGCCCGGGGAGACAAACCCTTACGCTCCAGCCGCCTGCCGGCCAGAAGGCTTTGGGCTCAGAGGAAATGCCCTCTCAGCTGACCCACTGGCCCGTTCAGCTGCACCTGATTTCTCCGCGCGCACCCCATTTCTTGCGGAGCGACTTCCTGCTGGCCGCCGATTGCGTTGCCTATGCCGTCGGCGATTTTCACCGGAAATACCTTGCCGGTCACACGCTCGCCATTGCCTGCCCGAAGCTTGACGGCGGGCAGGAGGTGTACGGCGCCAGGTTGCGCGCCTTGATCGATGAATCCGAGGTGCGTTCGGTGACCGTACTGATCATGGAGGTCCCCTGTTGCATGGGTCTCTTCCGTATGGTCCAACAGGCGGCGTCCGAGTCGGTAAGGAAAGCGCCGGTTCACTGCAAGATTGTCAGCGTGCGGGGGGAAGTCTTGCGCGAGATCAACTGAAACCGGCGGATCACGCCCTCTGTCACCGGGACGCGCAAGCGTCGCCCGTCTACCCGTACCCGAGCCTCTCCAGCTGCCAGGCGTCCCGGCTGCCTTTAGGCAAAAGCGGCGCCATGGCCAGCCGGCCGGTGGGGCCGATGCTTTTCTCGAGGTATTTGAGCTCTTTGAGCCGGGCCAGCGTCTCCTCGTCGGGAACGACCTCAAAGCCGGCCTCCCGCTTGAGCAAATCGCCCTTCACTCGCAGCGCCAGTTCGACACGTATCCTCAGGGCGCACAACATGTCGGCTACCGTCGCCGGGGGAAAAGCGTTGGTGAGGGAGAGAAGGAATTGACCTGCCCGTGTCTGGAGGAAGGTTCCGGTTGAGATCATGGAAAGCAGCTCCACATCGCGGTCAAAACCTTCGCCCAACCACTCCCTGAGGCCGTTTTCGCTCCAGCCGAAGACCAGCGTCAGGAGCACCGGGACCGTGGCAGCTATTAGCGCCGTCATCAACACCGGGGACAAAACGGCCTGGTTGTACAGCGAGTGGATCAGCAAAGCCAGGCCGAGTCCCGGCAGGAAAACCCACCAGCCGCGGTCTTCGCCACGGGTCGCCAGGTGATGCGCCAGAATCGCGAAAAACGCGGTTGTCCCACCGTGCATAATGGCCGTCCCGAAACCCCGAACGATCCAGGTCAGCATTGTGGCATCGCCTAGCAGGCTGAGGTACAGGAGATTCTCCTGCAGAGCGAAACCGGCGCCGATCCCAAATCCGACTATGGCGGCATCCACCGGAAAGCCGACACGGTGTTTGCGGATCAGGTAGACAACATAGGATGCTTTCAGGAGTTCTTCGAGAAAGGGGACGCCGTAATGCAAGTAACCGTTCGAGTCAGAACCGAAAATCCGGAAGCCGCCCGAATTGATGACAAAGGCGCACAGGGCACAGAGAACTCCGATACCGATCGTCTGCAGAATCCGATGAAACGCCACCAGCTTGTAGCTGTCAAGCACGACCAGGACGCCAAGGAATACGAGGACCGGCAGAAGCGCCAGGCAGGTTTCGAACGAGAGGAAGGACAGCGAGAGGAGCGCGACGATGCCTGACATAGGTTTCAGAGGAGTTTCAAGGAGATCATGAGCTCGCTCGAATTATTCTTCTTGTCGTCGCGGGCTAGCGCGTATCCAAGGGAAAAAGTCGAGTTCAAGTACGAGAAGAGAACGACGCGAAAATCCAGTTGGGCCCCGATGTTCGCGAAGCGACGCCGGTCGGCAGCCGAGCCGAAATTGGTGGCCAGAGCCGAGGAGAACAGCGAAAGCCGCGTCCAGTTGCAGTACAGCGAGGCCACTCCGGCCCGCTTGAACCGGACCGGCGGGAGATTCCATTCCACCATTCCCTTGGCAAAACTGGTGCCGCCGACTTCGTTCAATTCGACCCCCGGAAAAGAGTAGTACTCACGGTAACGACTGATCTCGTGCCGATCGACCCAGTTATTTCCGTAACCGCCGAAGTAGAAATTGGCAAAAGGCTGGTTTCGGTCACCGAAAGACTTGCCGGCGGAGCCGTGAAGCCAGACGGGCGAGTTGTGAAGGGGCAGCAGAAAGCCGTAGGCGGCGCTACCGTATACGCGCGGGTACAGGCTCGAGTTCACGTAGTTCGCTTTGGAGACCAGCTGCCATTTCAGCCCGTTTTCGTCTTCGACGGCGCCGAGCGATTTCTGCAGAAACGAGTAGTTGAGCCCGGCCCGGAAGGCAAGAAAGCGGTCGAAGGGCGCAACCACGTTCTGGTACTCGGGCAGCCGGTCCAAGCCGCCGTAACCGGCGGCGCTCCATTCCAGGTCGAGCGTGCGCGGCGTGTCGAACAGCAGGTTTTTCCGGTGCTCCACCCGCAGCGAGTAGCCTTTCCGGCTGGTCTTCGTCGGGCCAAACAGGTCGTAAAAATCCGCCGCGTTGTAGCCGCCGGAAACGGTCCAGTTCCAATAGTGATAATTCAGGCCAAGATGGATCATCTCCTTGGCCGGCAATTCGGGCGAGGGCGACCAGGAGACCGTGCCGTCCAGACGGCTGAGCCAGATTGAGTCGGAAAAGTTAAACCGCATCCCGACCGCCGTCGAGTCTTTGTACCCTTGCACGATCGGGTAAGCGGAGACCAGACGGGTGCTGCGTACCGGGCTGTAACTCTCGCGCTTCCTGTTCGATTCGGCGTCGATTAAGGCCGGCGAGGAAAGTTTCCAGTCCTTCACAAGCGGGTACTTTTCGACGACGCGCTGTCCGAGGTACTTGACCGCCGCCACATCGTTCACAGGCTCGGTTGGCACGAAGCCGGGGAGGAACCCCGTAGCAGTGTACTCAAAAGCCAGCAGCCGGCCATCGGGAAGCGGGAGCGGCCGGAAGAGACCGGCCTCGGCGTTGCTCGTCACTTCCATGGTCTTGGTCGCGAATTCATAGCGGAAGACGTTGGAGACTCCGGTGTAATACGAGGTGCCGAACAGAAACCGGCCGTCCGGAGAAAAGACAAAATTGGCGGGAGAGCTGTATTCGAAATCGTGGAGAACTTCGAAGGCGCCTTCCCCTTTCAAAAGCGCCGACACACTGAACCTGACCAGCTTCTGCATCCCCGTCACTTCAACCAGCGAAGCCGTCAGCCATTGACCGTCCGGCGAAATATCGATGTCAAACAGGTCCTTGCCGTAGGGAAATTCGTACACGCCGCTCCAGAACCGGTAGGGAGGAACCACCCGGACAAGGGTTGAGAGTCCGTTGTGATGTCTGACCCCCCAGAGCGATTTGTCGGCGCGGTTGAACGCAAGATCTCCCACCCGGAAATCCTTGATCACTCGCCGGGACTCACCGGTTTTCCGATCCAGCAGATTCAGGTCGCGCCAGTTGTTATTGTCAGTCGTGAAGAAAAGGACCTGCGAGACCGGGTCAAAGGCGAGCGAGGTCACGTAATAGAGCCCGGCGCCCTTGATGTCGGCCAGCCTTTCCAGCCTCCCCGTCGCCGGGTTCAGGGCCGCCAGATGCGCCAGTTGTCCCGGATAGCGGACCCCCAGATAGATCTCCCCCGTCTTGGCGTCGTAGTAGGACCGGGAGACTGAGCCGAGCACCTGCGCCGGCAGCCGGACGGGGGCAGTCACGGGGTACTGCCTGATCAAGGCCAGGTTGGCATCCTGCCATTCATGCTCAAAGCGGATCCACTCGCCCCATGCCTCTTGAAGCGGCAGGCCGTATACCTGCCGAAATTGAGAGGAGAAATACCGCCTGGTGCCATCGGTCCGTTTCACCCACTCAATCAGCTTGTTCGGTCCGTACTTGCTGCCCAGATAGGTGAAAAACCTCGTCCCGTAAAGGTAGGAGTTCACCCCCACCTGAAAGTCGATCGATGTGCCCTCCGATTCCAGCCCCACATAGTCGTAGATGTGCGTGTTCTCGCGAACCATGGCGCGGAACACCATCTCGTCATAGCCTCCCAGCGCCCGCCCGAGCCCTCCCGACATCCAGGTTTCCAGGAACACCGCGATGCCTTCGTGGTACCAGCGGGGAGAATAGGCCCGTGGAGTCGAAAGGTAACTGTAGATCATCGATGCCGGGTCTTCGGCGTCGGGCGTGACCTTTCCCTGAAACAAGCGCCGGAAAAACCGGTCCGAACCAGCCGTTCGATCCGAGACGGCAATATGGGCCAGTTCGTGATTCATGATCCAGTTCATCCGCTCGTTGGCCGGCATGGTCTCAAACGTATAACTGAATGGGGCGATACCGACCTTGACCAGGTTCTTGGGAAAGGCAATCGCCCCTCCATGCCCGTAGTCGCCGAAGTCTTCAAGAAGGATCGTCTGCTTCTCGAGCGGAGTGTAGTCAAAGAGGCGGCTGTGAAAGCGCAGCGCGTTTTCGAAGCACCGCTCGAGGTGGGATAGCAGGTAAACGTGATTCGGATCGTAATAGATCAGTCTCAGGCGATCGGTTTCCTCGCTTTTCAGCTGTGCGAAACCGGGCGGGGTGAGGAGTGCCGCAACTGGGAGCAAGAAGGAGAGTTTTCGTAGGAGCGCCATGCAAACCCGCATGATAATCGAAATCCGAGGCATTCACACCGCCACGAGCGAAGCTTTTTTGCGGATCGACCCGGCCCGCCTCCTGAGAGTCGCTTGTCTGCGTCTCCCAACGAGAGCCATAGCCGGGTCGCCAGGCCAAAAAACGTCCGCTCGCGGCGCTGTCTTCAAAATACAAGCTGCTGAGACAAGTTTGTGCCCAGCAAATGGCTTTGCTGGAGCATATTCTGCATGCCGTTGGCGCTGCTCGCGTAATTCGTCAGCAACGAGTTCCCCAGAAACGAGGCGAATTGACTATTGTTCATCAGGTTCTGGAATTGGGAATTGTTCAGCAGAGCGGTGAAGTAGCCGTTATTGAGTAGACTCTGGAACTGGCTGTTGGTCGCCAGGCTCTGATACTGGGCCGAGTTGATCAGTTGGCTGAACTGGCTATTGTTCGCCAGGCTGCCCTGCTCCTGGCTCAATATGATCTGTTGGAAATTGGAATCCTGCAAGAGCTGCTGGAACAGCTGATTGCCGGCCAGTTGCTGGAATTCGGAGCTGTTGACGAGCCCGATGAAGTTGCTGTCCACGATCAGGCCCTGAAAGGCCGAATTGCTCTGCAGGTTGGAGACCACGCTCAGGAACTGAAACGACTGGTTATTGAGGAGCGAGTTGAAGGCGCTGTTTTGCAGCACGCTCTGCATCCCGTTCGCGTTCTGCGCCAGCTGCTGGAATGCAGAATTGTTAACCATGGAAGAAAGGTCGATCAGCGCGCTCGCGTTCTGATGAACAAACGAGTAGAAGGACGAGTTGTTCATCAGCTGGTGGAACTGACTGTTCTGGGCCAGTGACTGAAAGGCGGAGCTGGAGGCGAGGCTATTGACCAGCTCGTTATAGTTGGAGGCTGCGCCAACCGCCTGCTGGAACTGCTGGCTCTGAAACAGCTGATGGAAAGCGCTGTTTTGGGCCAGGCCGCTGCTGATCAGGACTATAAACGAATTCACAAGCCCGCTTCCCTGGGTCCCAACGATCTGGTTGCACAACGCCTGAAAGCTGCTGTTAGTAGCCAGCTGACTGAAAGCCGTCTGATTGCTGACCAGGCCCTGATAATTGCTATTGCTGGTCAGCGCCTTGAACTCGGGGCTCTTGAGAAACTCGACGAGCCCCGCGTAAGACGGCCCACCGGGACCGGACGTGGCGGCCACGTCCTTCTCGGTCACGTTCGTGTCTCGATAGACGTCTCTTCTTCCGATCGCTCCCTGCACGTCCTCCCGGTCGACCGGCGGGTACAGGAATGAAAAGTAGACAACGCCGAGCACCACAATCAAGACGCCGGCCGCTACGAGAACCATTCTTTTTGTTTTGAATTGGCTGGACACACGGACCTCCCTCTTCTCCGTCAAGTAGTCTTCGAATCTGGCTGTCACTCGCGGCTTCGTCGACTCGAAGGCCGCCGAGGTGAGCTCAAGCACCCGCCGCTGCAGTCGGGCCGTCTCCAGCTGGGTTGCCTCCGGCGGCAGATCGAAACCTGCGTCACCCAACAAGTCGCTGAGCTTCAGCTGCTCCTGCCAAAAGGACCGGCACGTATCACACGTCTCCAGATGAGCGGCAATCAACAGCCGTTCCGCCTGGTTCAGGCCGATCGGGAGCGTACTGTCGGTTGCCCGCAGAATTGCGATCAGCCGCTCCAGATCCAGCGGCAAAATACCCTTTCGTGCCGCCTTTTGGATCCGAAGCTGCGCGGTCTGAACCCGCACACAGTCTCCCTGACTCATACAACGCCTCAAAGTAAATGGGAGAGTTTATCGCGCAGAACCATTCTGGCCCGGTGAAGCCGCGACCAGACGGTGCCTTCCGGGATTCCCAGCTGCTGCGCGATCGCCTGATGAGACAGATCCTCGAAATCGCGCAGAAGAACCACGGCTTTCAGCTCATCCGGCAAACTGTTCACCGCCGTGTGAACCGCCGCAGCGCGCTCGAGCACCAGGACCGACTTCTCGGGGTCCTCGATGCCCGGCACGCTGGGTCTCGCCGCGTCAGTCTCCAGGGACTCCACTGGAAGACGCTTCCTTCGCCGGTGATCGATGCAGTGCGCGACAGCCGTCGAGTAAACCCAGGTCCTGATCTTCGACTCGCCGCGAAACCCGCCGATCTTCTGAGTGACCTTACAGAAAACTTCCTGACACAGATCTTCGGCCTCGGCATAGTCATCAGCGAACCTGCACGCAATGCTCAACACCATACGAAGGTGGCTGTTGACGAGGATCTCGAGACATCGGGAGTCGCCTCTCTGACAACCTCGAACCAACTCCTCGTCTTCATCTCCCACCCTGTTAGACGGATGCACCGCAGATTCCTTCATTTTTTTCGATCCGTGCAGCGACCGGTAAGGACGCGCTCATGTTACCACGGCTCCGGACAGGCGCAACCGAAGGATGAAGGATGAAGGATGAAGAAAGAGCCCGACGGAGCCGCAAGCGCAGCGCTTTTTGCGGAGCGCGTCGGATGCGTGCCCGACCGAGGGCGGAGGAAAGGATAAAGGATGTGGTCCGATATGGCGTCCCTCCTCCAACTCGCTTATACTCTGCAACCGTGGAAGGGTTGAGCCCCCCTAATCTGTTGTGCTTGTTTTCGCTCCCTGGAGTTGAGTATGGGTCCACTCTTTGTTCTTCGCAGGCTGGCGCTCGGATTCTGCCTGATCCTTATCGCCTCGGCGATTCTTTTCTACGGCGACCGGGGCAACCGCCAACCAGACGCCGGCCAAACGGCCTCCTCTGAAAAGCCCGAACCGGGACGAGTCTACAAGCTGGGAATCGGCTACTTCGCGCCTGAGGAAGGGGCCGACATGGTCTTCAAAGGTCTCTTTGACGGGCTGGCGGAGCAAGGGTTCGTCAAGGACCGAAACCTGCGGGTCACGTTCAAGCACGCCAACGCCGAAATTCCCATGATCCCGTCGGTGCTGCAATCACTTGACGACGGCTCTCTCGATCTCATTGTCCCCCTTTCAACGCCCTTCCTGGCCGCCGCCTGCAAGGGGGTCCGCCAGACGCCGGTCGTATTCACCTACGTCTATGACCCGATTGCCGCCGGCGCCGGAAAGTCCTTTTCGGATCATCTGGCGCACGTTACCGGAGTCGGTTCGTTTCCGCCGCTTGAGGACACCCTCGATGTCATGCTGAGGATCAAGCCTGGCATCAAGTCGGTCGGCACTTTGTACAACTCGTCCGAAGCTAATTCGGTGAAAGTGATCAGCGTGGCGCGCGGATTGTTTCAGCAACGCGGAATCCGCCTCGAAGAAGTGACGGTGACCGGGACTAACGAGGTTTACCAGGCCGCGGACGTCGTCTCCGGACGCAACGTTGACGCTTTATGGGTGACCGGCGACAACACTGCCCTGCAGGCCATGGACGCCATTGCCCGAGTCGCCGACAAGCGTCGCTTGCCTCTGTTCATCAACGACCCGGAATTCACGTTCAGGGGAGCGGTCGCGGCTGTCGGGATCGGCTGGTACCAGACCGGGTACCGGACTGCACGGCCGGTTGCCCAAGTCCTGCTGGGCAGGAAACCGGGCGGGATTCCTATCGAGAACTATGCGGAAAAGAAGGTGGTCCTGAACGATGCCCAGGCAGCAAAACTCGGGCTCGCCTTCCCCGAGGAAGTCCGGCGCATGGCCTCTGCGGCGGATCGGAAAAGACTCAACCTCTACATGATCTCCTACGTAGATTCCTTCCATGCCGAAGAGTCGCAACGTGGCATTCTGGACGGGCTGAAACAGGCAGGACTCGTCGAGACGAAAGACTACACCATGGTCCGTCGCAATGCCCAGGGAGACATCGGGACGCTGAACAGCATCGTTGACAATGCACTGACGGAGAAACGCGACGTGATTTTCGCCATCTGCACACCGGCACTGCAGGCGACTGTCAAAAAGGTCCGTGAGACAGCCGTGGTCTTCACCTGTGTGGCTGACCCTGTGGCCGCCGGAGCGGGCAAGTCTTCCACAGACCACCTGCCGAACTTCACCGGCGTTTCGGCCGAAGCGGATTTCGAAGGCCTGCTCGAGTTGCTCAAAGCGACCCTCCCGAAAGCTAGGCGCATCGGCACGCTCTACACGCCGTCGGAGATCAACTCGGTGATCTACAAAGAAAGACTTGCCGAGCTGGCCGGACGGGCGGGCCTGGCGCTTGAAGCCGTCCCGGCCTACCAGAGCTCCGAGGTTCTGAACGCCGCCGAAGTGCTCTGCAGCAGTCGCATCGACGCCGTCTGCCAGATTTCAGACAACTTGATCGGAACAACTTTCGCCAGCCTGGCGCAGGCGTGCCGAAAGGCGAACGTGCCGGTTCTGGCTTTGAGCAGCGACCCCGTGAAAAGGGGATACGCCTTTGGCGGCGTTGCCCGCGACTACTACGATTGCGGCAGACAAAGCGCTGAGATCGCGCTCCGCATCACCAGGGGAACGCCTCCGGCGACGATCCCCTTTGTTCCGCCAAGCACGACGCGAATCTACATCAATGAACGTGTAGCGAGGCAGCTGAAGATTGCGGTCCCGTCTGCCGTTCGAGCACGGGCCGAAATCTGCGGCGGTTAACTCACTCGCGCTCCGGGACGGCGCCGGGCAAACGGCCGCAGGCGGACCCTGCGCGCCTCAGGAGCGGCGAAGGGTATGGGAGGACTAATGCCAGACTCACTTGAGATCAAGCGGTCCGATTTAGCGAACGGACTTCTGCTAACGCTATCCGGCCGCATTGATTCGTATTGGTCACATCAGCTCAGCTCGGTTCTGACCGAGGAGATTCACCGCGGCCGGTACCGGATTACGCTGAATCTGGCCGGCGTGCGCTTCATCAGCTCCGCCGGAGTCAGGGTCCTGATGCAGTTCTATAAGGAACTGGCGGGACTGAATGGGAGCCTTTCGGTCGAGCAGCCCTCCTCGGACGTGGTCGCGGTCCTTGAAATGGTCGGCCTGGCGCAACTGCTGTGCCGGGTGCCCCAATCCGGCGCGGAGGGCGCTGAGGACAGGGGGACCGAAATCCGCCGGGGAAACATCGTTGGTTCCTGGTTTGCGCTTGGCAGGGGAGGCTTGAAAGGTCTGCTGACCGGCGACCCGAGCCCCCTGCACCGGGCCGGCTACTCCGAGCAGGACTGCAAGATCCAGAGCTACCCATCCGGACGTTTCGGTTTTGGACTGGGTGCGATTGGGCAGGGCTTCCAGGACTGCCGGAACCGCTTCGGCGAATTCCTGGCACTGGCCGGCTGCGCCGCCTATCTTCCAACGGACGGAACCAATCATCCCGACTATCTCTTGCAGACTGGCTCCCTGGTTCCTCAGATAAACGTCCTCTACGCCCTGTCTTTTGAGGGGACAATGACACACCAGCTCCGATTCGAGTCGGTCGAGGGGACAACCGGGGTGGCGCTGAGCGAACTGATGAGCCTGGCCGGTGAGGTTGCGCCGGCCGATCCACTCGGAATCGTGATGGTGGCGGAGGCAACCGGGCTGGTCGGGGCCGCCTTGACCCGCTCCCCCTTCGCGGTTTCGCCGGGAACCTCTCCGTTTGCCTTCCCTCAGGTCCGCGATTGCATGAACTTCACGACCGAAAGGGCCTTTTCGCGCCACCTGATATTGGCGGCAGGAGTGCTGACCCGCCAGTCGAACGGCCCGCTGGCGGCCCTGACGAGGAGTCTTTCCCCGGGAAGCCCTCTCAACGGTCATTTTCACACGGCCGTATTCCCCTATCGTCCGCTCAAGAAAGGAATTGACCAACTGGATGAGATCGCCAGAACGCTTTTTGAGGCCGGCCAGATTCTGAGCGTCCTTCACCTGCTCAATGATGACCGCGATATCGTGGGCGTGGGCGAGAGCGAATTCAGCCGCGGTACGTGTTGGATAGGCCCGGTTTCAGAGCTCGTCCAGGAAAAGGGAGGTGCAGGATGACGGTGTTAATAGGAGCTCTGACCATAGGATTTATCCTGTCTCTGCTCGCTCTTGGCGTTTACGTCAGTTTTCGGGTGTTCAGTTTTCCGGATATTACGACCGAGGGATCGGTGACGCTCGGCGCCGCCGTGGCTGCCTCTCTGCTGGTTAATCAGGTCAACCCCGTGACCGCTACCCTGCTGGCCGGACTGGCCGGGTTGCTGGCAGGGGCCATAACAGGCATTCTCCACACCCGTTTCCGCATCAACGAGTTGCTGTCCGGAATCCTGGTCATGACGGCTTTGTATTCCGTAAATCTGCATATCATGGGACGCAGCAACGTCCCGTTGCTCTCCGAGAGAACCGTCGCTTCCTACGCCGAAGATTTCGGCAAGCGCTTTCTCGGCGAGTCGCTCCGGATTGCCGGCTGGACGGTGGCGGGCACGGACCTGGCCGTGGTCCTCTTTTCCTTCCTGATTGCCGTGGCCGTAGGGCTGGTCCTGTTTCTGTTCTTCAGGACGAACCTCGGGACAGCGATGCGCGCGACCGGGAACAATCCGCAAATGATTCGAGCGCTCGGCGTGAACACGAACCTGATGATCGTCTGCGGACTGGCGCTGGCGAACGCGATCATCGCCCTGGCCGGCGCCCTGCTGGCGCAGTATCAGGGCTTTGCCGACGTCCAGATGGGCCTGGGGATGCTGGTATGGGGTATCGCCAGCCTGATCATCGGGGAAAGCCTGGTGGGAGTGAAGACGGTCGGGCTTCTGATTACCGGAACCATCATGGGGTCGGTCCTGTTTCGCCTGCTCGTGGCGATTGCTCTGCGGTGGGGCATGAATCCGAACGATTTGAAACTGATTACGGCCGTGTTCGTTTTCGCCGCCCTGATTCTACCGGGGCTTCTCTCCCGGCTGCGCATCAAGGAAAGGAAGGCCCATGCTTGAGGTCCGCGACATCTATAAGACATTCAACCCGGATACGCCGGATGAAGTGAGGGCTCTCCAGGGAGTCAGCTTCACCATCGAAGAGGGCAGCTTTGTGGCCGTCCTCGGGACGAACGGGTCAGGCAAGTCGACCATGCTCAACGCCGTTGCCGGCGCTGTGGCCGTAAACTCGGGTCAGATTATCCTGGACGGAAAGGACGTCACTCGATGGTCCGAGCACCAGCGCGCCCGCTATATCGGCCGAGTTTTTCAGAACCCCTTCAGCGGCACCGCCCCCGACATGTCAATTGCCGAGAATCTGGCGCTGGCGGCTCTTCGGGGAAAGAAGCGGGGGCTTGGCTGGGCGGTCAGCTCGCAGGCAGTCGAGGAATTCAAGGCACGCATCCGCGAGCTGAACATGGGGCTCGAGGATCGTTTGAGTAACGTGATCGGGCTCTTGTCCGGAGGACAGCGCCAGGCCCTCACGCTGCTTATGGCGTCCTGGCTGAAGCCAAAGCTTTTGCTGCTTGACGAGCACACCGCGGCGCTGGATCCGAAAACCGCCAAGAAGGTTATCGAGCTGACCGAGCAGGTCATCGAGAAGGACCACCTTACGACCCTGATGGTGACACACTCCATGCAGCAGGCCGTCAACCTGGGAGACCGCCTGATCATGATGAACAAGGGGAAGGTCATCTATGACTTCCGGGGGGACGAGAAGCGCCGCCTTCGGGCTAATGACCTGCTCGCGCTCTTTGACGAGGTCCGCCGCAAGGAGCAGATCGACCCGACGGCTGCCGAGATCCTCAGCCGGGCGTACATCTGATGGTCCTGAAGCCTCCCAAGAAGCTCTAACGGCAAGGCCACATTCTGTTTGTTTCGCCGGCAGGCGGGGTTTTCCGGACCGCAGAACCACGATTAAGTTTGCCGGCTGCTCGGGAAACTCCGCCTGGGGGCGGGGCCCCCGCGGGCTGATTATAATCAGGGCCCCTCACTCCGACCCTGAACCGGCTGCCTCCTCCAGGCCCACTCGCGCCCACAGCTGGTTGATGTCCAGGGCCAGGGCTTTCTCAAACTCGGATTTTGCGCCGGCCGTATTCCCCCGCCCCTGGTGAACGAGGCCGCGCAGGTAATGAAGACGGGCTTGCCTGACGTTCAGCGGCTCGCGCTCACCAAACTTGGAGAAGAAGTCCACCCCGGAGCCGGGCTCGATCGAGGCAAAGCTCATGAGACCGGCGAGAAGGCTTTCTGCCTTGTCCAGCGCCCCCAGCTTCTTAAGCGCCATGGCCTCGTAATACCTGAGGTCGGACCACTCCTCCCGCTGTTTCGCCTCGACCGCCTGGGTGTAGGCTTCCTTGGCTTTCTGGTTCTCGACCAGGGCCTCGTGGGCAGTGCCGATGAAGTAGTAGATGACGGGCATCCGGCCGCCTCGGTACGGCCAGGCATTCTCGAGATTCAAGGGGAATTCGAGGGCCTTCTCGTAGTTGGCCAGCGCACCCCGATAGTCCCGAGCACGGAAGCGCGACAGCCCCTTCAGCAGATAGACATCTTCGTACGCCCCGCGCAGCCCCAGGCTGCCTTCCCAGACGTTAAAGTGACGCTCGGCCAGCAGCCGCGCGGCTTCGTCGTATCTGCCCGTCTGAACATAAAGCAGGACCAGACGTGAGGCCGAATCATCCCGTTTGTCGACCGTCGCACGGTTCTTTTCCAGAATCTCGATCCGCTTGGAGTGCGCCGTTCCCGCCCTCTCATAGAGCACATCCACCTCGTAAAACAGCCGCGCATCGGCCGGGTCAAGCTCAACCGCTTTTTCCATGCTGGCAACCGCCTTCGGGATGTCCCGCTCGACCTGCTGATAGGCGATGGCCAGATTGCGATGGACAGTCGCAAAGGCCGGATCAAGCGCACGCGATCGCTCCCATTCCTTCAGGGCGGCCGCCGGCTGCTCGTCAAACAGCAGGTTGCCGAGATAGTAAGGCGCCCGGGCGTCTCGCGGATTAACCTCCTGCGCCTCTTTCAGGACGGCTATTGACTCCAACCGGAAGGGAAAGACAAACCGCGGGTCGTCTTGGGCGGCCTTCCTGAAAAGCTCGAGCTGCTTTGCCCGGTCCCCCTTCTTTCCCCAGAAATGTCCGAGATAGTAGTCCACCATGGCGGCACCGGCCGGCTCCTGAGATCCGGACCTGGGAAGCAGCGAAAGGACCGCAATCGCTTCGTCCCAAAACCCGGCATGCCCGTAGTCGACAGCCAGTTCGAGGTAGGACTGGACTTCACCACGCATCAAGGTCTGCAGCTTCTTGAGCTGGCCGCCGGCATCCGGGCTGTTCACGGCCTTTTGGGCCAGGTAGTTCTCATAACCGGCAAAGAAGTCCAACGGATCGTCCCGCAAAACCGTGTTCGTGATGTCGATGGCCTGGGCCGGTTTTCCGGCACGCCGCAGCAGCGCCGCCTTCAGATCCGCGGTCTTTCCGCTCCACTGGTTAGTCGCCAAGGCGCGATTGACGTGGTCGAGCGCCTCTTCAAGATTGCCTTCTCGGGCGCTGATTTCCGCTAGTTGGTGGTAGGCCGGCGAATGAAAGGCGAAACTCCAGGTGGACTTGAAGAGCGGCTCGACGGCCTCGCGGTCCTTTCCTTGAAAGCGGAGAACCAGGCCGAGGTAATAAAGCGCTTCTCCGTCACGCGGGCTGGTGAGGTTGTGAGTCGGGCGTCTGAGCGCCGTCCGGAATTTTTGCTCGGCGTCTTCAAACAACCCGCGCTTGAAATTCCGGATTCCAAGGGCCAGGTTGACCCGGGAGTCTTCCGGGTCCCGTCTCAAAGCTTCCTGGTAGTACGCATCGGGCTCGAGGGCCGGATTGAAGAACTGCTCGAGGCGCAGCCCCGCGTAGTACAGCTCCTCCACCGTCTTGATCTCGCTCGGAGACGCAGGGGGGGTGACCGGATCCGGCATTGGCTCACCCGGCTTCTTCTTCTCCTGGTAAGCGAGGAGTTCCCTCCCCTGAGCGTCCGTCACAGAAACCCTCATCGTTTCCGCTGGGATCCCGGCAGGCACATCGACTTCCGCCAGGAACGGCTGGCCCGGACTGACTTCGGTCCTGCGGGAAAAGAGGATCGGTTCCCCGGCTCTCAGGGAAACGATTGCGCCCTGATGAGCCGCCACCGTGTTGACCGCAATTCTGGCCTTGCCGTTCGGTCTGAGCTCGAAGTTCAGGGCGCCTTCGAGGTTGGCATACTTGACGCCGCCAAGCCGGCGGATCGGAAACCAGTAGAGCCGGACAATTTTCGATTCAAGCGGCTGAAGCCAGCTGTAGTCCGGCTGATTGTCGGAATAGGCCCCGGTCATCAGCTCGAGCTCCGGACCGTCCTTTTCAGTCAGGATCTGGTCCCACAGGACGCCGCGGGTCCCTGCGCTCCACTCCCAGAACTTCTTGCCCGGGGCCACATGGTGGTTCGCCACGCTGACCGTGCCGGCCTGCTTCCCGTGGTCGTAGCCTGCGAAAAAGTCGTCCTGGTAATTCCAGGCAAACATCGAGGTCCATTCGGGATGGTTTTTCCACCAGCTCAGGTCGACGCCCTGCCGGTAGTCGATCTCGTTGAAAACGGCGTGGGTGACCGGCCATTCCGTGAACTGGTTCTTGCCGTGGTAAGTCACGTATTCGGTGCTGGGGGGAAAGAAGACCTGATAGTTCTCATTGGCGTGCGTCCCGGCGTTCGCAAAAAACAGAAAACTCTGGACGAAAGGCGTGCGGTTGATCGGCCGTAAGGTGGCCTCGAGGTAAGACTTCCCGGGATAGATAGTGAGCCCTACCGTCCAGCGCATGCGATGCCGGATTTCCATCTCTCCGACCCAGACCGTGGCACTCCCGTCAGGATGGTTCTCGAAGGTGTAGTCCACCGGCATGAACACGCTCGGACGGTGATGATGCGGGAAGTTCCATTCGATCCCGCCGGAGATCCACGCCCCGATCATGCCGATCAGCGCAGGCTTGATCACCGTCTGCTTGTAAAAGAAGTCGTAGTTGTTGGTCTTGTCCACGGCGGAAAGCACGCGGCCTCCAAGCTCCGGGAGAATGCAGACCTTGATGTATTCGTTTTCGAGGTAGACCGCCCTGTATGTCTTCTCCACCCGATTGTCGGTCAGATCGTCGATCATGGCGTAAGGGTAGACGCGTCCTTGAGCGCCCTGGTAAGCGCGCCCTGAATAGAACCTCGGATTGTGGTCAGGCGCATTCACCGCGTAAGTGGGAAGGACCAGCGGTTCTTCCCAGGCTCGGGCTTGGGATTGGCCGAAAGCGGGCATGACTAAGACGCCTGTCAAAATCAGTCCCGCGAAGAACCAGCGTCGTCGGAAAGCAAAAGGAATCATGGTCGTTCTCCTGGAGTCCGCGGAGCGAGCGCCGGAACTGGAGTCGCATGCGGACCCGCGCACGCAGCCTCAAAGTGTTACTACAACGCCCGAGACCAGGCAACGCCAGTTTGCGCAAAGGAATAGCCAATTTGCGAACCCCACGCGGCGCACAGCGAAGCGGGAGTCGCCTTAAGACGCGCCCGGAAGGCATGCTTACGCCGCTTCAGAAGCGCTGCCTGCGGGAGTTCCCCGATTCTATCCCGCCCAGGCTAGAAGGCACTAACGTGGGTTTTGTCTCGGTTCGGGATCGTCTCTTCGGTCAGGAGGTCGGCCTGGCCTTGCGTCTCTGCAACTGGGTCGTACTCCTCCCACCAGACTGCGGCTTTTTCAAACGTCCAGGGATCGGGCAGTTGCATCCCGCGCAGTCGTTTGGCCACCGCGGCAGCCGACTGGGGACGCCTCGCGGGATCTTTCTCGAGGCACTCCAGGACGATCTCCTCTAATGCAAGGATAACCGAGAGCCCCGGGTAGCGTTCCGAGGGTCGGACGGGCGCCTCATTCACCTGCTTGAGGATGACTTCCATGGGTCTCCCCTCGAAAACCGGGGCCCCGGTCAGAAGCCAATACGCGGTGCAGCCCATGGAGTAGATGTCGGCTCTTGAATCAACGTCGGCATCACCCAGGGCTGCTTCGGGCGCCAGATATGCGGGCGTTCCGGTGATCAGTTCGGGTCAGCCTCGAAGTTTGTAGTGCCGTAACCGCTCAGTTTTCTGCGAGCGAAGCGGCAGGCGCCTTTGGAGTTCAGCATGCCCC